>JAPLOD010000573.1 GCA_026692735.1 Planctomycetota bacterium | reverse complement strand
CTCGAACAGGGCGCCAGCCCGCGCGCCGCGGCGGTGCTCTACGACCGCGCCGGCAGCGCCATCAGCCTCATCAAGCCGGGCGACGTGGACTGGGACACGGTGCTCTCCGGCGTGAAGCGCTTTCACATCTCCGGCATCACGCCGGCGCTCTCGAAAAGCGCCACGGCGGTGACGCAGGACGCACTGCGCGCCGCGAAGAAAGCCGGCTGTTCCGTCAGCTACGACCTGAACTACCGCTCCAAGCTATGGAGCCCCGCTGAGGCGCGCGCCTGCCAGGAGCCGCTGATGCAGCATGTGGACGTCCTGATCACCACCGAGGAAGACACGAAGGTGGTGTTCGGCATCGAGGCGCCCAAAGGCGGCGATGACAAGTTCACCAGCGTGGACGCGGCCGGCTACAGGAACGTGGCGCAGCAATTGGCGGCGAGGTTCGGTTTCAAAGGCGTGGCGATCACACTGCGCCAGAACAAGTCGGTGTGGTTCAACACGTGGTGGGGACTCTACTACGACGCCGTCAGCAAGTCGTTCTTCGAGGCGCCGAAGTACGAAGTGGAGATCGTGGACCGCGTGGGCGCGGGGGACAGTTTCGCCGCGGGCCTGCTCAGCGCCCTGCTCATCAAGCCCGGTGACCACGACCACGCGATCCGCTTTGCCGTGGCCGCCAGCGCCCTGAAGCATTCCATCCCCGGCGACTTCGCCATCATCTCGCGTTCCGAAGTGGAGGCGCTGATGAAGGGCGGGGGGCTGAGGATCGACAGGTGACGGCGGCTCTTGGCCCTTGGCTATTGGCTCTTGGCCATTGGTTTCCGCACGTGGGCAGTTGTGGTATACTGGCGCCATGGAAGGAAGCACGGATACCTCCATCGAAGACGGCGTTTACCAGCGCGCGGCGCGGCTGCTGGCGGTGCAGCACGCTGTGGCGGAGATCGCGGGGGGGCGCAAGGTGGAAGCAGATCCGGCAGCGCTGCGCGATGCGGTCTTGGCGGTACGCCAGGCGGTAAAGAACGTGCCCGGCGCGTACGCCTGTTTCATCGGCGGCCTCGCTGTGCAGTATCTGGGATATGACCGCTGGACTGACGATGTGGATGTGGTTGTGGACGCGGCGCATTATGGAGCGGTCCTGGACGAATTGCGCGCGAGGGACTTTGTTCTGAAGGCCGACTTCACTATTGCCCATCGGGAGACCGGCGCGAAGGTGGACCTGCTCAAAGAGGGCACGGTCATGAAGGACGCGCGTTATCCACTGCCGCACCCGGCAGAGTTGGGTCCGAACGCGGGTTATGCCAGGATTGGCTGGTTGATCCGTCTGAAGCTTGAGGCCCAACGCATGCGAGACCTGGCGGACGTGGTGGAAGTGCTTAAGAGACACCTGGACCAGGTTGATGCCGTCTGCGAAAGCCTGCCCGAGGTAATGCGGGAGCAGTTCACGGAACTTGCGCAGAGGGCCCGCCGCGAAGCCGGCGTCTGATGTTCTTCGCCGCGCCGCAGTCGTGGCGCATGCGTGCTTTCTCTGGTAGATTGGCGGGCCATCGAGAGCGCGGGCTGCTATTGGAGGGGTGCGAGAATGGGCGATGCGGCACTGTGGCAACGCTTCCAGAACTACCTGCTGGTGTGCGACGAATGCGGCGTCACGCTGGATATCAGCCGTATGAGGTTCAGCGACAGCTTTCTGCAGGACCACGACGCCGCCATCCGGCGCGCGCTGGCCGAAATGGATAAGCTCGAAGCCGGCGCCATCGCCAACCCCGATGAGAACCGCATGGTGGGCCACTACTGGCTGCGCGATTCCTCGCGCGCGCCCACGCCGGAGATCAAAGAGGAGATTGACGTCTGCCTGGCCAACGTCGGGAAGTTTGCCCGGGCGGTGCATGCCGGGAAGATCAAGCCGCAGAAAGCAAAGCGTTTCACAAGACTCCTGGTGGTGGGCATTGGCGGCTCGGCCTTGGGGCCGCAGTTCGTGGCCCGGGCGCTGGGGTCACCCGCGAAGGACAAGCTCACGCCTTTCTTCTTCGATAACACCGACCCGGACGGTATGGACCTTGTGCTGGAACAGATCGGCGCCGGCCTGAAGGAGACGCTGTGCGTCGTCATCTCCAAGTCCGGCGGCACCAAGGAGACGCGCAACGGCATGCTGGAAGCCCAGCGTGCGTACGAAGCGGCGGGGCTGAAGTTCGGCGCGCATACCGTAGCGATCACCCAGGAAGGCAGCGCGCTGGACAAGACTGCCGTGGCCGGGGACTGGCTGGCGCGCTTCCCCATGTGGGACTGGGTCGGCGGGCGGACGTCGGAGACGTCCGCCGTGGGCCTCTTGCCCGCGGCGCTGCAGGGCCTGGACATCCGCAGCCTCCTGGCCGGCGCGAAGGCGATGGACGACATCACGCGGCGGAAAGACCCGCTCCGGAACCCCGCGGCGCTGCTGGCGCTGATGTGGTACTACGCCACCGGCGGCAAGGGCGCGAAGGACATGGTCATCCTGCCCTACAAGGACCGGCTGGAGCTGTTCAGCAAGTACCTGCAGCAGTTGATCATGGAATCCCTGGGCAAGGAGAAGGACCTCGCCGGCACTGTCGTCAACCAGGGCATCGCTGTCTATGGCAACAAGGGCTCGACGGACCAGCACGCCTACGTGCAGCAGTTGCGGGAGGGCGTCCGCAACTTCTTTGTGACGTTCATTGAAGTGCTGAAGGACCGCGCGGGCCGCTCGATGCAGGTCGAAGACGGCGTCACCAGCGGCGACTATCTGAACGGTTTCCACCAGGGCACCCGCGCGGCGCTCTATGAGAACGGCCGCGAAAGCATCACCATCACCGTGCCCGATACTTCGGCGCAGACCGTCGGCAAGCTGATCGCGCTGTACGAACGCGCGGTCGGCTTGTACGCGACGCTGGCGAACATCAACGCCTATCATCAGCCGGGCGTGGAGGCCGGCAAGAAGGCCGCCGGCGCGGTGATCGCGTTGCAGCGCAGGATTGCCGAATGCCTGAAGCAGCGCAAGGGCGCGCGGCTGAGGCTTGAGGAGATTGCGGAGCAGATCGGCGCCCAGGGCGAGATCGAAGCGGTCTTCAAGATCCTCCAGCACCTCAGCGCCAATCCCGATTACGGCGTGAAGCGGCACCTGGAAGCGGGCAAGTCCGTCTTCGACGCCACGTATTCGGGGTGACCGCAGGGTGGTGCGGGCCTCCGGCACGCGTGCGGCTTTTCAGTCGCCAAATACGGCTTGTTCAGCACGCTGTTTTCGGTTATTGTATATAAGCCCTTTTGGAACGGGAGGTTGGCGATGATGGTTCAGCGCATCTCTTATGGGTTGGCTGTTCTGGCCTGCGCCTCAGTGCTTGCCGGCCAGGAGGCCACGCCGGTCTTCGACAAGGGCGAGAAGGACGACTTCCAGAAAGGCGTTGTCTATAAGCCCGCAAAGGAAGAGAAGAAGCGGAAGACTGACACCAAGACCATCAAAGCCATTCAGTACCACATCAAGAATCTAAAGGACCCTGATCCGGAAACGCGGCAGTCGTCGGCGGAGATGCTAGGCGTTCTCGGCGCCGCGATAGCGGTTCCGGACCTGATTGACGTGCTGCGGCCGGAGCGGCAGGAACGGGAGTTGGTGCTCTTGTCGGCTCACGGCGCTCTGGTCCGCATTACCGGCAAGAACTTCGGCTACAAGAACTACGAGGGGTGGATGCGCTGGTGGAGCCAGAACAAAGAGGAATTCCTGAAGCAGGCCGAAACCGGGCCCGACCCGAAGCAGAAGGTCCGCGCCCCGGCCGCCAACACGGTGGGCCTGGAACTGATGCGGCGGGGCGAGTTCCGCGCGGCGCAGGCGCAGTTCCTGGACGCGGTCAACAGCGATCCCACAGTTCCGGATTACCGCAACAATCTTGGCCTGGCGCTCCTGAACGAGGGACGGTACCTGGATGCGATGGCGAATTTCGAGGAGACCATCGGGCTTAATTCCGAACTGCCGCAGCCCTACATGAACATCGGCCACTGCTACGATCGCATGAACAAGACGATTGAGGCGCAGTTCTGGTACAAGAAGGCCATGGATCTCGACAAGGAAGGCCGCCTCTGGGAACCCCTCTGGCTGCTGGGCAAGACGTTCATGAAGCGGGCGGAGTGGAGCCTGGCGTTTGAGTACCTCGACCAGGCGCGCATCAAGGCCGAGAAGGCGCGTGTGTCCAATCAGCTCCACGCCAACATCTGCAAGGACCTGTCCATTACGCACTTCGGCCTTGACCAGTACCATTCGGCGTGGAAGGAGATCAAGAACGTCGAGGCGCTCGGATACGACTGCGATTCGGGCTTCGTCGCCAAAGTCCGCAAGGCGCTGGTTGACCAGAACGTTGATCCGGACGCCGAGGACCGGAAGGCGCTGGAGGTCCAGCGCGCCGCCAACCAAGACGAAGGCGAGAAGGAAGCCCCGAAAGAGCCCGAGAAGAAGTAAACCTAGCGCGGGTTCGCGCTATTTCTCGATGAGCGTGCCGGACCACGGGTTCAGCGCGTCAGGAGGCCGGGAGCGCGGCTGACCGGGGGAGGAGCGGATCACCGGGACGGGCGCGGGCTTCTCGCCGCTGTTGAACCGCTGGACGAGCGCCGCGAGCCGCTCATGCATGCCGGGCCGCTGCCGCACTTCCTTGACCTTCGCTTTCTCTATGCGCTCCGCGCTCTCGCCCCGGCGGAGCAGGTAGGCCTGCGGCTCCTCCGTGACGTAGCCCTCCAACTCGCGGCCGTCGTCCAGCACCAGGACCTGGCTCGAAACCATGCGCCTGTCCCGCACGCCCAGCCGGACTGCGTTGAGCAGTGCGTCGAGGGCCATGCGGCACTGCTCGCCACTGGCCTGCAGCCCGGCGTACGCTCTGGCCAGGCCGAAGTTCGCGCGGCCGGAGTCGGGCTCAAGCATGAGCAGCTTGTTGAAGACGCGGGCCGCGTCCTCCCACTGGCCCAGTTCAAGCAGCACTTCGCCCTGCAGGTTCAGGACCGCCAGATTGTTCGGGCTGCAGGCGGCGGCTTCGTCGAGCAGCTTCCTGGCTGTTCCCGGCCGGCCCAGCATGACGCTGCAGACGCCCAGTTCGTAATACGCCCGCGCAAGCTTCGGCGCCGTGACGACCGCTTTCTGGAAGGCCTCCATGGCGCCCTGGAACGCTTCGAAGTGGGGGTGTTGGGCCAGCGCCTTGGCGTCCTCGTCGCTCCCATTCCGGGCCCGCCCCAGCGCCTCAAGAAAACCGGGGTCCTCGAGGGCGCCGGTCTTGAGCTTGAGGCCGTGGTCGCACAGCGCGCACGCGCGCGCGCAGGCCTCCCGCTCGTCCGGCAGCGGATCGAGGTTCTTCTTGCGGCGCTCCTCATTCTCCTTGGCGCGGTGCTGAGCGCGGCTCTGGAGTGCGTCGAAGTAGTCCTCCAGGCGGGCCACCGCGGCGTCGGCGCGCCCGGCCACTCCTGCCCTGTCGGCCTGGCCGGCTTGCCTGGCAATGGTGCAGGCCCTGCGGTACAGCGCGAGCGCGTCCTCGGGGAAGCCGGTCTCCTCGAGCGCCAGCGCGAGGGTATACAGCCCCAGGGCGTGCACGCCGGGCGAGCCGTTCGGCCGGTCTGCGACGTCCGCCGCGTCCGGCTGTTGCGTCGCGCCCGGCGGCTGAGGTTCGCGGGCCCAGGGCTTCAGGAGCGCGGCTGCCTCCTCGGGCGTGCCGGCAGCGCAGTACGCGATCGCCAGGGAGAGACGGTTGCGCGGGTTGGCGGGGTCCAGCGCGAACGCGCGACGGTACCGCTCCAGCGCCGCGGCGGTCTCGCCGGCGCGCTCAAGCAGGCCGCCGAGCAGGCGGCAGAGATCCGCTTCCTCGGGAGGCGCAAGCGCGGACCCGGCCGGCGTGCCC
>JAPLOD010000572.1 GCA_026692735.1 Planctomycetota bacterium | reverse complement strand
TCGGCGATGGCCACGACCAGTGGCGCCCGCTGCTTGCTGTCGCGCGGCAACAACAGGAGCGCCGGTATCGCAATCTGCTTCTCGACCTGCAGAAGGAGGCGCTCCGCCGTGCCTCCTGGGACATCCTTCCTGTCGAGAACGCGCGCGGTCTGGTCCGGATTTGCCTTGGGTTCGATGTCGCCAAGCAGCCGCGCCCAATCGCTGCGCAGCTTCTTCCGGCGCTCGGCCGGCTCGAGGCGCGCCAGGGCGGCTCGTGCGGCTCCCGCTCGTTGCGCGCTCAGTGCCTGGAGCAGCTCGTGGACGGGCCTCGGCCCGAACTTCGCCTTGGCCTCATCGCTGAGGCACACCAGCTCTTCGGGTTTCCGCCGTTGCTGATGCTCCTCTTTCGGCGCGGGGATGCCGAGCCAGCGTTCGAGGCAGGGGTAGATTTCTTTGCGGTGGGCCGCGCCGACGTTGTTACAGTGGCTCGCCGCGGGGGGCCGCAGGTTGACGTTGCCCCAACCGTGCGCCGCCGCCAGGCGGTCGCGGGCGCCGTACAGGCCAGAGACCTTCTCAAACCGCTTCCATACCGGGTCGCGCTCTTCATCCCAGGCAAACTCGTGGGCATAGATAAGGTACCGCGGCGCGGCTGCGGCGACGATCACGTAGGGGAGAAAGCCATCGCGCGCGCTTAGCCGCAGGTTGCGGGTTGACTCGAAACTGCCGCTGCCCGCGTAGTTGAAGGCTTCCTCTGCATTGGTTGGCAGCGGGTAATGCGTCTCGGGTTGCGGCCCGCCGAAGTTGAAGGGCACGGAACACGTGATGCGCGGGTCGAGCGCGGCGGCGACCGCTACGGGGTCGCCGCCCCCCGCCACGGAACCGACGGCGATGATCCGCTCGGCGTCAATCCCCGGCCGGCTCAGGAGCAGGTCCACGCCCCGCAGAAGATCCCAGACCATCCAGCCGATGAGGCTCTCACCGACAAGGTGGAACTGCATGCCCATGTAGAAGCGCGAGCGGTAGTCCTGGCGTCTGCCGAACGGCTGCTGGCGCCGCTCGCCGTGGCCAATCTGGTCCATGACCAGTACCAGGCAGCCTTGCCGCGCCCAGTTCACCCCCATGTCCTGGAGCTCGTCCTGCGTCTTCGGATTGTGATGGCTGTGGCAGATCAGTATCCCGGGCATCTTCGGGCGCGCTGGGTTGGGCACGTAGAGGTTGGCAGTTACGACAAGGCCCGGACGGGACTCGAAGACGACGTTCTGGACGCGGAAACCATCGCCGTCGAGTTCCTTCACCAGCTCAACGCGCAGCGGCGAAGGTGCGTCCGGAAAGGAGCCCAGAGAGGCTCGCAGGGCATTGATGCGCGCGTCGCGGAACTGCTCCCAGTCCGCCCTTGATCGCACCTTCGCAAACTCCTCGGTGTCGCGGCGGTTGGCCGCGCGCAGCCGCGCGTGGATTTCGTCGTCCAACGCCGCCACCCCTTGCGCGCGCTCGTCGGCCGAAAGGACCGTGCAGTCGAGCGCGGCAAGCGCCTTCGCTTCGGTCGTTGGCATCGTGCCCTCTCCTCCAAGGACGCATACCCAGGTATGGATCAAGACGAGCGAAAGGATGCAACGGACTCTTACCGGCATGTTCATGGATACACCGGCGCGAATGGACGGGTAAGCCGTCAGCAGGAGGGCCGGCAGGCGGTGAGCAATTGGGGACCTCCCCCGGGGCCTCCCTGCGGCGCTTGTGGATCTCGGCCGGAAGCAGTAGAAGGTGCTGAACGAACGCGACAAGGCAGGGAGGAATGCCGTATGGCGACAGCCGGAGGCGCCCGCCACACTGTCATTGCTGCTGTCATCGGTCTGTCGGCCGGCTTCCTGGCGGTCACGATGGCCGTGGTCCTGCTGCTCGTCCTGGCCGGTGGGTTCACGAGCTTCGCATCCATCGAAGACCGTTCCGCGAGCTTCGTTCTGCAACTCCTGCCCGATGTATGCCTGGCGGGGCTGTTGGGGTTCTCGGTCTGGGTGCAAGCGTGGACGCGCGGCCTGCGTTACTCCTGGGCGCGCTGCACGCTCTCGTCGCTCACGGGCGCTGTACTGACGGCGCTGCTCGCAGGTCTGCTGGTGTGGCTGTTCGGGACGCGCGACGAGCCGCGCGTGCTGTCGGCGACAGCCTGGCTGCCGTTCATGGCGGGGATGTCGGGCGACTTCGGCGGCGTGGGGTTGTACGTGGGTCTGCGGGAGCGGCGCGTGGCGTGGTTCTTTCTTTCCTCGCTGGGAGTCGGCTCAGTTTTGCCATTGGTCTGCTGGCTCCTTTGTGTCCCCGGCCTGTTCTCGTATTGGGCGGTCTTCCTGGCGCCGCTGGCGGTGATTGCGTACTTTGCGGTCTTCCACATCGTCCTGGATCTGCTGTGGCGCGGCGGGAGCGCCACTGTGGGCGGCGAGCCGGCGGCGCCGTCGCGCGGGCTGCTCTGGGCGCGCGGGATACTGCTGGGGATCTTCGTCGGCGCGCCCCTGGTGGCGGGCGTGGCGTGCTTCTTCACCGTGCCCCTCCCCATGCAGGCGCACGATTGGGTCCGCGGAGACGGCGTGAAGCTGCGCGAGGAACTCGATCGCCATCCGAAGCTGCTCGGGCGGGCAGACGATATGGGCCGAACCCTGCTCCACCAAGCCGCGTTCAGCGGGACGAAGGCTGCTGTCGAGGTGCTCCTGGCGAAGGGCGCCGACGTGAACGAGAGAACTCGCTTCGGGGAGACGCCGCTGCATGAAGTGGCCAACCGGGGACACACGAGGATGGCCGAGGGGTTGGAGATTGCGCAACTCCTGCTGCAGCACAAAGCCGACCCGAACGTCGTGGCCAAACTCGGCGGCACGCCGTTGCACCGCGCCTGCCGCGACAACTTGGGGCAACTGGCCGAACTGCTGCTGAAGAACGGCGCCAACCCCAACGCGCCGGACGTGGGATTCAAGCGGGCGCCGCTGTTTGAGGTCGCGAAGGAAGGCTTCGAGACGCTCGCGGATCTGCTCCTGAGATATAGCGCGGACCCCAACGCGCGGGACAGCTGCGGCGTGACGCCGTTACAGGTCGCCACGGAGAACAACCGCCAGGAGCTCGTGGAGTTCCTGCTCCAACGAGGGGCCGACGTCAACGCCGAGAGCCGCCTGGGCCAGAGCGCTCTTTCCATCGCGCTGAAGAAGGGGTATCCGAAGATCGCGGAAGTTCTGCGCGCGCGGGGCGCTCAGGAGAAGAAAGGACAGCAGCAATAGGCGGCAGAAGAACGCGCCCCATGCCCCCTCTTGCCAAGAGGGGAAAACCGGCTGATCAGCCACACACTCCCCCGTTTTCCCGTGGTTTTCCGGTTGCGGGATACCAGGAAGCATGATAGGGTTGTGTTTGGGTTGGTTCGACACATATACAGGCTGGTTTGCCTCGCCGAGGCAACGGGCGAAACCGGACCACTCCGCAGAACCGCGAGAACACAACCACAGCACAAGTAACCACAGACGCGGGGCAGACAACCCATGTCCAGACGATCGGGCGTGGGTGTCAGGCCCCATCCATAGCATGGGCTGCCAGACCATGGCGGGGCTCGTGAGTGTGACACGAGTCCTGGAAAGCGTGCTACCGTGGGATTGCACGGCGGCGCGGGCGGGACGGTGTTGTCGTGCAGCGTCGGGCCGGCAGGCCGCGAAAAGGGGCCGGGAAGCACAAGGTGCGTTCCTGGACACACGTAACGGCGGGTGACGGGTAAGCCGTCAGCAGGAGGGCTGGCATCTGGGCCTTTATGCGCTTTTTCGAGCTTACGTGCCAGCTAGATTAGTGTGCGAATGGCGAGGCATTCAAACGAATAGGCGCCGGCAGGCCGGATGCTACCGCGGCCTGTCGAACCGCATTACGGCAGGAGGACTGACCATGCGTCATCACGTAGCTCAGGCGTCTCAGCCTGACGTGCAAACGGCTTCTCTTTGCCAAGCGCGGGTGCCTTGCCGGCTGGCGGCCGCGGCGCTTGCGACGGCAATCGCGCTGCTCCCTTGGGTGGTGGCCGTGGCCGGCGAGCCGCCCCGGCCGGCGTTCATCAGCAAGCCCAGCGCCGCGCGAGCCGGCGACAAAGTGAAGATTGAGTTCGCCGTAACCCGCGACACTGACGTCGAGGTGGCCATCCTCGGCCCCGACGGCAAGCTTGTGCGGCACTTGGCGGCGGGCGCGCTTGGCGGTCAGAAGCCGCTGCACGCCAAGAATGGCGTGGCACCCCCGCCGCTGCAAGCTGGACTCTCGCAGGCTCTGGAATGGGACGGCAAGGACGACTTGGGGAAGGCAGCCGCGGGGCCGTTCAAGGTCCGCGTGCGCGCCGGGATGTCGGTGAAGTTCGGCCGCACTATTGGCGGCAGCCCATACACTGGCAACGTCACGGACATGCCGTACCGCGCGCCCGTCAACGGCCTGGTCGTTGACAAGGACGGCAACCTCTTTGTGAAGATGATGTCCGACATCCACAGTCACGGCAACTCCGGCCTGTGGCCGTGGCACGTGCGGAAGTTCGGTAGAACCGGGGAGTACCTCAAGACCATTCTGCCCTATCCCCCGTCCACCGACCCGGCCAAGGCCTCGGGCTTCGCTCTGCTGAACACCGCTGACGGCGCTTTCGCCCCGGCCAACCGCAGCAGCCTGTATCCCGTCTTCTACGTTTTCGGAGACGAGCTCTGCAACCGGATGGTGGACGGCCAGCTCGTGTTCGTCAACTCGCGCTCGCGCCAGCTCAACTTCTTCAAACCCGACGGCTCGAACGCCCTCAAGACCGTGCCCCTGTGGCCGGAGAAGGCCAAAGTCGGTTGCGCCAACTGGCTGAGCATCCAGGTGGCTTTCTCGCCCGACGGCCGCTATGCCTATTACTCCAACCTGGCCGCCACGCCATACGACGGCAAGAGGCCCTCGGACATTGACCCGGCTTGGCCCCAGGGCCGCCTCTACCGGCAGGATCTCACCCGCACTGGCGCGGACCCCGAGAGGTTCTTCGATCTCGAGCTGCCCGACTGGGAGAAGACGAAGTACTGGATGCCCAGCGCCTGGGACAAGAAGACCGCGGCAGCGGGCCTTGACGTTGACGCCGCAGGCAACGTTCTGCTCTGCGACCTCGTTAACCAGGAGGTCGTGGAGATCAGCCCCGAAGGCCGGAAGCTCAGCGCCACGAAAGTGCCCTGGCCGGACAAAGTGCTGGTCAGCCCTAAGGCCGGGACCTTGTACATTGTCTCCCGCGCCGTATCGCGTGGCGCCCTGCCGCCAGCCCGGCTCCTCAAGGTCTCGGGCCGGGGTGAGAACGCGAAGATCGCCTCTGAGCTCCGGCTCAGTGGCGCCGTGGGCGGCGCGTGCACGCTGGATGAGAGCGGCGAGGTCCCCGCGCTGTGGCTGGCCGGCGAAGGCAAGCTGATCCGCGTTGAGGACCGCGCCAACGGGTTTGCCATCGCCGGCGAGGATTTTCTCAACCGCGACAGGAACGCCATCACCTTCGTCGGCTACATGGACGTGGACCGCGACGCTGAGTCCGTCTATGTCACCGAGTCTCGCAGCACGGTCTGGCGTTTTGACGGCGAGACCGGCGCGGGAGGCCCGGTGGGAATCAAGGCGGTTGATCTCGCGGTCGGGCCGGGAGGCATGCTGTACACCTGGGGCGACCAGGGAGGCTATCACGGGCCGGTGGCACGCTATACGCGCGACCTCAAGCCCGCTCCGCTGCCGGCCACCGGCAAGCACACGTACGGCAAGCTTGAGGGCCGCGCCGGGCGCGGTTGCAGCGTCTGCGGGATGGACGTGGACTCGCGCGGCTGGGTCTACGCCGTGAACGGCTCCAACAGTTGTCAGATGCTGGTCTTCGACGCTGAGGGCGCGCCGGTGCCGGCGCCCTTGGACTCCGTCTCCGGCTACGGAGGGAGCATGCGTGTGGACCTGGCCGGCAACATCTACCTCCTGCAGTCCGGGCTGCCCAAGGACTTCAAGACGCCCGCGGGCTACGAGAAGGACGAAGCCTATCGTGCCACCGCCGGCACCATCATCAGGTTCGGGCCCAATGGCGGGCAGCGTGTCGTTCCCGTGGACTCGGGCGGCCGGGGCGGAGATCCTTTGGGCTTCAAGGGTGTCCTGAGCCTGTATCCGGGCTGCGGGCCGATCAGCGGCTGGAATTGCGATGGCTCCTGTGCCTGCACCAAGCCGCGCTTCGATGTGGACGAATACGGGCGGCTCTACATCCCCAACGCCATAACCTTCAGCGTCGCGGTGCGCGACAATGCCGGCAACGAGATCGTCAGCTTCGGGGCCTACGGCAACTATGACTGCGCAGGACCGCAAAGCGTCGAAGCCAAGCCGGAGATTCCCTTGGGCTGGCCGATCACCGCCGGCGCCAGTGACAGACACATCTACGTCGGCGACTGCCTGAATCACCGCGTGGTCCGTGTGGACAAGACGTGGGCGGCCGAGGAAACTTGCGAGGTCAAGTGAATCCTGCGAATTTCATGTAATGTGTGGCGGCGGCGTCCGTCCCTGCGGATAAAAGGTGCGGCCCTTGGAAACGTTCGGGGAGCGGTTGGTCAGGGAGTTCTTTGATCGCCTGCACGGCTACGTGCGGATGCGCGTGCCGGCGCAGGATTGCGAGGATGTGGTCGGCGACATCTTCCTGCGCGCCATCGAACGGCAGGAACAGTTGCGCGGCGACGCAGGACCGTGGCTGTTTGCGATTGCGCGCAGCCAGATTGCGGACCATTACCGACAGAGGGAATCTGCTATGCGCACGGAGGATCCTCTTACAGCGTCCGCCAGCGCCACGGAAGACGGGTGGCACTGCGAGCTAGCTCGCAGTGGCACGGCGCACGCACCGGCGCCGCTGGAGAGCCTGGAACAGGCGGAGTTCCGCGAGCGGCTGCAACGCAGGATGGAACTCCTGCCGGAACTCGAACGGGATGTGATCGCCTTCAAGTTCACGGACGGCTTATCGAACACGGAAATCGCGAAGGTGCTGGGGATCACGCCCAACCATCTGGGCGTGGTCCTGCACCGCGCGCTGCAGCGGCTTCGCAGCGCGATGATTGAGGGGTCGTAGCGGAGGCACTGCGGAAGGAAAGAACCACGAAGCACACGAAGAACACAAAGGGGATTATTCATCATGGCCTTTATCTTCGCGTCCTTCGTGATCTTCGTGGTTGACCTGGCTAAAGGAGGTTTGGGACATGCCTTTCCTGGAAGAATTTGACCGCCGCGCTGACGCGCAGGCTGCCGGGCGCAAGCCCGATGAACCCGTTCCCGAAAACGAGTCGCCTGAGAACCGCGAACTGCTCGACTTCGCCGACCTCGTTCGTGCGCGGCGGGCGGTGCCGACGGATAGCGAGCGTGAGCGCGCGCTGGAGCGCGTGCGCGAGGCGCAGACTCCCTCCCCTGGTGCGGGGGAGGAGCGGGGTGGGGGGGCAGGATTGCCGTTGCGGCGCAACTGGCTGCCGTTCGCGGTCGCGGCGCTGCTCGCTCTGACGGCGGGCCTGACGTTCCTTTTCTGTCCGCCTGGCGGCACGGGCAAGACGGTCGTTCAAAAGGATGGCGACAAGCCGGGGGCGAAAGGCGTTACGCTGGTGGCTGACGTCGGTCAGCGCGCCACGGGATCCAATCGCCCGCCCAACGCAGAGTTCGCCAACCTCGCCTTCCCCAAGCCCAAGCTGCGCGAAGGCGACGGCGCGACAGCCGTTGAGACCAAGACCGGCGCCAACGTCGCGCGCCTCACCCGCGTTCACGGCCTGGTGATCTTCCAGCCAAAGGGCGAGAAGCGCTGGCGCGTGGCCGCTCGCGGCCAGGCGCTGCAATTCGGCGATACGATTCGCACGAGCAAACGTCTGGACTCTAGCGTGCGCATTCTTGCGCCGGATGGCTCGGCGGTGTCTATCGGCGCGGGCAGCACGATTGTCTATGGCGTCTCGCGAGACATGGGCCGCCTCACCGATCCGGAAGCAGCAATGAAACACATGCCGCCCAATCCCCGTGCGTGGTCCCTGAATGCTGGCGCCGCCTGTTTCGAGGTGGCTTCTAGCCAGTTTCCGTTTCTCGTCGAGGCTCCACACGCGGTGGCCCGGGCGCTCGGCACACGCTTTGAGCTTTCCGTGACGCCCGCGGGCACCCTCTGTTCGGTGAGCGAGGGCAAGGTCGAGCTAGTCCTGTCGTATAACGCCGCTCCAGTTCCTGTGGCTGCGGGCCAAGCGGCGCTGACCGACGGCCAGAAGGTCCAGAAGAGCAATGAGAAGAGCGCCGTCACGTGGCTGAAGATTCTGGAGGCCGAGGCCGCCTCCGACTACGGCATCGGCGAACTCGTCGCCAAGGCCGAGAAGGCTAACGAGCACCTCCCGCTGGAGATCAAGAGCCACACCGTCACGGTCACCGTGGTGGACCAGGTGGCGCGCACGTTCGTTGACGAAGTCTTCATCAACAACTCCGACCGCCGCCTCGAAGGCACCTTCTACTATCCGCTGCCGCCCGATGCCTCCATCAGCGAATTCGCCATGTACGTCGGCGATCAGCGCATCGTCGGCGAGGTCCTCGAGCAGCAGCGCGCGCGGCAAATCTTCGAATACATTGTGCGGCAGCAGCGCGACCCGGCGTTGCTGGAATACGCCGGCGGCAACCTCTTCAAGATGCGCGTGTTCCCCATTGAGCCGCACAGCGAGAAGCGCATCCAGCTCGGCTACACGCAAATCCTGCCGCGCAGCAGCGGCAAAGTGACGTACACGTATCCGCTCTATAGCGAGAAGCTCATCAAGAACCCGCTGCACGATCTGAAGATCGAGTTCCGCGTCATCTCGTCGCCGGGTCTGAGCGACCTCACGTCGCCGACCCACCAGGCGCCTTCCGCGATCAGCGACGACGGTAAGCGCGGCGCGCTCGCGTTCCGGGCGCGGAAGTATTCGCCGACGCGCGATTTCACCGTCACCTATGCGGTTCCCGATGGCGCCGAATGCGTGGCGTTCAGCAACAAGCGGCCGGACGACCCCGACGGCTACTTCATGCTCCAGCTCTGCCCGAAGGTACAACTGCCGCGCCGCGACCCGCCGCGGCGGCTTCTGGTCATCGTGGACGGCTCGGCGTCCGCAGGGGCGCAGGAGTACGCGGTGGCGACGGAGTTCGCGGCCTCGGCCGCGGATGTCTCCGGCGACTGGCAGTTCGGCGTGCTGCGCGGTGGGCAGAAGCCGCAGACGTTCGGCGCGCTGGCCTACGCCGACACGGATACCTCGACAAAGGTGCGCGACTTCCTGCAGAAGAGCCAGCCGCTCGGCGCTACGGACCTGCTTGAGACGTTCCGGCAGGCTGCGGCCTCGATCAAGGCGGATGAAGGTATCCAGATCGTGTACGTTGGCGACGGGATTGACACGGTCGGCGAGCTGTCCGGCCCAGCGCTGGCGAAGGAGATCGCGGCCCTCTTCAAGGGCAAGGACGTCAAGCTCTCGACCGTCGCGGTCGGCTCCAGCTACGACCGCCCGGTGCTCCAAAGCATCGCCGCCAAGCTCGGCGGTACGTTCTCGCGCGTCGAAGGTGCCGCGGATGTCCACGCCGCCGTGGGCCAGGTCTTGGAGAGTTTCTACAGGCCCCTGCTCTGGGACGTGATGGTGAACTTTGAGGAGGTCGCCGTCCGAGCGGTCTACCCGGAGTTCCTCGGCACCGTGGCCGCGGGCGATACCGCCGTTGTGCTGGGACGCTTCAACGAAGCCAAGGGCGTTAAGGGCCGCGTCAAGGTAGTGGCGGACCAGGGCGGGCAGTTGGTCGAGCGCGGCTACAACATTGACCTGAGCGCCGATGAGGCGGCGAACCGTTTCCTGCCGCGGCTGTGGGCCAAGGCGCACATTGACGCGCTGCTGGCGACGATGGGGCTGGGTTCGGCGACAGGCGATGCGCGGACGAAGCAGGATATCATCAAGACGAGCATTGACTACCAGATCATGTCCCCGTTTACCGCCTTCCTCGTGCTCGAAAGCGAAGAGGATTACGCGCGCTTCGGCATCAAGCGCACCATGAGGAAGTGGGACTGGACGGGAAACCTGACCGGCCTGCCGGACGCACAGAATGTCCTGGTAGGAGCTGGTACTGTACCTTTCACTGGCAACGTGAAGTCGCAGCTCGGGCAGAACAAGGAGATACTCTTTTGGAACGAGGGAGTTGACACGATCAGCGGCAACGACAGCGGCGGTGTGGCGGCGCCAAGCTCGGGGCCTGTTGGTGCCACGGAGAAGCTGGTCAGGCTGGAGACCCCGAGCCCGAGCGACGGCGGCGATGAAGCGGACGTTGTGTCCAGCTTCGACGGCGACGTTGAGCTGGAGGCAGGCGAGAGGACTCGCTTCAAGGAAAGGTCGCAACTGGCGTTGTCGGCCCATGAACCGCCGACCTTCGGGCTGGAGGACCAATACGCCGGCTTCGGCGACCACTTTGAAACAACGCGGGAGTTTGCCGAATCCGGCGACCACTTCGAAACCGTCCGCCCGGCGGAGAAACGGTTCCTTGGCGGCGGGCTGAGGAGTGAGGAGCTTGCCAAAGACGGCGCCCTGTTCTAATTTCGGTTTACGGGCAGGGGCGCGGGATGGGGCGGCGGGTACTACGACCGTCGCGGCTACCGCTACCCCCAGTATAACTCGCTGGTGTTCTACGGCGGCAAAGTCGTGGAACTCGAAGTGGACCAGCCACTGCGCTCGCTGCCATATTACCAGCGGCTGGCGGCCAGCGGCAAAGGCACGCTCTCGACGCAGCTCAATCTCACGCTGGCGCTGGAACAGGCGGGACGCTTCGACGATGCGCTGAAGGCCCTGGCGCCTGTCCTGGAGAAGCTGCCGAACGTCGCCGATCTGTGGCTGCAGGAAGCTTCTCTGCGGTATCGCAGCGGCGATCAGGCTAGCGGCAAAGCGGCGTTCGCGAAGGCGCTGGACGCTGCGCCGGAGAAGGACCGGCCCGGAATGAAGGAGCGCATTGCGTCGCTGCTCGGGTCGCTGGGGCAGTACGCCGAGTCTGCGGACCAGTACGCCGCGATGGCCCGCGCCGCTGACAAGGTCGAGGACGCACAGCGGCTGACCAGCCAGGCAGCTTCGTACTATCAGAACGCCGGGCAGGCGCAGAAGGGCTGGCCGCTCTGGGAGGAACTGCTCAAGCGCTGGCCCAACGACGCCAGGATCATGGCCGCCGCCGGCATGTTCGCTGCATACAACGGACAGTTCGAGCGCGGCGTGGAGTTGATCCGTTCCGCCCGGAAGCTCAACCCGAAGGTGGAGTGCATTCTGATCAACGCCTACGTGCAGCGTGGAATGCGCGACGAGGCCATCGCGGAGTTTCGTGAGGTGGTGGTGGCCGCCAACGCCAACCAGGTCTATGGCGCCCTGGCCAACCTGTCGGGCGTAGGACAGCAGATAGCCGCGGCCGAGGCACTGAAGCTGCTGGGCGCGGACCGCACAGCGGCGCAGATCACCGGCGCGACACAGTATCTGCATAGTTACAGCGCGCTGCGTGACAAGGCCGGCGTCGAGACGTTGCTGGCCGCCGTCCGGCGCAAGGATTTCCCGGGACAGGCGCGCATGAACGTGTTCTATGCGCTGCAGAACGTGCGGCAGCAGTGGGGCGGTCTGAAGCTGGAGCCGCCGGCGGTGCTTGCTCCTTTATGCGAGAACCCCCAGACGGACGAGGAGTGGAATCTGGCGGCGCAGGCGCTCAACGCATTGACCAGCTACGGCTTCCACAAGGAGGCGCTCGCACACCTTGAGCGCCTGCTGCAGCGCAAGGATGTGCCGGAATCGGCGCGCCCCAGCTTCGTTCAGACTGAGTTCAGCGCGCTAAACGGTCTGGGACGGCAGCAGGAGTTGGGAGCGAAAGCACTCCAGGCGCTCGCGGCCGCCAAGGACGAGCATAGCGCGTACCAGCCGGCGTGGCAGGCGTTCCACGCACGGCTGAACCGCAATGACATCGAAGGCGCGGCGCAGGTTGCGGAAGCCTACGCGCAACGCTTCCCGAATGCGCAATACCTGCCGCAGTTCTACTCGTACCTGATGCAGCGGCTGCAGCAGAACGAGAAGAAAGGGGAGGCGGCGGCGCTGGTCGAGAAGCTGGCCAAAGCCTATCCGCAGAACCCGCTCTACCTGGAGATGCGCGCGCGCATGCTGGCATCACAGGGCAAGTTCCGCGACGCGGCGGAAAGCGTGCGCGGCGGCATCAAGGCGTTGTCCGCGCCGGCGCCCGAAACCGTGTTGCCCGCACCAATTCACAAAGAGAAGAAGGAGGAGAAGCCCGCCGAGCCGGCGAAGAAGGCGGACGAGGAAGAAACGAGGCGGGAGGAGGCGAAGCAGCGCGCGGAACAGCGCCGCGCTCAGCGCGGCAGTCTGATCAACCTGCTGGCTCAATTGTGCGCGCAGGATGCGGAGCTGCGTGCGGCGTTCCTCAAGGAAGCGGAGGCCAACGCGAAGGGCGAGGACCCCGCGTTCCGTGAGTGGACGGAGGCCGCGCTGGCCTGCGTCAATGCCGCCGGCGATGTGGACGCATACCTCAAGCGCCTGCGGGCGCTGGCGCAGTCCGAGCCGAACGACCCGCTCTGGGCGCGGCGCTTTGGCTTCGCGCTGCTATCGAACAGGAAATACGAGGCGGCGCGGACGGCCTTGGTGAAGCTCTCCGACGCCGACCCGGACGATGTCGAGCTGGCGCTGTCGCTGCAGGGCGTGTGCGAACTGCTGAAAGACGCCCCTGCCGCGGAGAAGTACTTCGCGCGCGCCTTCGACGCTCTGTCGCGGCACCCGAACCAACTGCAGCAATACGCTCAGCAGTGGCAGCACCAGAAGCCGGAGTGGTCGCTTAAGGCGTGGCTGCGCCTGAAGGACGACGCCAAGTACGGGAACGGAGCGTACGCCGCGTACTACGCGGCGCAGGTGTGCCAGCAGCTTGGGCGCGAGAAGGACGCGGCCGAGCTGTTCTTCTGGAATCTCTCCTCAGGCGACGGCAACTACGCGTCGTCGGCGCTGCAGAGCTTGGTCTCGCTTGCGCAGAAGGAGGAGATCCTGCGCGCCGCGTCGCCGCTGGCGCACAAAGCGATGGAGGGGAAACCGGAAGGGGTCAAAGCCGTATTCCTGAACCTACTGGTCTACAACCTGGAGAAACTCCGGGCGGGGGCGGCGCACGCGCCGGCCAGCATCGCGCTCGATTCGCCGGCGGCGCTCGCCCGAGCCGCTCTGGACAACGTGGTGGCGTTCGAGCTGCCGCAGCACGACTACAGCACAGGCCAGTGCATCGTGGCCGCGCTGGTCCAGGAAGGGCTGCTGGACCGGGCGGAGAAGTACGCGCTCGAAGGCGGCGGCAAACTCAACCCCGACGCCCGTCGCAATCTGATCCGGCAGACGGCACAGAGCTACTTCAGCCAGGACAAGAGTCGCGCCGCCGCGATCCGGCTCACGCGCAGTCTGCTGGCGAATCCCGATCAGAACAGCGACAACGATCGCCGTCGCCTCGTGGAACTGCTGGTCCAAGACGGGCAACTGGCGGCGGCCGAGGCGGAGCTCCGCGCGATGCCTGTCACGCAGCACTCGTGGGCCGTGTACGAGTCGTGGCAACGCGTCGTTGAAGTCTACCGCGGCAAGAAGGACCACGCTCGGGCGTTGACGCTGGCGCTGGATGCCTGGCAGGTTCTGGAGAACGACCCATCATACGGCTCAAGCGCGTGCAACGAGGTTGCGGTCGTATGCGAGGCAGCGTTGCACGAGAGCGGCAAGCTCGATGATGCCCTGCGCAAGCGGGCCACGGAGAAGATACGCGAGTCGGCCGGAGCGTACTTCACCGGCGAGGCACAGCGTGGATTCCCATGGTTGTGCAACAGAGGCGACCTGCTGGAGAAGCTCGGTCTGCGCGATGACATCGCCGCGATGGTCCGTGAGGCGGGCGCGAGCGACGATCCGCGGCGTGTTGTCCTGGCAGCCGCTCATATGCAGAACGTGCGCGATCAAGTCGGTGAGGCCAAGCGCCTGTACCGTCGCGCCCTCACGTTGCCCGGCGCCGACGAACGTAACATCCTCAGCCAGCTCTATCACGTCTGCGCATACCAGTACGGCAACCAGAAACCGGACTGGGGCGATGCGATCGAGCTGCTTGAGAAACTGAAGACGCTGAACGTCTACAACGAGGAGCAGTACATGGCCGAGCGCGGCCGCTGCCTGTACGGCCTGAAGCGCCCCGACGAGGCGCGCGAGATCTACCGTAAGCTGCTGGCCAGTCCGACCTATTGGCGGCAGGGCTACTGGCAGATGCAGAACCTCGCCCACCAATTCGAGCAGGACAAGGACTGGACGATGGCAACCGAAGCGTGGGAGCTGGCGATCAAGCTGCTGCGCCGCCAGTCACGCGGGCAGATTGACGCCAACATGGCGGTGCAGTTCTACCAGGCCTGCGCGCAGGCATACGGGCAGCTCGGCGACAAGGACAAGGCGCTGGACTGCTTCCTGCGCGGGATGTCGGTCATCCCGCGGAACAACAGCTACTATCAGCAGATCCTCGACGCGGCGCTGAAACAGGTCCTACACGGCGAGGCGCTCGACAAGGCCGTCGAGGACTACGAGAAGAGCGTCGCGAGCAGCGGCGGCGCGGAGCGGCCACATCTGCGTATCGCCTTCGCCGATGGCTATCGCAAGGCGAACAACCCGCGCAAGATGCTCTACCACCTGGGCATCGCGTCGAACCTGCTCCCGAAGGACACGCAGCTTCGCCAGCAGGTGATTGACGGCTACAAGCAACTGGGCGACAACGAGGGCGCGCTGTCTGCGTACTGCGACTGGGCCAAGTTTGATCCGCAGAACATCGAGGTCTACCGCGCGATGGGCGACCTCTATCAGTCGCTGGGCCGCCAGGAGGAGGCGCTGCTGGCCTGGGCCACGATGGCGGAGATACGGCCGCGGGAGGCCGAAGGCTACCGCGCCTACGCGGGGAAGCTGACGCAGGTAGGACAGGTCGAGGCCGCAGCGGTGGCGTTGCGGCACGCGATCCGCTACCGGCCCACCGAGTTTGACATCTCCAAGGAACTGGCCGACGTCTACCGGAAGCTGGGCCAGGGCGAGCGGATTCCCGCGCTGTGGACCGCCGGCGAGACCGAGTGCCGCAAAGCCATGGAGGACTTCGCCGACGATCCGCTGCCTTGGCTGAACCTCGGGCGTTTTCTCGGCGCGCAGAACAAGACGCAGGAGGAACGAGACCTGTACGGAAAGATCCTGCAGCGCCAGTGGCCGCGCTTCCAGCGAGAGACGCATGATGACGCCCGCAAGCGGCTGCAGGAGATGAAGTGAACGCCACCTGTGCCACTCAGCGCTTGGCCAATTGCAGGGTCATGAGCGCGAACGCAGTGCCATAGGGCTTGTAGTAACCGTAGAGCGGGAAGTCCCACCATGAGCCGTCGGGATCCTGCAGGCGGCACATGACGCTTTGCAGCCCGTCGAGGTACCTGCGGCCCTGCTCGGCGGGCAGCTCGCGGGCCACCTGCGCGGCGTAATAATGGCCGAAGAAGAAGTAATACCCGGCTGTGAAGTACCAGCTTTCGTGAGGGTAAGGCCGGCCTTTGCCCATTTCGATGAACTGGTGATGCTTGAAGAGATTGTCCAGGCCCGTGCGCAGGTCGTCTTGCGAGACGCCGGTCGCGTAACGCCACAGCGCCTGGTTGCAGACTTGCGAACGGCCCAAGGATCCCTTGACGTCGTTGAAGAGCACCTGCGGCACGTTCCGCGCATAGACGCCATAGATGTACGCGCCGTTCCCCAGACGCAGGCGCGAGAGGCTGCGCAGCGCATCCTTCGTCAACTCGTCGGGCACGCTGATTCCTGCGGCCTTGGCGTGGTCGAGCGCGATCAGCGCTGCCGCTGTGGTAAAGCTGGCGCTCTGCATTCCGCCGGGATGCGCGCCGCCCACGCCGAAATCGTAGTAGCCGAAACCTCCCTCGCTGCCCTGGATCTGGCCAAGGACCTCGATCTGCTTCCTGGCTGATTTCCTGGCGTCCGAGTGGAGCGGCTTGAGGCTTGGCTCCTGCAGCACGGCGCTTGCCGCCTCGAGGACGTAGATCTGCGCCCAGACGCTGTAGATGGCGTCGCCCGTCGCGCGGTGCACGGGGCGCCGCTTGAACAGGAACTGCGCGGCTTTCTCGACAGCGCGCGCGGTTTCCGCGTTATCGCGCGCGGGCACGAGCAGCGCCATGACGCAGAGTCCCGTCGTGGCGTCGCCAAAGGCATCGTGGGAGGCGGTTGTGCCGAGCCAGACCTCGTCGCTGCGGGCGCTCTCGAACGAACCCCACGAGCCATTGGCGTTCTGGTGCGTGAGGAGATACGCCACGCCCTTGCTGTAGGCAGCGTCCACGGATGCGGCCGGCGGGGCTTCGGGCGGGGACGTGTACACGGGCGTTGGTTCGCCGGCCGCGAGCCCGCCGTGGCAGCCCGCGAGCAGAAGGACGGCGAGCGCGCGGGCAAGGACCTCGCGTTGCCCCCCTGGTACGCCTGCATGCGCAGTCACTTCTTTCCTTCCTTGACGACGACCGTTTCGCCCTCGGCGAGACCGCGAACCACATGGACGCGTTCCCGATCGCCGAGGCCGAGGACGATCTCGCGCTTGGCCACGCCCTTCTCCGTGCGAACCTTGCAGTACGTGCGGCCTTCCTCCATAAACACAGCCGTGCGCAAAATGGCGATCACCTTCTTCAGCGCCTCGCCGCGGATTTCCACGCGCGCTCGCGCGCCGTGGCGGAGCTGTTTGTTGTCGTCGAGCTTGGCGCGCACGAGGTACCGAGGCGGTCCTTTGTCCTGCCCCTCAGGCCAGGCCGTCAAGGCAACCTCTTCGATCTTGCCGTCCACTTCGAGTTCCGGGAGGTCCGCCAGGCGCACGAGCGCCTTGTCGCCGACGCGAACAACCTGCAGGTCGCGCAGCGTCAGCAGGAACCTGACCTCGAAGTGGCCGAGGTCAAGGAGGTCGGCGAACGCGACGTTCGGGGCGAGCTTGTCGCCCGCCTCGATGCCGCTGTGCCGCAGAACGCCGGCGAACGGCGCCTTGATCGTCATCAGCGCCTGGTCGCTCTCCAGGCGCGCGAGGCGTTCCTGGCTATCGCGGACCAGTCGCTCCGCCGCCTTCGCCTCCTCGCTCTTCTGCAGCTCGCTCACGCGTACGGCTGTCTTGGCGAGCTCGAGGTCCTGCTGTTTCTGCTCGACTGCTCTGTGCAGCTTCTCCTTCTGCGAAGGATGCTCGAATTCCTTGAGCTGCTTCTCGGAGTTCCTGGTGAGGCCCAGCCCTTCGCGTCCGAGCACCACCTCGCGGCGCGTGCGTTCGAGGACAATCTCCTTCGTGTCGCTGGAGAGCTGCGCGTCCTTGTACATTTTCTCGATCTGGGCCAGCTCCTGCTCGCGATTGGTTTGCCAGTTCTCTTGCTGCTTCAAGGCCAGTTCTTTGCCGTGCAGGAGCTGGACGGTCTCCAGCCGGGCCACGACGGCGCCCGGCTCTACCATCTGTCCGCTGGGCAGCATCTCGATCACCGTGTAAGGGCCGGCGAATTCCTCAGGCATGACCCGCAGCTTCTTGCGGCGCACCGCGTCGAGCGTGCCTTCGCCCTCGACAAGCACCTGCAGGTCGCCCCGCTCGACAACGACCGCCTCCTCTTTGGCTTCCGCAGGTGGTTTCTCCTCCTGTGCGCTGGCGGCGGGCGAAACGGCGGCTGCAAGGAAAAGGAAGATGAGCGTCGCGATGCATGTCTTCATGGTGTCCCCTCGCAATCCCTTGGGATCGCACAGACCCGATCACATGGAGGTGGGAATCTGCCCGAAATCGCCAAGCAGATAGACTCCGTCAGCCTTGATGAATTCGGCGTAGCACCCGTACTCGCCGCGGACGGTCGTCTTGTTGCCGGACACCTCGACCTTCGGATCCTTAAGCTTCGAGTAGTAGTACTCAACTCTCTTCAACCTCGTCAGGAATTTGTCTTTCCAGTTGTCCTTTCCGTACTTCTCCTTCAACTGCGCGACGAGTTCGGGAGCCAGCATGTTGTCTATAACGTATGCATGCTCGCCGGCCTTGACCTTCTCCAGAGCGGCGTTCATCGCGGATTCCCAGGTGGCGTTCTTGTCAGCTCCCGCATGGCAACATGGGATCGCGAGCAGCGCAGCCAGCACCATTGGTACGACTGTCCTCATCTCATGCTCCTCCGAAGGGTAGACACCCGTCGGCCATCGCGAACACCTTCGCTTGTGTCGTGGCGCCGTCGTCATCAAAACTCGTTGAACACTTCATGGCCGCGGCGCAAGGAGCCGTCGGCCTCGATAAACCCCAGATACTCGGGAAAGCCGACCGGTCCGAACTCGGGCCGATGGGCGTCGGCGATCAGGCTGTGGTGCAGCAGGTACACCAGCCAGCCGATGCCGCGCTTCTTCAGTTGGCCGAGGGTGTAGCGGATGATCTCGACCCGCTTGGCGTCGTCGGTGGCCCCCCAGCACGTTTCGGTGGCGAGAAGGGGTTTCTTTAGACTTTGGGAGAACTGCACATAACCGTCCAGCAGCTTCTCATACGCGGCCTTGTCGTGTGAGGGGCTGTCGCACGTCCAGTAGGGGTGAATGCTCAGAACATCGCTGATTGGCTCGACCTGACGGATTCCGTCCATTCCATGACCCGGATGGATTCCCACGGTGATCGGCGCCGCGACTCCCAGGCGCTTGGCGGCCTGGTACAACTTCTCCAGCCACGCGTATTCCGCCTTTACGACCTCCGGGATCTCTGCAGGTGCGCACCCGTAGGAAAATGGCTCGTTGCAGAGGTCCCAGGCGAGGACTCGTGAATCCGTCGCGTGTGCTCCAAGGACCTCCTCGGCGAAAGCCGCAGGCTGGTCCTTCCCTTGGACCCAGCTCGCCTTGGGCAGGAGATGGTCAAGGTAGATTCCGCCATAGTCCAGCGTGGCGTCGTGCCAGCGGTTGAAGAGAACCGGCATCACCGAGAGCCCGTGGCTGGCCGCGAGTCCCAGCGCGGCAGCGAGATCGGCGTGAAACCTCTTCGGGTTCCGCAGCCAGGCGTCGTGCGATAGCCACAGACGAATGGCGTTCATCTTTGGGAAGTAGAGCTTCCCCAGTGCCAACTCGTGTCCCAGCCGTTCGGCGTCGAAGTTGCGCCAGATCTCAAACCCCGTGCTTCCCCAACTGGGCTGGTAGTTGAAGCCTTTGATCCGTGAGTAGTCCATAGGCGACCTCTCCTCGTCCATGCCACCAAGTGTCTGAGCCGCGCGCGTCAGCAAGCGGTGCCCGCATGGGAGGGTAACAGGGTCTTCGTCCTGTCAAGTCATCTGCGTCCTTCCGCGGTTGCTGTCACACTGAGGCGCGATGGCGCAACGTATCGGCCCGCCTTCCTTCGGAACTGGACGGGAGCCGGCGTTCGGGCTACAGGAGAGACGGTGCCCTGTTCATCGGTTGTTCTGCTGTCGAGAGAGGAGCGGCAATGCGGTTCTGGACCAGAGTCAGGTTCGCCTGCGCTATTCCCCTCTGCTGCGTATGGGCCGGAGTCGTGACGCCGCTGGCTACCCGAGCTGAATCGAACGGCGAGAAGAAGGACGCCCCTACGGCACCGGCGGCGGTGGATGCTCCGACCAAGCCCTTGGCCCTCGGCGAGATCGCGTACACCGGCGGCGCATTCACGTGGGATGGCCAGCACTTCGTGTACGCCATTCTGCCAAAGGACAAATCGCAGGCCAGCGAGTTGCGGGCTGCTGACACCAAGAGCGGGAAGGTGGAGTCCCTGGGTCTTGTGCCGCTGCTGCAGCAGCAGCCGGCGACAGCGGATATGTTCCGGTGGTCAATGGGCGTGCTCGCTGCAGCGAACGATCTGGCCACAGTCTATATGGCTCAGTATGGTCCGAATGAGGATCTCGCCGTCAAAGCGGCCATCGCATGGGGAGTAAAGGAGCAAGCGGTGGTCCCGGCCAAGCGTTTCCCTGACCTTGAGTCTCTCCAGAAGGAAAGGGTCGCCGGACTTAAGAACGTCAAACTCACGTTAGACGACCTTGACGCGGAGGCAGTGAAGCAACGGAAGACGTACCAGCCGGTCGAGAAGGTCCCCACATTAGTGGGCAGGAAAGAGCTGACGGTTGAAGTCGCCGGGAGCGGCAAGGAGACGGCTTCAGCGCCCAAGAGCCTTCGGCTTGACGTGACGGAAGCGTTTCGCGACCTGTACGCGGCAGCCGTAGCGGACTACCCGCAGTCCCGCATGCCTATGGATTCCGGGAAAGTCCTCGTGAGCGATTCCATCGAGCCGGTGGCGCAGTGCGGGAAATGGGTTCTCGTGCGCTGTGGGTTCTACGCGCACTACGGCATCCACGGGCGCGGCTACGACCGCCTTGCCGCAATCAATGTTGAGGCTCCCCGTCTCGTTGTCTACCCGGGGATTGGGCATCATTCGGCGAGCGGGCTCCGCACGGGACCCATTGACAACGCCTTTCTTCCGGCGCCAGACGGAAAGTGCGTGGCCGCTATCAGCAGCGGCCACCTGGCCCTGTACCGGGTGCCACAGGAATGAGAGCGGCGGGCCGCGGC
>JAPLOD010000571.1 GCA_026692735.1 Planctomycetota bacterium | reverse complement strand
GAACACGGCGTGACGGAGTGACGGGTATCGGGTGTCGGGTGTCGGGTATCGGGTTTCGGACCTCCGGTATCCGGCATCTGGCATCCGGTATCTGCGTTCATCTGCGTTGATCCGCGGTTCCAGATCATCCGCCGCTGCCCAGCGTACGCGGGCCTTGCGTGCCGAACTGTTTCTCGTAGTAGCCCTTGCCTACCTTCTTGTACTGCAGAAAGCCGGCCCGCTCCATGTCCTTCGCCGAGTGCTTCTTGTAGCGTTTGGTGCCCGTGACAGCGGGCGGGGTCAGAACGCGCTCGATGGCGCCGCCGCATTTCGGGCATTTGGTGAGCGCTTCGTCGGTCATGTGCTGGGAGGTCTCGAATGTCCCCGAGCAGACGTCGCAAGCGCGCTCTTCACCCGGGGCAAGCTTGGGGCGATAGACGTACGTAGGCATGGCTCTGAGTCCCCACCGTCTAACGCGCATTATTCAGCGACAGAATTCAAAATGCAAAATTCAAAATGCAGAATTTGGGCGTCCCTTTTCCATTTTGCATTTTTCATTTTGAACTTTGCATTTACGTTCCTCACCATGGATCACAACATTGAGCGGAAGTATTTCCTGGAGCGGATCAGCGATTATGCTCGGGCGCTGGAAGAGTTCAGCGGCGAGCTGCACGTCACGGACGACAACCGGGTGCTTTTTACCGTGGCGGGGCGGCCGTTCGAAGCGCTGGCGTGGATCAGCGAGGAGTACGACCTGGTCACCGTCACGACGCGCACGGCCGACATGCCCGTCTCGGAGTTCGAGGACGCCGTGAAGATCCTGCAGACGACGCTGCAGATCTGCTGGGACCACTGCGTGGCGGTCACGGCCGTGGAAACGCGGTACGATCTTTCGATGGCCATCTTCGTCGGCGGCTTCACCTTTGAGGCCTTCGAAGGCGTTATTTACAACTTGCTGTCGTGTGCGGAAGCGATAGAGGAGAATTCCAAGAAGACCAAGGAGGCATGATGGCGGCGTCACGTACCCGCCGCAAAGCCGCGCCGCGCCGCTGGCATGTCGCGCCGCCGCCCGAGCCGTCCGCCGCCGCCGCCGCGGAGGAACTGCGCCGCGCGCTGCGCGTCTCGGCCGTATGCGCGCGGATTCTGGTGCGGCGGGGCTACACGCAGACCGGCGACGCGAAGGCGTTTCTTTCCCGCAACCTGGACCTGCTGCACGAGCCGCACCTGCTGCCCGACATGGACAGGGCCGTGGCGCGGATCGCGGAGGCCGTGGAGAAGAACCAGAAGGTAGTCCTGTTCGGAGACTACGATGCGGACGGGCTGACCGCCACCGCGCTGCTGGACCGTTTCTTCGGACTCGTGAAAAGCCGCGAGCACACCGGCGTTCAGGTCGAGTCGCTCGTGCCCGAACGGAAACACGGCTACGGTTTGAGCGCCGAGGCCGCGACGGCGATCAAGCACCACAAGCCGGACCTGCTGATCACGCTGGACAACGGCATCTCCGCTCACGGTCCCCTGGATACCCTCGCTCACGCGGGCACAGAGTGCATCGTCGTGGACCATCACCACATCGGCGCGAACCTGCCACGGGCCGTCGCGGTCATCAACCCGAAACGCCGGGACGGCGGCTGCAACTATCCGTTCACCGACCTGTGCGGCGCAGGGATCGCGTTCAAGCTCGCGTGGGCGCTGGCGGTGCACTTCTCGCACAACCGTACCGTGACGAAGGAGTTCCGCGCGTTCCTCCTGGATGCCGTGGCGCTGGCCGGCATCGGCACGCTGGCCGACGTGGTGCCGCTGGTCGGCGAGAACCGCGTGCTGGCGCACCAGGGGCTGCTGGCGCTGCAGCGCACACGAGCGCCGGGCCTGCGCGCCCTGATGGGACTCTGCGCGATCCGCGGCACGCCGCGCGTGAGCGATGTCACGTTCAGGATCGCGCCGCGGCTGAACGCCGCCGGGCGCTGCGGCGAAGTGACAGCGGCGCTCGAACTGCTGCTGACCGCCGACCCCGCGCGCGCCGACGACCTGGCCACGCTGCTGGACGGCTACAACGCGGAGCGGCAGGACATCGAAAGCCGGATTCTGGAAGAGGCGCGGCAGCAGGCTCTGGATGTTCTGGAGCGGAAACCGGATTGCTGCGCGTTCGTACTGGAGTCGGCCGATTGGCACGACGGCGTGATCGGGATCGTGGCGTCGCGGATCGTGGAAGAGTTCCACAGGCCGGCGCTGCTGCTGAGCGTGGACCGCGGCAGCAAGGTGGCGCGCGGGTCGGGGCGCTCAATCCGGGGCCTGCGAGGAACAGGTAACGCTGAACGAAGTGGATGCGGTCCTGTGCAGGGACCTGGAGGCGTTGGAGCCGTGCGGCATAGGGAACCCGCGGCCGCTGCTGGCGGTGTGTGGCGTTTCGATCAGCAGTCCGCCGCAGTTGATGGGCAGGGATGAGTCCCATCTGAGCTTTTTCGTGCGGCAGGGCAGCACGGTGCGGCGCGTGGTGGGGTTCGGCGCAGCGGAGCATTTCAACGCGCTGTGCGACCTCGGCCGGCACGGCACGCTGGATATTGCGTTCCGGCCGCAGGTCAGCAAGTACGGCGCGGGCTCGGTGGAGCTGATCATGGAGGCGTTCAGGACCGGCTGCTAGAGCAGCGCTTTCAGGACGGCGGCGATGTTCGCGAAGTCGGTCTTGATCAGGTCCAGGTCCGCCTTGGTAATGCCAGAGCCGCCCAGGAACGCGGTGACCGCGGTCTGGATATTCCCAGCGATCGTGGGATCGAGGCTCGGCGTCGCCAATACCGCCGTGGTGGCGTCGTTGATCGCCTGGCGTTCCTTATCATTGATGACGCCATCAAACGCCGCGTTGTAGACAGCATACGCCAGCACCGACGAGGTCTCGATCGTGGGAGGCGCGGTGGAGCGGACGGCAGTCTTCAGTGCGTTCTCCACTGCGGTCACCAGCTTCGAGAAGTCGCTCTGCTTCGTCTTGAGATTGGTCAGGTCGGTATCGAGCCTCGTGAGCGCGGCCTGCATATCGGCCGTCAGCGTGGGGTACACCGTCCCGCTCCCGTCCAGGCCCGTCGCCGCCATCGTGTTCTGTGTGCGGTTCGCGAAGGGCGTGAAGGTCACGAAGGTATCGTTGGACTTGACCCTCTTGAAGTCCTTCCCCGCCGCGGACAACCACAGCTTGATCATCTCGGGCGTCGTCTTGGGCCCGCTGGCAGCCTCAACCGGGCTGGCCCACCACACTGCCAGTGCGACCGCCGCCAGAGCAAACGCGAATACCCGTCTCATGCTCCACCTCCCCAGATCATGGTGATCCATTGGTCCCGCCAGTCATTGGTGCGGAAACGGCGAGTTTGGGTCACGCGGTTTCGGGATGGCATCGCCGAAAAGGGGTCGCGTGTCAAGAGAAAGAGGATACCGGATACCGGATACCGGATATCAGATACCGGATACCAGCTTACGGCTCGGGGTCGTGCTCTTCGGCGGGGGTTTCCTGCGGGGCGCCGGCCATGCGCTGGGCGGCGAGTTTCAGAAGGGCGAAGGCGATAAGCGCAATGAGGAGGAGGGAGCCGAGGTCGCCGAAGAAGGCCACCCAGATGTGCAGGCGGTGGAGCACAAAGGCGATCGCGAAACTAACCACCAGCATCAGCATCAGGCCCGAGAGGCGGTTGAAGCCGGGAATCGGGTCGAAGGAGCCGGCATTGCGCCCGATCAGCGCCAGAGTGATCCCCATTGACAGTATCGGCAGGAAAAAGACGAGGATGTTGAGCTTCATCAGGTTCGCGTTCTGAAAGAGCAGCAGGTAGGCCGTCAGCACGGCGGCGAACAAACCCGGCACGCAAACCCAGTAGATGAGCACAGCGTAGACGTACTTCCACGGCGAGACGGCGCCGGCGCCTTTTCTGTGCGCCAGCATCAGGAGCAGGCAGGTAACCGGCGGGAGCAGAAGGGCCACTGCCAGACAGGCGGGGTAGTGCTCCAGGCAGCGCGCCAGGTCTTCGAAGGTCATGGGGGGATTATAGGGCGGGACGGGCGCAAGGCAATGTAAGCAAGTTGTTCGTCATTGGTCATTGGTACTCGATGCAGGATGCAGGATACTGGATACCAGATGCCGGATACCGGATACCGGATACCTGATGCCAGAAATTGGATGCCAACGCGCGGCGGTGGGGCGGACGTGCCACAATCCAGGAGGATTGCGGCACGACGGGATGACTGAACGGTTGCCATTTTTCATTTTTCATTTTGAATTCTGAATTCTTCATTTCACTGGTGCGGTTCTTTGCCGAACTCCTTACGGTAGATGTCGAGGATGTTCACAGCCGGCTCCCAGCCAAAGTGCTCCCTGGCCTTGCCGCAGTTGAGCAGGCTGGCGTAGCTCGGCCAGTCGGCGGGGAGTCGTGGGTGGTCAGGGCAGTGTTTCGCAAGCCGGTCGCGGATGGGCACGACGCTGAAGACTTCCTTCGCGGTGAAGTGATAGGCTTCGCAGCCGGGGCGGGGATTCTCGACGGCCAGAACGTAAGCGCGCGCGGCGTCGGAAACGTGCAGGTACACGGCAAGGTCGTGCGGCATGCCATCGGCATGGCGCAGCCAGTGCCAGGGCCAGGCGCGGTCTTCGTGACCGGGTTTGGTGTCAAGGGGGAAATCCCACACCGCCGGGAACCGGAACATCGCGACGGAGAGCTTCTGGTAGCGGGCGACGATGTGGGCATAACCCTCGTTCGCCACCTTGCTCATGGCATAGCTATTCTGCGGCAGCAGCGGGTGGGTTTCGTCAAAGGGGAGGCGCGTGGGGGGCACCGGCGGATCGCCGAAGCAGCCGTAGACCTGGTTGGTGCTGGTGTAGATGACGCGCCGCAGCTTGAGGTCGGCGGCGGTCTGCAGCACGACCGAACCGACCCGCGTGTTATGGAAGAAGACCTCTTCGGGCGACAGGGAGCCATGGATCCCAGGTATCTCGCCCAGATGGCAGACAGCGTCAACCTGCTCGAACAGCGGCTGCACCAGTTCGCGTTTGCGCAGGTCCACGTAACAGAACCTGGCAGGCGATTCGGGGCCGACGTGGCGGTCGAGGTTAATGACGGAGTGTCCGCGCGCGGCGAGTTGCTTGACCACGTGCCGCCCGATGCGACCGCTGCCGCCCGTGACGGCGATGCGCAGGGGCGTGGCGGCCCTGGATGGGGCGTCCTCTGGCAGAACCGTTTCGGTCTCACTCATGGTCCATGGTCCTCGGGGCAACGGCCGGGTTCAGTGTTCAGGGCTCAGGGTTCAGGGTTTCGAGTTGCGGCGGCGGGGCGGGTTGAGCGGGCGGCGCGGGCGCAGCGTCGGGGGCCGGGGGCGCCCCCTCGTCCGGTGCTGAAGCACCACCTTCTCCCCACGGTGGAGAAAGACGCGAGATGCGGCCCCTTGATCGGCCCATGACAGGCCGGAGGGCATCGTTTGACATTCCATTTTGGAATATCAAACGCGCGGCATGGTGCTCGGCGTTTGAGGCGCCAGAATGGCACCTCAAGATCGCGGCTTCCGCCCTGGTCAGACGGAACATGAAGTCAGAGAGGATCCGCGCGGATGGGACAATCTCGTATCTCGCCATCTTCGCAGGCGCGGCGTGGTTGCTCATGGCCGTTGCTCGCCCTTGGGAATGTCCGGCGGAGGCGCCTGCTCCTGCGGCGGAGGCGCGGCCGGTTGAGCGGGCGGCGCGGGGGGCGGCGGCGCGGGCACACCCTCGGGCGCGGGCGGAGCGTCCGGGGCCGGCGCCGTCTCACCGTCGCGGACGCGGCCTTCATGGCTCTGCTCGAACCTTTCGCTGATGGCATCGGCGGCGGCGAGGATGGCATCAATGCGGCGAGCGATCTCAGTCTCCTCGGCGTCAATCTCCTCAACGTCTTCTGGACGGAGCACGCCATGGAAGTGCGGGCGGGGCGGCCGGCGCTTCCTGATCCAGGGGAGATTCGACCCTTCGGCGGCGGCCTGGGCGGCCAGAGCGGCGTCCTGTTCGGCCTTGGCCTTGATGGCGGCCTCAGCCGCGGCCTCGGCGGCAGCCATTTCCTCGCGGGTGATGGCTTCCATCTCCCCGGCTTTGGCCACGCGCACGTCAATGCTGCCGAAGTCCTGCTGCTGGATGAGGCGCACGGCGCGGCGGCGGACGAGTTCGAGGAGCGCGACGAAGGTCGCGGCGATGTCGGCCCGGCTGCCCGGATCGGTAACGAGTTCAGCGAAGCGGGTGAACGGCTTGTCCTTCAGGATTACTTCGATCCGCGCGACTTTCTGTTCGATGGTCTCCGTGTCTTTGACGATCCTGCCCGGGGCCTGCGCCAGGATGGCCCTGGCCATGCGTTCGTACGCGGCGAAGATGGCGTAGATGTCCACGTCCACGAGCGCGTCGAGGGCGATGGCGCGTTCGGCAGCGGGATCGGCTGTCTCAGCGTCCGGCTCGGGCACATCGCCGAACAGGCCGCGGGGCCGGCACTGCTCCCACGTGTCCTGCAACTGCGCGAGGGCGGAGGCCTGGTCCTTGAGGCGGCGATAGGCGAGGAGCTGGCGGACCAGTTCGCTGCGCGGGTCCTCGATGATCTCGTCGCCCTCGGCAGCCTGTTCCTGGGGCGGCAGCAACTCGCGGCTCTTGATCTCCATCAAGGTGGCGGCCATGACGAGGAATTCGCCGGCGAGCTGGAGATCCCACTGAGCGGCCTGGTCGAGGAACCGGAGGTACTGCTCGAGAATGCGGGCGATGGGGATGTCAGTGATCTCGACCTCATTTTCCTTGATGAGGTACAGCAGGAGGTCAAGCGGGCCCTGGAAGCTCTCCAGTCGCGCCGAGAAATCAACGCGATTGCCGACCGCGGTGTGCGGTGCGGGCGCGGCATTTGTGTTGGGGACGGCAGCGTCAGCCATGCATGGCACGATACGCAGAGCAGCCCAAAATTGAACTGCAGAAAGCGCGCTGACACATAGGCGCCCCTACGTGGGCGCCCGCGGCGCACTCAGGGGTCAGAGCCGCCGGCTCATCCCATGTGCCGGATGATCTCGGTGGCAAATTCGCTGCACTTGACCAGTCTGGCGCCTTCCATCAGGCGCTCGAAATCGTAGGTCACCGTCTTCGCGCTGATGGCCCCGCCCATGCCCTTGACGATCAGGTCGGCGGCGTCATCCCAACCGAGGTAGCGGAACATCATCTCGCCGGAAAGGACGAGCGAGCCGGGGTTGACCTTGTCCTGGTTGGCGTACTTGGGCGCGGTGCCGTGGGTGGCTTCGAAGACGGCGTGGCCGGTGACGTAGTGGATGTTGCCGCCGGGGGCGATGCCGATGCCGCCAACCTGCGCGGCGAGGGCATCGGAAAGGTAGTCGCCGTTCAGGTTGGTGGTGGCCAGCACATCGAAGTCCTTCGGCCGCGTGAGGCACTGCTGGAAGGTGATGTCGGCGATGGCGTCGCGGATGAGGAGCTTCACCTTCGGGCCCTGCTTCATGTC
>JAPLOD010000570.1 GCA_026692735.1 Planctomycetota bacterium | reverse complement strand
ATCCACCCGCCGGTCGCGGCCAGGACAAACGCGGCCGCCGCGGCCCAGAGCACCGGCCTGCGCACCTTGGCTTCTGGCGGCGCCGGCGGCAGAGGCGCCACCGTGACGGTCGCTTCGCGGGGAGCAGGCGCCGGCGTAGGGGCGCCCCCACGTGGGTGCCCTGGCGCCGCAGGAGGCACGGCGACCGCAGGCAGACGCACCGGCGTGGGACTGCGCGGGCGCGGCCTTGGCGTGACGACGGCGCGGCCCGCAGCGAGGTCCTCCAGCGCGGCATCGAGGGCGCGCAGCAACTCCGCGCTGTCGGTAAAGCGGTCTTCGGGCCGCTTCTCCAGACAGCGCAGCAGAATGTCGAGGACGCGGTCGGGGAGAGTGGGGCGGACAAGCCGGATGTCAGGCAGGGGCCCTTCCTTGACCTGGCGCGCCAGGATGCTCATGTCCTTCTCGTCGAAGGGCGGTCGCCGCGTGAGCAGCATCCACAGCGTGGCGCCCATGCCCCAGATGTCCGCCGCCGGCCCGGCATCCGCGCCGATGTCCCACTGCTCCGGGCTCATGTACTCCGGCGTGCCCAGCAGCAGGCCCAGGCGCGTGACCGGCATGCGTGGGCTGCGGCCGCCCGTGCTGATGGCCTTCGCGAGGCCGAGGTCCGAGATCAGCACGCGGCCGTCGTCGGCGATAAGGATGTTGTCGGGCTTGATGTCGCGGTGGATGACGCCGTGTGCATGCGCCGCCTGCATGCCCAGTGTGGCGTCGTGGATGATCTGGAGCGCCAGAGGCAACATGAGCGGCCCCTTGGTGTCCACGAGGCAGCGGGCCGTCTGACCTTCGATGAAGTCCATGACGAGGTAGATCAGGTCGCCCTGTTCATCCACGTGCAGCGTGCGCACGACGTTGGGGTGGTTGATCCGTGCGGAGATGCGCGCCTCTTGCCGGAAACGCTGCACGAACTGGTCGTCGCGCGCGCCCGAGGGCAGAGGCAGGACTTTGACGGCCACATCCAGCGCCAGCGACTCATCGTACCCGCGGTAGACGGAGCCCATGCCGCCCTGGCCGAGCTTCTTCAGCAGGCGCACTTTGCCGACCCAGCGGGTGTTCTCGCGCAGAGGTGTGTCGCGCAGGAGCTTGTCGTAGAGCAGGGCGGGGTCGGCGACGATGAGCGACGAGACGGAGTTGACCGGCACCTCAATGCTGCGTTGCGAGTACGGAATGCCGTCCAGATCATCGGGGGTGGCGGAGATGATCCGGCTGGCGCCTTCGCCGTCGCCCTGAGCGCGGAAATCCCGCCCGCACTTGGCACAACGCAGCTCGGCGCCGAGCGGCGCATCAGCCAGTACCTGGCCGCAATCCGGACATGCGACTTTCAGCAGCAGTGCCACGATTGCCCCACGCTCCCCCGTACCGCCTGCCCCCATGCCCTTGCCACAAGCTCGTTGATGGTATCGTCCACGTATTATCAGACGTTAAGTGATACTCGTAACAAATTGTAGCGGCGGGTCAACCGGGTAAACGCTGGTCTGCTGCCTGTTGCGCCCCCGGGCATTGCTACCTAGAATCCCGAGAGCATGTGGAAACGGCTGCTCCTGCTGCTCGACTCGATCAAGTTCGCCCACTCGGTCTTCGCGCTGCCCTTTGCGTTGCTGGCGATGGTCGTCGCCGCGCAAGGTTGGCCGTCCTGGCGCGTCTTCGGGCTCATCCTTCTGTGTATGGTCAGCGCCCGCAGCGCGGCGATGGCCTTCAACCGCTGGGCCGACCGTGAGCTGGACGCCGCCAATCCGCGGACGCAGGCCAGGCCGACCGTCACCGGGGCGCTGCGCTCCCGCGTGCTGCTGGTGCTGGCCGGCGTGTGTAGCGCGGTCTTCTGCGCGGCGGCGTGGCTGCTGAACCCCGCCTGTTTCGCATGCGCGCTGCCCGTCCTGGCCATCCTCCTCGGCTATTCGCTGTCGAAGCGTTTCACGAACCTGTGCCACTTCTGGTTGGGACTGGCTCTGGGCCTGGCGCCCGTGGGAGCGCACCTCGCGGTGCGGGGCGACCTGGCGCCGCTGCCTGGGAATCCGGGGACATGTTCGCTGTTGAACGTGTCCCCGGATTCCTTGGGCTTCGAGCTGTTTCCGGTGCTCATCGGGTTGGGCGTGTTGTTCTGGGCGTCCGGGTTCGACTTGATCTACGCCTGTCAGGACTACGAGGTGGACCGGGCTGACCCGCGCCTGCGTTCGCTGCCGAAGAGCATCGGCATCCGCAACACGCTGCTCGTGTCCGCGGGACTCCATCTCCTCTCCGTCGCGCTGCTCATCGCCGCCGGCGTCTACGCTGGTCTCGGCGTGTGGTACTGGCTGGCGGCGGGGACGGTCTCGGTGCTGCTGGTGTATGAGCACTGGATTGTCCGGCCCGATGACCTGAGCCGGGTGAACGTGGCGTTCTTCACGGTCAACGGCGTCGTGAGCCTGCTCTTGTTTGCGGCGGTGTTCGTGGAGCGTGTCCTGCGGGTGCCGTAGTCCCGCCACCCGTAGCATGGGCGTCCCGCCCATGTGACCTGCGGCCCGCCGGCACACACGGGCGCCAATCCGTGTACGACACGGAAGTTTACGTGCTTGACCGTCATGGGCGCCCGCGCTAGACATCAACGGATCCAACGAGGCCAAATAGCGAGAGGGGGGAGCCATGTGCACCGCAGGAGGCAATGGGAGACCGCGGAACACGTTGGTTTGGGTGGTGTGCTGCGCAGCACTGTTGGCGTTGTGCCAGGGCAGCTTTGCCGGGGAACCGGCGTCGCTCATCAAGGACATCAACACGAATCCCGGCGCGGGTTCCAAGCCCTCATGGCTTATAGCCGTCGGCGGCACGGTGTTCTTTGTTGCCGATGACGGCACGGGTGCGGCATTGTGGAAGAGCGACGGCACTGGGACAGGGACAATGCTGGTCAAGTCAGGCATAACTGACCTGTCCAATGCCGCGGATGTGAACGGGACATTGTTCTTCGGGTACGATGATGGGACAAACGGCAGGGAACTGTGGAAGAGCGATGGCACGCCCGCTGGCACTGTGATGGTAAAGGACATCTATCCGGGAGCCAACGGTAGTGGACCGTGGTTGCTGACGAACGTCGCCGGCACGCTGTACTTCACGGCGGACGACGGCACGAACGGAAACGAGCTCTGGACGAGTGATGGCACACTTGCCGGCACGGTTATGGTGAAGGACATTTATGTGGGGACCTTCGGGTCGCACCCCTCCTATCTCGTGGACTTCGGTGGGACTCTATACTTCACCGCCAACGATGGCCTCAATGGGACAGAATTATGGAAAAGTGATGGCACCCCGGCCGGCACAGTCATGGTGCAGGACATCTACGTTGGCGGAAACGGCAGTATCCAATCCCCCCTGAAAAACGTCGCCGGTACACTGTACTTCAGTGCGGACGATGGCACGAACGGCGCCGAGCTGTGGAAGTACGATGGCGTCTCGGCCACGCTGGTGAAGGACATCCGCGCGGGCACGACGGGCTCCAACCCGTCCGACTTGACCAACGTGGCGGGAACGCTGTTCTTCGCAGCCGACGACGGCGTAGCCGGAAACGAGCTTTGGAAGAGCGCCGGGACCGCGGGTGGCACCGTTATGGTCATGGACATCAGTCCTGGGCCGGCCGGCGCGGGGCCGTACAGCCTCACGGCCAGCGGCGGCAGACTGTACTTCCTAGTTGACGTTGACGTCGCCGGAACATACGTGTCACAGCTCTGGACGAGCGATGGAACAGACACGGGCACCGTTCTCTTGCACAACGGTCCCGTGGGGTGGGATATGGCGGACGTGGGCGGGACGTTACTGTTCACGGCCTATGACCCGGAACACGACCGCGAACTCTGGAAGAGCGACGGCACGCCGGCGGGAACGGTGCTGGTTCAGGACTTCTCGATTGACGGGAGCAGCAATCCAAAGTGGTTCACCATCCTCGGCAGCAGCGTGCTCTTCAGTGCCTCGGACGGCCTGTCGGGTAGCGAACTGTGGGGAATGTCAATGAGCAATCTGACCTTGCCCTGCATCACCAGCCCCTCGAAGGCATTTGGCACAGTCGGCAGCGCTTTCTCGTTCCCCGTAACCGCTTCAGACGGCCCGTCCACCTTCAGCGCGTCGCCATTGCCGGACGGTTTGGTTTGCGATCCCAGCGGTCTCATTCATGGCACGCCCACCACGGAAGGGGTCACCTCGACGACCTTGACCGTCACCAATGCCACCGGCGACCGCACAGGGACCTTGGTCTTCATCATCAGTGCCGCTGCTCCTGTCCCCCCCATGATCAATACTTTTGCCGGGATTGGCACGAGCGAACCGTACACGGAAGGTGGGTCTGCGCTGTCCTCCGGGATATGGACGCCCGCCGGCTTGGCGGCCGACGCGGCGGGTAACCTTTATGTTGCGGACACCTGCAACAACGCCGTCCGCAAGGTAGACACGGCTGGCAATATCACCACCGCGGCCGGGAATGGAACGCGGGGCTATCCAGGGGGCTTGTCTCCCCTGATCAAACTGAAGTTCGGTGTCTTTGGTGGAGACGGCGGCGCGGCCACGGCCGCCTCGCTGAACCTGCCCACCGGCTTGGCGATTGATGCGGCGGGGAACCTGTATATCGCCGACACGGGGAATCACCGTATCCGTAAAGTAGCGGCGGCCGATGGGAAGATCTCGACCGTCGCCGGCAATGGCACTGTTGTTGTGGGGCCGATGGGTCTGCCGCTGGGCGACTTCGGCGGCGACAACGGCCCGGCCACGGCCGCCCAGTTGAACTCACCCATGGGCGTGGCAGTTGACGCCAGCGGAAACGTCTTCATTGCGGACACGGGCAATCACCGCATCCGCAAGGTTGACTCCGGCGGGACCATTACGACCGTGGCGGGCGATGGCGCCACCATCCCCGGCCTCCTGAACTTTCAATACGGTGATTTCAAGGGCGATGGCGGCGCCGCCACGGCCGCCTCGCTGAATGGACCGATGGGCGTCGCGGTGGATGCGGCGGGCAATCTATACATCGCGGACACCGTCAACCAGCGCATCCGCAAAGTGGATGGCGCCGGGACCATCACGACAGTTGCCGGGATTGGAACGACCGTAGTCGGCATCCTGGACCTGCCCTTCGGCACATTCGACCTGGCCGCCGGCAATGCCACCAGCATAGCGCTGAACCAACCGAGCGCCGTTGCGGTGGACGGCGGCGGAACGCTCTACATCGCCGATTGCGCGAACCACCGCGTGCGGCGGGTTAACCTCGCCACTGGCGCTCTCGACACGCTGGCCGGCAATAGTCCAGGCTTTGCCGGCGACGGGGGCCCCGCCGACATTTCACTGTTGCGCTACCCGGTGAGCGTGGCGCGCGGGAACAGCGGCCTGTTTGTAGCGGATATGAAGAACAAACGGGTCCGCAAGATCGGACCTCTTCCGCCGGTTATCACAAGCCCGCTTACTGCCAAGGGCACTGTCGGCGCTGCGTTCACCTACACCATCACGGCCACGGACAGCCCCACCAGCTACAACGCCACTCCCTTGCCCGCGGGTCTCTCCGTCAACACGAGCAAAGGCGCTATCACGGGAACACCCAGCGTGGCGGGGACAACCCAGGTGACGATCTCCGCCTCGAACGCCGTGGGAACGGGGTCCGCGACGCTGACCATTACCATTGACCCCGCGGTGACTCCGCCGACGTCGAACCAGCCGCCAACCATCAACTCCCTCAGCGCCACGGTCGGCGGGGCCAGTGTTGACACCGTCATGACAGGTACGGCGGTCACATTCACCGCCAGCGCCAGCGACCCCGAGAACGACCCGCTGACGATCTCGTGGGACTTTGGCGGCTTGGCAAAGCAGATGGGCAATCCCACCACGTACACCTTTACGACGGCGGGCACCTTCACGATCACGGCGACGGCAAACGATGGCAAGCTTGATTCCGCACCGGTGAGCATGCAGATCACTGTGCTTGCTCCGAGTTCGGGCGGCGCGGGTGTCACGAATGTCTCCAATGGCGAGACGGTGGCCAACCCGCTGAACGGGATCACCATCCAGGTGGCGAGCAGCAACGGCGGCGTGATCGAGCTCTTGATAGACATCAACGCCATGATCAAGGAAGCCTATTACGCGTCCACAGACTTCACCGACGTGCCGACGCGGGGAAGCACCGGCGTCAAGGGCTTGCGCCCGGTGCACCAGTTTGTGAAGACCGGCGTCTTCGTGGCGACCAGCAACGCCATGGAGACGGCCTCCGGGCAGTCGAAGGGCAAGGCGCGCAAGACGCTGGCGATCAGCCGCAAGGAGACCGGCGAGGAGCAGTTCGTCACGGGTGATTCCACGAGCCCGGTGATCACGCCGAAGAGCCTGAAGGGCAAGTTCATCTTCACGAAGCCGGCGACATCGAGACCGGTGTCCGACTTGGTGTCGTTCAGCGGCACGTTCACATTGGCGCCGGGGCTGGATCTGTCCAAGGCGCAGGACATCGCGCTGGGGATAGGCAACATCACCGATACCTCCATGGTTGATCCCAAGGGGAAAGGAACCGTGCCCGGCACGGAGGGACGGATCAAGAAGCTGCGCGTGAAGTACCCCAAGCTGAAAGGCACCACCATCACCACCGGCGGCGAGACGGCGCGGTTCGACGTCACACTCAGCATGGCGGACATGAGCCCCGCCGGCTTCGATACCGAAGGCGTGACGCCGGAGGCCACGGACCTGAACACCAAGAACACCGCGCCGCGTTCCATTCAGGTGGCGCTGGTGCTGGCGGGCGTGTCGTACGAAGTCCCGGCGCCTGTGAGCTTCAAGTTTGTCAAATCGCCCTACACGCGGGTGTGGTTCGGCCTCGACGACGGCGCTGAGCGGCTGGTCTTCAGGGACGCGCGCACGTTCGGCCGGGTATGGTCCGGCCCGGCGGATGCTCTGGACGCGCTTCCGGCGCTCGCGTACCTGGGGCCGGAGCCGCTCAACATTGACAGGGAAGCCTTCGCCCAGCGCCTGCGCGCACGACACGGGCGTCTGAAATCGCTCTTGCTGAACCAGAGGTTCGTCGCCGGTATCGGCAACATCTACGCCGACGAGGCGCTCTTCGCGGCGGGCCTGCACCCGCTCGCCAGGGCGGACAGCGTCCCGCGGAGGCGGGCCTTCGCCCTGCACGCGGCGATCAGGCGCGTGCTGGCCGCCGCGATCAGAGCGGGCGGCACGAGCATATCGGACTTCCTCCATCCCGATGGCCAGCCCGGCTGGTTCAGCCGCCAGCTCAGGGTCTATGGCCGCGAGGGCGAACCGTGCCCGCGCTGCTGCGGCGCGGTCAAGCGCATTGTGGTGGGCCAGCGCGGCACGTGGTTCTGCCCGCGCTGCCAGCGACGGCGCGTGAAGTCCTGATCCCCAGGACGCCCGCTGGCTGCGGCCAGTGGCAC
>JAPLOD010000569.1 GCA_026692735.1 Planctomycetota bacterium | reverse complement strand
GAAGACCAGCAGACGCGCGTGCGCTCCTTCCGGTTCATCAAGGGCCCGGTCTTCGCCAACCTGATCCTGGCCGACGAGATCAACCGCACGCCGCCCAAAACGCAGGCCGCCCTGCTGGAAGCCATGGAAGAACACCGCGTCACCGCCGGCGGCCAGACGTACGTGCTGCCCGAGCCGTTCTTCGTGCTGGCGACGCAGAACCCGATTGAACAGGAAGGCACCTACCCGCTGCCCGAAGCGCAACTCGACCGCTTCATGTTTGATATCCGCATTGACTACCCCAGCAAGCAGGAAGAGATCGAGATTGTCCGCGAGACGACCGCACTGCGCCAAGTCGCGCTGCAACGCGTGCTGACCGCCGCCCAGGTGCTCGAGATTCAGAACGTCGTGCGCAAGATTCCCGTCAGCGAGACAGTGATCCGTTATGCCGTGGACCTGGTGAACGCGTCGCGGCCCAAGGGACCGGACGCGCCCGATTTCGTCAAGCTCTGGGTGCGTTGGGGCGCCGGCCCGCGGGCGAGCCAGTTCCTGATCCTGGCGGCCAAAGCCCGCTCGGCCATCCGCGGCAACTATGCGGCCTCCATGACCGATGTGGAAGCCGTCGCGGCGCTGGTGCTGCGGCACCGTATCGTGACGAACTTCCACGCGGAGAGCGAAGGCGTCACGACCGACGAGATCGTCAGGCGGCTGCTGGAAGTGGTGAAGAAGCCGGCGTGATTCCGGACCAACCGGTCAGCGGCCAGTTGTCCGTTGTCAGTGGCCGTCCGCTGCAGGCCGCGCGCCATACGTCGCTCATCACTCTTGTCTGGGGAGCCACACCATGAAAGCAAAGGGAACCGACGCGGCGGCGTTCCTCAAACGAGCCGTCGAACTGGGCGCCAAGGACGCGAAGCTCATCCCCACCAGCCGGGTCTTCACGGGTGAATGGGTGCGCTTGAAATGCCAGTTCGGTTGCGGCGCCTATGCGTCCAGCCGCAACTGCCCGCCGTATTCGCCGACGCCTGACCGCACGCGGAGAATCCTCGACGAATACCGCCACGCCATCCTCGTCCACGGCGACGGCACCACCGGCATCCGTGAGATCGTGGTGAAGCTCGAACGCGAGGTCTTCCTCGCCGGCTGCCACAAAGCCTTCGCGTACGCCTGCGGCCCCTGCAGTCTGTGCAAGGAGTGCAACCTGGAAGGCGCCTGCCGCCATGAGGACGACAGCCGGCCCGCGATGGAAGCCTGCGGCATTGACGTCTTCGCCACGGCGCGCGCAGCGGGCCTGCCCATCGAAGTCGTCACGTCGCACGATTGCGCGCAGAACTACTACGGCTTGGTGCTGGTGGAGTAACCGGAGCGGGTATTCGAATTGGGGCGGTCTGTTCCCTTCTCCCCCGTGGGGAGAAGGTGGCGCTTCAGCGCCGGATGAGGGGGCCACGTGGGGGCGCCCCAATACGGCTACCCACCCCAGTGCCCAGGGCTTTTCAATTCTCGTCTTCTTTCATAGGTGAAATGCCGATTCTTAACCTCAAGGAGGTTGAGAATCATGAGCGCACATGCTTCAGCGGCGGCAGTTCCGTCCTTGTACGAACTCTTCATGGGCTTGGCCGAT
>JAPLOD010000568.1 GCA_026692735.1 Planctomycetota bacterium | reverse complement strand
TTGCCGCTGCCGGCGGGGCCTGTGAGCAGCACCATCCCCTGGGGCCGCGTCAGGAATCCGGCCAGGCGCGCCGAATCGCTCGGCACAAGCCCCAGTTCCTCGAGGCGCCAGTTTCCTTCGGCCCGATCCTCGGTCGTTCTGGTCTGCGGCGTGCTGTGAAAGAAACGCACCACCACCTTCTCCCCCAGCGCCGCCGGGTACACGGACACACGCATGTCCGTCACGCCGTTGAGCGCCGTGCCGGTGATGCGGCCGTCCTGCGGAACATCGGTGCGGTACGTCAGCAGACCCGCCAGGACCTTGATCCGCTGCACAACATTGATCCGCAGCGGCCCGCGTCCCACACCGGCGTCAACCAGGCAGCCGTCGCGGCGCCAGCGGAAGAGCACTTCGCCGTCACGCGGCTCCAGATGCAGGTCGCTGGCCCCGCGTGCGGCGCTTTCGGCCAGCAGCCAATCCACAAGCGCCGGCACCTGCTCCGGGCCGGCGCCCCAGCGGCGGCCAAGTTCCTCTTGAAATGGTGACGCTGCCATGCGATTGATTGTAGCGTGAAACCGTATCGTGGCATAGTGGCTATTGGCCGTTGGCTGTTGGCTCTTGGCTCCTGGCTCTTGGCTCTTGGGCTGCTGTCGAGGTCCGCGACCGCGGAGGACACTGCGCCGCCGTTCGAGCGCGGCCTGGAGCTGATCCGCAATGAACTGCGGCTGGCGCGGTCCGGCCTGCGCGCCATGGCCATCGCCGCTCACCCCGGCGACGAAGACGGCCCCACGCTGAGCTACCTGCGCCGCGCCCTCGGCGTGGAAACGCATGTCTGCTTCGCGACGCGCGGCGAAGGCGAGGAGAACGAGAGTGGTCCCGAATGGGGCGCCAGGCTTGCCGTGCTGCGCACGCGCGAGGCGGAAGAAGCGTGCAGGATTCTGGGCGCGAAGCCGTGGTATCTGAACCTGCCGGACTTCGGCCCCTCACGGTCCGCCGACGATACGCTGAAGGCCTGGGGACGCGAGCGGGCGCTGGCGCAGATGGTGCGCGTCATCCGCATCGTCCGGCCCCACATCGTCTTCACCGACCACGCCCCGGACGGCAAGGACCATGGGCACCGCATCGCCGCGGCGCGGCTGCTGCTCGAAGCGTTCGACGCAGCGGCGGATGAAGCCAGGTTCCCCGAGCACCTGAAGACCGACCGCACGAAGCCGTGGGCGGTCTCCAAACTGTGCGTGCGGCGCACGGAAGCGGACGGCGCGACACTGAGCTTCGACGTGTCGGCACGCGACCCGCTTTCCGGCTTGACCGCGCCCGAGGTCGCAGCCTGCGCGCGGCGCAGGTACGTCAGCCGGGGCCTGTCCCGCGAGGCGCACCTCGGCGCGAAGGAGATGCGCCACTTCGCGCTGCTCAAGTCCCGTCTGCCGAAGGCCGACAGCGCGAAGAGCATGGTGGCCGGCCTCAGACCGCTGGCGCTCCTCATGCAACGCACAGAGGAGGCTATGCAGCGGCTCACCGCTGAAGCCGTGGCCGACGGCTCGTTGGGGCTGAGCATCCGCAAGGCGGCGCCCTTCCTCCCCGAGGACGATATGCCCTGCTCCCTGCCGCATCTCGACCGGGCGCAGGCCGAAGCCCTCGGATTGCGGCTCGCCGTGCGCGCGGACGATCCCCTGATAACGTACGACGAGAGTGTAAACGTCACGCTGCGCGTCTCGAACGCCGGTCCACTGACTGTGCACGTGGACGCCTGGACGCTGCTGCCGGAATCGGCTGAGTGCGAAGCCGCGCAGGCGTTGGCCGGCAAGGCCCTGGCCCCGGGCGAAGCGCTGGAATTCACGGGGACCGTCAAGGCCAGGGTGGGCGCGTTCCCCACCTTCCCGCCTGAGGATTACGTTCTAAGCAGGCTGGAGAGCAGGCCGCTCGTCCAGGCCGTGGTGGTAGCCGACGCCGGCGCCCTGCGGTTGTGCGCGCCCGTCCCCGTGGAGTTGGCGCCGCCGCGCGTCGTCAGCATCACGCCCAGCCCAGTGCTTGTCTTCGACGATCCCGACCAGGGCGACGACGTCGTGGAGCTGACGCGGTTTCGCATGAGCGTGACCAGCTACCGGCGTGTCACCGAGCCGCTCACGCTGTTCGGCGGCATCCAGCCCCGTGACGGCGCGCCCGTGGACCAGCCCGCGGCATTCACCTTCCACCGCAAGGGGGCAACACAGACCGCCGAGTTCCGCTTCATGGCGGCCGTCGCGCAGCTCAACAAGGGCGACATCGAAGTGCCGACGGCAGTCTGGACGGCGGAGAGGAACTTCGGCGGGCCCGCGGCCCGGCTGCGGCGCGTACCCGTCCGGATTCCCGCGCCGCTGAACGTGGGCCTCGTCAAGACCACGACTGACGCCACCCTCGACGCCCTGAAGGCCCTGGAATCCGCCGGCTTGGGCCTCACGCTCGCCGTCCTGTCGCCCGACGACCTCCGCACTGCGGATCTGAACAAGCTGCACACCCTCGTCCTCGACGTCCGCGCCACGCACCAACGCCCTGACGTCCGCGACATGAGGCCGCGTCTCATGCAGTACATGCAGGACGGCGGCAACGTGGTCTGCCTGTGCCACACGGACGCAGACTGGAACCAGCCGGAGCCGGCCACGCCCAACGCGCGGGGCGGCGGCGAGATCGCACCGTTCCCGATCGAACTGTCGCAGGAGCGCGTGACTGACGGGAACGCCGAGGTGCGCTTGCTGAAGCCGCAGCATCCCTTGCTGTTGGCGCCGTGCAAGATCTGGGCGCGCGACTTCCAGGGCTGGGTGCAGGAACGCGGGGCATGCTTCCCGCGGAAATGGGCGGCAGACTACACGCCGTTGCTGTCCTGCAACGACCCCGGCGAAAAGCCGCTCGACGGCGGTTTGCTGGTGACCGACGTTGGCGCCGGGAGTTTCATCTACACGAGCCTGGCGTGGCACAAGCAGTGGCGCGCCGGCGTGCCAGGCGCCTATCGCATGTTGGCGAACCTGATCAGTTATCCGCGGGTGAAGCGGGGGGCAAAGTGATGACCACACGATGGCGCATCGCCGCGATAGCCGGCTGTGTCGTGTTGCTGACCGCGGTGCAGGTGTGGCGCCGCCACGACCGGCTCTCGGATCCGACGCCGTCGAAAAGCTACTCGGGGAGTTCCGAGGGCCTGGAAGCCACGGTGTTCGTCCCGACGCTCGACACGCCCATGCCGCCGGGGAAGAACGTCATCTGGTGCTCGTCATTCCAGATCGCCTGGAACAAGCTGCGGAACGATGTCATCAAGGCGCCCGTCGAGGTCAAGGGGGCGGAGGCAATCGCCAAACGTCTGAACAACGCGCCGCAGAGCGAGAACGATCTGGCTCCGGATTCCTATTTTGCCGCGGCAGGCTTCGTGAAGGACGGGATCACTGACCAGATTGCCAAGGGCATGGCCAAGGAGTTCGCCGCTGCGCCGACGCCGCAGTTCGACGCGCCGCCGGAAGCGCTCGTGGCCTATGCGTATCTGGCGGCGAATGTGGATTTCACGATTCCGTTCTTTGAGAACCGCAAGGACTTGGTCTTCAAGGACTCCAACGGCAAGGAGACCCGCGTCAGTTCGTTTGGCGTCCGGCCGGAGGACGACTACGCGTACTTTGGCCTGCGGAAGCAGGTGGGGTTGTTGTTCGTCCGGATGGCTGCCGAGGGGTTCCGGAAACTGGAGGAGTTCGCCGTTGATCCCTGCAACGGTTCGTCGCCGTATCAACTTGTGCTGGCGTGCGTGAAGCCCGAGGGCACGCTGGGCGAAACAGTCGCGGCGCTGGACAAGAAGGCTGCTGAGGCGGCGGGGACCAGGGATCGCGAGACGCTCGGCCCCAACGACGTCCTTCTCGTCCCGAACGCATTCTGGGAGATCACGCATCGCTTCCGCGAGCTCGAAGGCAAGGAGAGACTGCTTCTGAACCAGGGCTTTGAGCATTACTACGTTGACACGGCCCTGCAGACCACCCGGTTCAGGCTGGATCGCAGCGGGGCGGAACTGTCGTCAGAGGCCAAGATGTTCTTGAGGCCGTTTCCCAGCTATTACGTCTTCAACCGTCCCTTCCTGATCATCATGCGCAAGCGCGGCGCCGCCCAGCCGTTCTTTGTGATGTGGGTGGACAATGCGGAACTGCTAGAGAAGCGGTAGGGGATGTTTAAGGTTTGTGGTTTGTGGTTCGCAGTTTGGCGATTGCGATGCAAGTTATGTTATGTGTTGATGTTATGTCACTACGGCCATTTTCTGAAAAATGGCTTGCGCTAGGATTGCTGTAGGGTATATTTAACTAAGAGTTTGGCTCGACACATATACACCCTGGCTCGTCCCAAAGGGGCGACAGGGGAAACCGGGCCACGCTCACTGCCGATTTTCGATTGCCGATTTGCGATTGGGCGCTGGCATACGCTCTTTGCCGACGGAGGCGCGCTGCCTCATGGGCAGCCACACGGGCAGCCACGTGGGGCTGCCCCTACGTATGGGGTGTCCGTCCGTCGCCGTTGAAACGCCTGCGGCGCCCCTACCCTTGCGGCTGCGAATCGAGATCGAGAAGTAAGGGGGAGTTATGGAGGGCAGGGAGAGCGGGTGCCGGGGCCCGGCAAAGTCGGGCCGGGGGGAGCCCGCGCCGGGGGGCCGGACAGCCCCGGCGCCACGGCGTGGGGGTGCCCGGGAGACGGGGGGACCGGGGGAAACGCGGACGGGGAGCGGGCGAAGAAGGAGGCGAAGAAGCGAGAGCTGGCGGTGTGGCAGCGGATTTCAGGGCTGCAGCCGGAGACGGAAGGAACGATGACGCGGAGCGAGCGGCGACACGCTCTGCGGAAACTGTTCAAGCATTACGAGCGGCTCGTGCGGGAAGCTCTGGCGGAGCACGAGGCCGATCCGGAGAAGGAAGAGCGGACGTTTTTGTGGGACCCGGTGGCGATGATCTGCGGGGAACTGGGGATCGCGCGGCGGAAGCTTTCGGCGCTGACGAAGGAACTGACGGGCATGGCGGCGCACGAAGTCGTGGACAAGATCCGGGCGGAGGCGATCGAAGCCAAGATGGAAACGGAACTGGCGGCGATCTTCGAGCGGCGCATCTACGGGGGGCGGCCGTTCCGTCAGGACTCATATTACCACGGCTGGAAGTGGACCAAGATCCTGTGGGACATGCTGAAGGATTCGCGGAAGGCGCCGCACTTCGCTCTGGCGCATTGGGCGGCGCGGCTGGGCTTCGCGAACTATGCGCGCTTCCGGCGGGGCGTGATGCTGGCGCACGGGGGGCTGACGCCCGTGCAGCTCGAGGGCCGCGTGCTCCAGCGGTTTGCCGGGTATTACGAGCTGGCGGAAGACGTAGGGTACCGACGGCGCGCACTGGGCGACATGTACGCAGGGCAGCGGATCCTGGAGGCGGGGCAGCCGTACACGGACCGCTGGGCGCAGGCGATGAAAGAGCGGCCGGAATGGGTGGCAGCGATGAAGGCGAAGCTGGGCTTCGACGAGGAGCTGGAGGAGCTGAGCCGGGCGGTGAACAAGCCGCCGCTGACGGAGAGGGAGGCGGCAATCAAGGCGCGAGCTAAGGAGATCGAGAAGGCGCAACGGCGGGAGTGAGCGGTGATTTGCGATTTTGGATTTGCGATTTGCGATTGAACGGAAGGCGGCACGGCGACGTGGGCGCGCGGGGAAAGGCTGTCGCGGGATTGCGGATTGGGGATTGCGGATTGGGGATTGCGGATTGGGGATTGGGGATTGCGGATTGGGGATTGCGGATTGGGGATTGCGGATTGGGGATTGCGGATTGGGGATTGCGGGTTGCGGATTGGGGATTGCGGATTGGGGATTGGGGATTCGCGCCGGCATACGCTGTTTACCGACGGGGGCTCGCCGCCTGATGGGCAGCCACACGGGCAGCCACATGGGGCTGCCCCTACGTATGGGGCGTCCGTCCGTCGCCGTTGAAACGCCTGCGGCGCCCCGATACGCGCTGAAGCGCGTATCGCGGCCACCCAGGGAAGGGGGAGGAGAAATGCACGCGGTGCGTTTTTTTCAGGGCAACCGTCCAGTGGGGGCGGAGCGAGGGGTGGCCCCCACATCCGGCGCTGAAGCGCCACCATCTCCCCACAGGGGAGAAGGGGAAGACCGGCAAGTTCTTTCCGTCAGCTCGAGGCGGTAAAGTGCCGAAGAAACGAGTTCCTTCGGGCGTCTTGTTGTGGTATACAAAGGAGGCGCCGCCTGCCGAAAAGGCGCGCATCGGGGGACGGTCCAGGGCGTCTACACAACACGGGGCAGGGCTGAAAGGATCGCTCGACATGTACGGAACGGAACGCAACAGGCAGTCCCCGCGGCATCAACGGCATCCATCCACCGTACGCCGGTCGCTTGTGGCGTGGCTCCTGGCCCTCAGCCTGCTCATCGGTTCCTGGCCTGTCCAGGTTCAGGCTGCCGAAAAGCCGACGCCGCTGACGCCGGAGCAGGTCGCGGCGCTTCTCCCGCAGCTCTTCAAGCTGCACCTGAAAGAACACGAGATGAACGGAGCGTTCATGAAGCGTGTTCTCAAGGAGTACCTCAACAACCTCGACCCCTCGCACAGCTTCTTTCTGAAGTCCGAGGCTGACGCCATCACCGACGTCAGCGACGAACAGCTCAGGAAGCTGGCCGAGACTTCGCTCTACGGGGATTTGTCGTACTTCACCACGACCCTCCAGGGCTTCCTGAACACGCAGATCGCCCGCGACAAAGCCATGTACGACGGCCTCGAGAAGCGCGCCGACGAAGTCAAAGCCCTCCTCAAGAAGGACAAGCCCAAGGCGGAGGCCAATGCCGACAAAGGCAAGGACCCCACGCCGGAGAAGCCCGACGCCAAGACCGCCGAAGCCGACAAGGATGCAGGCGAGCTGGCACAGCCTGCCGTCCCGCCCGATGACCTCGAAGACCCCGAGGAGATCGCCAAGGCCAACGAACGCCCGCTCACTCAGGCTGACCGCGAAAAACGCCTCCTCAAGGCCACCGCCGGCCTCTACCGTATGCACAAAACCTACCTCAGCGAGAACGAGGCGTACAAGCAGGCCGTGCTGACGGTCCGCGAGGACCGCGCACGCTGGCTCGGCCTCAAGGTGGACGACGAAGTGCCGAAGCTCTTCCTCAAGAGCTTCATGGCGGCCATGGACCCGCATACCGTGTACTTCGATGCCGAGGAGGACGAGGAGTTCACGTCGCGGCTCGAACCCAGCTTCGCCGGCATCGGAGTGCAGATCCGCCCGTGCCCGCTGGGCGCACAGGTCGAGGACATCATCAAGGGCGGGCCCGCGGACAAGTCCGGCAAGTTCGAGCCCAACGACCAGATCGTGCAGGTGGACGACTACGTCCTGTGCGGACTGCCCATCAACAAGATCGTGCGCCGCATCAAGGGGAAGAAGGGCACCGAGGTGAAACTGACGGTGCTCAAAAGCGACACGCGCCAGACCGAGATCATCACGCTTGTGCGCGATGAGATCAACCTCGCCGAACTCCGTGTCAAGGGCAAGAAGTTCGACACCCCGGCGGGCCTGGTAGGGCTGATCTCGGTGACCACCTTCTACCGTGGCGTGCACGGAGACGTCCAAGAGCGGATCAAGGAGCTGAGCAAGGACAAGCCGCTGGCTGCCCTGGTCCTCGACCTGCGCGACAACCACGGCGGCTACCTGGAAGAAGCCGTGGCCCTCGCCGGCCTCTTCATCGGCTCCGGCTGGATCGTCGGCGAACGGGACGGCCGCGACGTCGTCAACTGGAAGGACGACCCCGACGCCGGCACCGCCTACGGCGGCCCGCTGGTCGTCCTGACCAATCAGTACTCCGCCAGCGCCTCCGAGATCGTCGCCGGCACGCTGAAAGACTATGGGCGCGCCGTCATCGCTGCGCCGACGCAGACCTTCGGCAAAGGCACCGTGCAGCGTGTGATCCCGCTCAATGGGATGAACCTGCCCGGCGAACTCAAGATCACCACGCACCAGTACTTCCTCGCCGGCGGCAGCTCCACGCAGCAGAAGGGCGTCGAACCCGACGTCGTGATCCCCGGCTGGAAGCTGGCCGCGAGTCTGCTGGAGAAGGCATCGGAAAATTCCATCCCGTGGGCCAAGATCGAGGGCCGGGTCAACCTGGACAGCCCCGATGTCAAGCTCTGGAACACCTGGAAGAAGAACAACCTCGCGGCACTCGCGGAGAAGTCCAAACAACGCGTGGAGGCCAATCAGGAGCTCAAGGACTTCTTCGACCTGAAGAAGCGCCGGGCCAAGGCCGAGGCCGAGGAAGCCGAGGAGAAGCCCCGCAAGCCCGATGAAGCACCGTCTGTGGCGGAACGCAAGAAGAAGGAAGACAAGGATCCCCAGGCCGACGAAGCCACGGCCATGGCGGCCGACATGATCCCCACCTGGCCGGCTCTGGAGAAACAGGCGGCAAAGTAGCTCCGGTGTACCGCCGGCGTCCCGCCGGTGGAGTGTTGTACCGCCGGCGTCTTCTTCAGTGCGCCCGCGACGCCTCGCCAAGGGCACGGTCCGCCCTGCTTCGCGCTCAAGTCACCTCTCTCTAGCGACGATAACCTTTCTACTGTGGGAGATAGCCCTCCAGTGCAGTCTGCCCCGTGGTCAGGCATTGTCGGCTCGCGGTGGGGCGGGTTCCCGGCGGTGTGCATGCGGCGCAAGCTTGAGAGACAGCGGAACTGTTCAACGTCCCGGAGGCGATATCCGTCATGGTGAAGCGGCTGACACTGCTCAAGTCTGTGGCGCCTTTCCTGGCCTTGGGAGTCCTCGTGTTCGGCTCGGCGTCCGTGTCCGCAAGCGAAGCCGGCCTGCAGCTCGCCGCCGCGACGCCCCGCTCACGCACTGGCCCGCGCCCGGCTCCCGCCAAACAGCCTTCGGCAAAGCCCGCCCCGACCCCAAATACCGCGGCCGCCACGCCTGCCTCCGGCACCACGCCGGCCTCCGGCGCCACCACCACCGCTGCGCGCCAGCCTGTGAGCCCCGACGCCGCTTGGGGCCAGGTCAATGGCGAACGCGTCAACGTGCGCACCGGCCCCAGCATGCAGGCCTCGATACTCACGTCGCTTCATGGCGGCGATTTCGTCAGGGCCAGGGCTGTCCAGGACGGTTGGCTGGAGATTGACTGGCCGCAAAGCGTTCCCGCGTGGGTCGCAAAGGACAGCGTGAAGGTGGCCTCGGATGCAGCCGACAGGTCCGGCACAGTAGCGGGGACTGGCGTGCGGGTGTACAGCGCCGGCACTCCCCGCGCCCCGGTGCTCGCTAAGCTCGATCAAGGCGCGCGCGTCGAGATCATGGGAGAGGACGGGGCCTGGTACAAGATCAAAGCGCCCGGCTCGGCCGTCGCTTACATCAGCGCCAGGTACGTCCTCACCGGCGTCGCGCCGGCCTCCGCGCCACCGGCCAACACACCGTCGTCCAACGTGGCGCGGCAGCAGCCTGCGCCCGCCTCTCAACCTCGGGAAGCGGCCGCGAAGGCCGCGAGCTCTGACGTAACACCCAAGCCCAAGGACGACCTCGCCGCGATCATCGAGGAGACGCGGCGCCGGCTCAAAGCTGCCGCCATCCCTGACACTGCGCCTGTCGAACCGGACACGACCCCCGTCGAAACCGCCCGCGCGGCGACAGAGACCGAGAAGCAGACCGAGAGTCAGGAACAGGCCCGGCTGGCCGCCGAAGCGGCAAAGAAAGCCGAAGCCGAGGAGCAGGCTAAGCGCGAAGCCGACGCCAAGCGGCTCGAGGAAGCGGAGCGTGCCCGGCTGGCCGCCGAAGCGGCAAAGAAAGCCGAAGCCGAAGAACAGGCCAAGCGCGAAGCCGACGCCAAGCGGCTCGAAGAAGCGGAGCGTGCCCGGCTGGCCGCCGAAACAGCAAAGAAAGCCGAAGCCGAAGAACAGGCCAAGCGCGAAGCCGACGCCAAGCGGCTCGAAGAAGCGGAGCGTGCCCGGCTGGCCGCCGAAGCGGCGAAAAAGGCTGAGGCCGAGGAGCAGGCCAAGCGCGAGGCCAGCGCAAGGGCAGCCGCCGACAAGTCCGACCCGCGCCACGGATCTTTTGTAGACCCCACTACGGTGCCCGAAGCCACAGCGCCCTCCGCGCCGCCGCCTGCCAAGACTCCCGACCCCACACAGAAACAGTCCTTCCTGGATCCCAGGCCCGAGCAAGGCGCGCTGCCCGTCTCCAACGTGGCTTCCCGCGACGCGACCACGCGCGAAACAGCGTCGGCCTCGCCGGAAACCGACGGCGGCGAAACCGCGGCGCTCACTGCGGCAACGGGCCAGCGGCCGCGTTCGAGGTTCATCCTCCCCGCTCAGGTGCCGGAGCGCCAGGTCCGCCGTGCTGAAGTGGTCCGCATCG
>JAPLOD010000567.1 GCA_026692735.1 Planctomycetota bacterium | reverse complement strand
AGAATGCCGCGGCCTTTGAAGTGCACCGCCGCGGCAGCAGCCCACTTGGCGAAGGCCTCCCGGCCCTCGTCGCTGCACGGGGACAGCCCCTGGTCGTAGAGCCTGTTGCTGTAGTCGAAGATGAAGAGCGCGCGGAGCTTGTGCGGTTCCAGCGATGCCAGCAGGCGCTCGTAGGGCTTGAAGTCGTACTCGCCTTTCTTCTTCTCCGTGCCGTTCCACGCGAAGTCCATGCGGACGATGCCGAAGCCGGCCTCCGCCAGCATCTTCATCTCGCCGGCCTTCGGATCGGTGAAGTGGATGTTGACGCCGAGGCCCTCTGGAATGACCGGCCCCGGCAATGTCGCGCGCGGCTCCACGGGCGGCTCCTCCGCGGCAGAGGCCGCCAGCCAAGCCGGCCCGGCGCACCAGACCGCGGCCCCTACGCAAACCAGGAACACGACGGCATCCTTCAGCATTGCCCTTGCTCTCCTCTGAAAGGGTAGGTTCCCCGGGGAGAATACCCCCTCCTCAATGCAAAATTCAAAATTCAAAATGCAAAACTTCAGAATTCACAACTGGCCGCGTTCATTTTTCATTCTTCATTCGGGGCATCGGGGCCGGCAAGAGAGGCGGCGGCGGCACGCCTGGCGGATTCCGCGGCCTTGGCGAGATTGGGACGTTCTTTGTTGAGCCAGCGCTGCCAGGCGGCGGGGTCGTTGGGAAGCGCGACGCCGGCCGGCGCGATCTCGCGGATCGTCACGATGAAGAAGTCGTGCTCCACTTTCAGGACCTTTGCATCGAGCACAACGCCCGTGAAGAAATTGCGGATGACGGGCTGATAGCTGTCCCCCGAGATGTCGTAATCGGCCACGTAGCTGCGCATGGTGCCGACGAACATATGCGTGCGCGGGCCCGCGCCCCACACTTCCTTCCAGTGCTCAATGATGACTTCAAAGACGCGCGGGGAGCCGAGGGCCTTGAGGGCCTCAACGGCGTTCGCTCGCTCCAGGCCGTCGTCCTGTTCGGCAGCCTGCAGCAGCCACCCGGGGACGCGCGGATCGTCCCGGGCGACCAGCCCTTTGCGGGCCAGTCCGCGCAACGAGCCATCGCCTTCGGCAGTGGCAACGCGCGCCAGGGCCTTCAGGCCACGGCCTTCGGGGTCGTCGGATGGCGAGAGCCTGGCCAGCTCGCGAATGGCCTGCGTCCGCGCGGCGCCGGGTGCCACGCCATCTTTTGTAGGACAATTTGGCAAATTGTCCAACGAGGCGTGCGTGGCAGCGAGCTCGGCCAGGACAGCAGTGCGCGTCGCGGCGGGAAGCTTCTGCCAGGCCTGAGCGGCGCTGGCGTCGCCGGCGACGGACTTGCGGTACAGGTCGAGCTGCACCCGGCGCTCAGCGGCGCGGGCTTCTTCTGGCCTGAGACGGATGGTGAGTTCGGCAAAGTCGCCGGGCGCCATGCCGTCATTGGCGTGCTCCGCAGCAACACAGCGGTCCGCTCCGGCAAGGAGGCAGAGGATCGCACAAGCGGCTGACGCGCGGCAGTTCACGCCAATACTGACGTGCGAAGGGGCATTTTGCTGCCAACGTAGGGCGGGTTGGCAACCCGCCCCGCAATCCGCAATCAGATGGTCCGCCTGTCCCGCCAGACGCTCCACACGAACGCGCCCGCGAAGACCACCGTCAGCCAGAACTCCGGCAGCCAGGCGATGCCCCAGCAGTATTCGGGACGGCGGCGGGACCAGACTGCCACCTCGCAGTCGGTACTGCCCTCGTTAAACGGCGCAACGATCTGCCTGCCATTGGGGGCGATGGCGAATGTGTACGCGCCGAGGTTGTATTCTGGGTTGGCCAATAACGTCGCCAAAAGTTTCCCATTCGCGCTGTCCCGCAACTCAATGACGCACTCACTCCCCGCAGCGACCCTTACGAGTGCGAGGCGCGAATCGTCGGGGAAGAACACGCATTTGTCCGGGAACTCGGCGGCTGTACTACAGCGCAGCGTTCCATCGTGCGCATCCCACACACGAAGCATGCCATCCGCGCTTGCACACGCAAAGAGATTGCCGGAATTTGAAAAGGTCCTTACCCGGGGAGTATTCCCTGGGAAGCTGCGGAGCAGCGTTCCGCTTCGCGTGTCCCAGATGATGAAGGCAGCTCTGCTGCTGCTCCAAGTACTAAGAAGCGCGCCATCGTGCGAGAGGTTGAAATCCCAATCGCTCGCCGGAATGTCACAACGCTTCCTGCCATCGGCCAAGTCCCACACCTCGGTATTCTGCGCATCCATTATGTTCGTGGCAGCGACCCGCCGATTTCCGGAAACAGTGCTACGTACCAGCAAGCCCTGTACGTGTTCCGCAAACGTCGCCAGCATGGATGATGCCTCTATCTTCTGTCTCTGCTCAGGGGTTGGCGGTGGGAAGCAGCCCGTATAGTTCAATGTAGCCAAACCAACGGACAGGATCTTCCGGCCATCTGCAATGTTCCAGAAGCAGAGATGGAACCAGTCCTGGATCTGCTGGCCGTCATAGCTGAAACCTCGCCGGTAGGAATACGCTTCGTCAGACACGATCGCAGCGCGCTTGGCCCCTGAGTGAGCGTTCCAAACATGGAAGATTGTGTCTCCCCCAGGTTCCCGCTTACTCGCCGCCATGACCAATGTTCCATCCGGCGAGAAATCGAGCGTGGGCGCGTAATCGGCTGCGCTGTCCAGTGGGAGGACTGCGGATAGCTTGCCAGTAGCGGCTTCCCAAAGTCGGACATGGGTGTCGCCCAGGACGGCGATCTGCGTGCCGTCTGGAGAAAACGTGGCCGCACGCAACGACTCCTCCGAACCAAGGCGCAGCATTAGGGAAACGTACCACGGTTCCCAGGAGTGCCACACCCCCATCCCGCTCCCGATCAGCAGCACGAGGATCACCAGCGTCAGCAGGGAGAAGCGGAACCAGCGCCGCTTGGGTCGTGCATCCATGCCAATCCCCACTCCTCGATGAACCACAGATGAACACAGATAAACACCGATGGAACAACCCTACCGCCCCGTCACCCGTCTATGGGAAATCTGTGTCCATCTGTGTCAATCTGTGGTTCCAATCCGCAATCGGGCTACGGCTTGGCACCGGCCGCGAGCTTGTCCAGCAGCGCGTTCCGCCAGCGGACCAGTTTCGCGGTGTCGTCCACGGAATCGAAGAAGCCGGCTTCCTTGTTGTCGCCGCTGCGCTTGGAACGGCTCGTCTTTACTTCCTCGAAGATCGCCTCCAGGACCTTCATGGCCTCGCGGGCCTGTGCCAGCTCGGCCCGATCCTTGGCGAAGCGCTTCTGATAGGTGGCGATGACGCGGCGGTCGTCGAGCCCTTCGCGCTGCGCTTCCATCCACGGCGACGGAATGGTCTGATACGCCGTCGGCCAGGCCGTCACGGCAAGGTCTCCCTTCCGGCCGGAAAGGTCCCACGTGGCGTCCCAGTTGTACGCCCAGGCCGTGAAACCAGTGGATCCCCACGTGCCGAAGTAGAAACCGAAGGAGAAGCGCTGCGAATCCGGCACGCCGCCGCCCAACCCCGTGTATTGCCAGAAGAGCTTGTCCTTGCCGCCCTTCTTGACGGATTCCGCGCCGGCCGCCCTGACTTTGCTGCACACGTCGTTGTCCTCGCCGATGGCGTTGGTGTTGTAGACATCAATGTCGTCTATGAACACCTTCCACAGGTCGGGGACGCCCTGCCAGCCTTTCACGTGGTGGATGCAGCCGTACACCCGGATGCGCGGATCGGCCTCGCGCATCGCGGCGCAGCCATCCTTGAAGAAGGGCTTGATCCAGGCGCCCTTGCTGGCCCATTTCTGCGGTTCGTCGTGCAGCGTGGGGAAGAGTTCGAGCCAGCCGTTCTCCACCGCGTGCGCATTGACCTGCCGCATCCACTCCACGAACAGCTTGCGCGTCTCCGGCAAAATGCGGTCCTGCACCTTCTGCGCGTTGCCCCATTGTTCGGCGGATCGCTTCTTCTCCAGCCCGTCGAGGTGAATCAGGACCTTTGCCGAGCCGGGCAGCTTGGCGGAATCGCCGCCGAGATACCAGATGGCCCCGCTGAAGCCGCGCTTGCGCGCGCCTTTCATCCAGTCGTCGGCGTAGGTGAAGTCAAGAGCAAGCTTGCCGTCCTGCAGCTTCATGGGGAACTGGAACTGGCTGTACCACAGCAGCGCGCCGCCGTAGTTGTACCGGCGCTCGAACTCGATGTCGTGCAGCGGCGGCGTGTTGTCGTAGCAGCCGAACATCGTGAGGCCCGCCTCGTCCATGGTCAGCAGGTCCACAGGCAGGACTTCCACCTCAAGCGGCAGTTCCGTCTTTGCCTCTTTCGCGCGGATGGCAATGCTGCCCTTGTACACGCCGGGCGCTGTCTCGCCCCGGCGCGTCTCCACGTTGAAGAAGAACCAGTGCGAACGCCCCGCCGGGATGTCCGCGGCATATGCCGGCCAGAGACGAATCGGCGTCCATTGGCTGTCGAGAAGGGCGTATTCGGCTGTGCGTCGCTCCATCGTTGCCTTGAGCGCGCGGCCGGCTGCGTCCGTGAGCGAGGCGACTTCGTACTCGACGCCTGTCAGCGCCGCGCCGTTCGCGTAGACGCCGAACGAGCCCGGCTCAAGCTCGTTGAGGCACATCCGCACCTTCACCGCTTTGCCAATTTCGGCGGCGTTAACCGGACAATTCTGGAACAGCCGGCGTCCCGGTTCCCACGGGAAGGCCGCGATGGGACCGTTCAGCGCGGGCGGGTCCTTCACCGTCGGCGGCGGATTCTTGGCGCGCGCATCCGCCTGTTCGGCCGCGATCAGCGCGCGAGTTTCGGCGTAGAAGCGCGTCTCGTCGGCGGGAGCCGCCTTCCGCACGGAAACGGAAGCGACCGGCAGGTCCGCCGCGGCCGAGATGGCGAGCGCGGTCATCTCCGGGGCGTGCTGGGCCGGGTCAATGGAGCTGACGATCCGCGCCAGCATGTCCCAGGGAGCCGGAATGCAGGCCGTTTTCCATTGGCCGTCGTTCGCGCCGCCGAATTGGTGCAGTCGCGAGAAGCCAAACCTGTAGCCGACGCCGCTGCGCGCGAGGAACTGCGCGGGTTTCGGCAGGACATCCTTGTACTTCACCTCGACGACGAACCGCTCGCCCTCGGCGGGGCGAAGGGACTTCTCATCCCACCAGGCCTTCACGCGGAAGCCCGCCTGTGCGCCTTTCAACGCCGCCCGGTATCTGATGTCGCCGTCGGTCTGAACGGCGCCCCAGGCGTTCTTGGCGTCGAGATCCTTCTCCGGGATATCGGCGAGGTTGAACGCGGGCAGAGCTTCTTCGGCTGCCAGCGCGGTTTCCATCACGAGCGCCGCGCCCGCCAGCAGGAGCGACAGAGTCGCGGCGTGTCCGAGAGCTTCTCTCATGGAGTCCACCTCCTATGGCTGTCACTTGTCCTCAGCGATCACTTCTACCCCGCAGAGACACAGCTTCGTCTTCGGCCCGGCATCGTCGCTTCCCGGCACCAGGGAAAGCGTCATCCTCTTCCCGGCAGAGACGCCTGGAAACTCCTTCACCACGGCGCGACCAGGGCTGCCTGTCTCCTGGAGGAGAGACCGGCCGCTCAACACCATCTTCCCCTGGAGTTCCACATCGAACGCCGGCCGCGCCTGAACGTCCGCGCCCGTCTCGGCGAAGTGCAGCCGCACGGTGTACTTCCGCTCAGGGACAGGCGCCGGCTCTTGCGCCACTCGAACGAATGCGCCGGGTACCACGGCATCCTTGCCGTGCGGACTGGATGCCGTGGTGAGGGCGATCGTGGCCGCGCCCTGGCCGGACGTATTCCGCGCCGTGCAGTTCACCGCCAGGCTGGCCACGTCAAGCCCCTCGGCCTGCAGTGCCGCGAGGGGAATGGCGGCCTCCGCGGTCCACGCCCGTGCGTCCTTCCTGGCGGCCGACTGCCACTCGCCGTGCCACAGCGTGTCGCGCTTGGCGGGTTCTGCGCCCGCCTCTCCTTCGTTGCTCTCGACGTCCTTTTCAGCGTCGCCGTCCCGGGTGTTCTTCTTGGCGAAGGTGCCGCCGCCACAACTGATGGCGAAGTCGAGAGACACCTTGCGGTTCGCGTCACTGATGCTGAAGACTATGCTGTCGTCTTGCGCCGCGTTCTTGTCGTCCTTCTTGGTGTGCTTCGCGGCGAAGGACACGGGCTTGCCGTTGCGAACTGCAGCCTCTCTGCTGAACGCGAAGTAGAGGTTCTGCGCGTCGCGGCGGATGAAGAGCTTTACTGAAGGCGCCAATAGGTGCGCGTCGGCCTCGAACGGCACATCTCCCTTCCAACAGGCGTCGTCCAGGTCCCCGTCAATCTTCGGTGGCTCCGTGATGGCCGGCGCGGCGACCGGCGCTCGCCCGAGGTCAACCACCATCTTGCATGGCCCGCGCAGGCCGGAAGCGTAGACCCAGGCCGGGGTGGCATGGGCTTCCGGCGCATGACTCACGGGCGCGATGGCCGTGCCACGGCAGCAGTACTCCGGCGCGCCTTCAACGATGCGCAGCGGCACGGGACTCGCGCCCGGCACATCCGGCCTCGGGAACGCCAGCCACGCGACGACCGCGGCATCGCGGCGATCTCCCGGCGCCCCGAAGTTGAGGTTGAGCCGCCGGAGGGAGGACTCCGTGCGCTCGCCGTGGAACACGTTCCACGGGTTGCCGCTGGGGCGGCGAGCGCTCTCGCCCACCGAGACGAGCGCCAGGGACGTCTGGTAGTTGTAGGCGCAACTGCAACTGCTGCTTCCCTCGGGAAGGATCATCAGCCCGTTGGCGGGGATCATGGTGATGGAGCAGCCCGGCCGGATGCCGCCAAAGGTGGTCGTGCCGTCCGTCGCGAAATCGTAGAAGCCGGCGGTCCCCGAGCGGAAGAACAGCATGTTCTGGCAGCCCGCGATCGGCCCGCACCCGTAGGCGCGGACGAACTTCCACGGCCGCATCTGGCCCGTGAGCGCGTCCTTCACCATACGCGGATCGCCGGTCTTCAGGTCGAAAGCCTCGGGTTGGGCGATGATCCAATCGTCCCAGATGACCGAGAGCCTGTCCGTCTTCGTCTTGCGCTCCCAGAGCTTCCTGCCCGACGCAGCGTCGTATCCCGCGCTGGCTCCCAGCGCGACGACCCGCTTGGCGTACTGGACGAAGCGCATCGTGTAGTGCAGCGACTCGTTGGCTGAGCTCGGGACGTCATCCTGCCCCCAGAGCTTATCGCCCGACTTCAGGTCCAACGCCAGGAGCGTCAGCTCGCGCCTGGCCTTCTCCTTGGTTTCGAAGAGCAGCGACGGCGCGGTGCCGTCCAGCATGAACACGCGACCGTCTCCGGATGCGATGCTCATGTTGAACACCGACCGCCGCGGCCGGTATTGCCAGCGCAGCGCCCCGTCTTTCTTGTTGAGCGCGAAGATGGCGCTGGATTCCCAATCGGGCTTCTTCGCACCCGCGGGAACGTAGCTGCCCAGGACCAGGTCGCCCGTGACCGACAGGTAGCCCCACCGGGGCAACATGCGCTCCGGCGGAACGTACCGCAGGTTGCGCTCGTACTTCGCGCCTCCGGCCGAATGCAGGCACCATCCCCGGCTGCCCGCCTTCACGATCGCCGCCAGCACGTGTTTGCCCTTGGTGACGCCGGCAGAGAAGACGTGGTTCGTCACGCTGTATTGCCCGGCCTCGTTTCCGTTCTTCCACGTGTCGAAGACCGGCTTGCCGTCGAGGAACCACCGCATCCACCAGTCGGCCCCGGCGCCCATGGTGAGCGTTCCCGCCGACGGGCATTCGATCTCGGCGAAGAGGTACGCGAGGCTCCCCTCCATAGCGGTGTCGGTTGCTCCGCTCCCCCGCGGGTGGTCCTCCGGTTTCTCGTCAGGCAAGAGGGCCTTGAAACCGTAGCCGCCGAAGAAATGGCTGAAGTCAACCTTCCCCTTGACCGGACGTACAGCCCTCGGCCGGAACGTCTTCCCTCCTGCGCTCAGCTCCTCGGGGATCGCTCTGAGCGTGGCTTCCGGAAGAGGCGGGCTGTTCTTGGGCACCGGCGCGAACATCTGCCACACCCCGGGCCACTCGATATCCACCGATGCCGGCTCCGCGGCGGCCTTCGCCGCGCCGGCAATCTCCGGCACACGGTAGACGGCCAGCGTCTTGCCGGTCGCCTGGTCGAGCCTGTGGCATTCGGGGCCGACCGCCGCGAATATGTTCGTGTCGTCGGCGACAAAGTTGGAGGCGGCCATGTCCGCGTTTATCCGCCCGACGCCCCGCAGTTCCCGGCACCAGATCTCACGGCCGTTGTACGCGTCGAAGGCGATGACATGATGCTGGCCGGCAACGAAGACGCGGCCGTTGACCGAGAGTGGCGCCGACGCCCCCCAGTGCCGGCTCATCATCCGGTCAGGACCCGGGCCGCCGAACCACAGGATATCGAAGGGCGGGCGGACAAGGCTCTCCTTGCCGATGCCGGTGTTCCCGTCGTCCGCACGCTGGCTACGCCACTCGCCGGCGCCGGCTAACCGGCCGCGGATGAGCATCCGCAGGTTGTCCGAAGACCTGACGTGGGCTCGTGGCGCGGACATGTCGGCGCTCAGGTGTTCCACGTCTTCCCGGCTCATGCCCGGGAAGCACATGACTCCGCCGCACGGCCGCAGGACCCGGTACAGTTCCTCCCCTGGGAGACAACCTGCGTCCCCGGTCACGACGGCCAGATCGGCGAAGTAGGGCGCGTACGGCAGCCGTCCCGAGCCGTCGAGCTTCTGGACGGCGACGCGCGAGCCGTAGAGAGGGCTCGGCAGGAGGCGCTGCCGCTCGGCGTCCACATCCGCCTCCGGCGGGAGTACCGCGACGACATGCAGATCCGTCCGGGACGCGAGCGCGATCGCCAGGCGGCCGTCGGGCTCGCCGACGACCAGCGCGTACCCTTGCGACACGCCGGTCTCCTTGACGATCTTCGCGGCCGTGTCCACATGCTGGCCGGGCGCGCTGACCGCGTACGCGGGAACCTCGCGAACGGCGACCGGCGGCATGCTGATCTCGCGCGACTCATAGCAGGCAACGCCGCCCGTGCTCGTTGCCGCGACAAGCCGCCCGTCGGCCACGGCGATGCCCCGTACCTGCCCGTCGGTCTTCGCAGACCAGACCCGCTTCCCCGTCGCAGCATCCAGCGCGGTGAGTGCGCCTCGGCTGCCGGCGAGGAGCGCCGATCCCGCCATCGCCAGGCAGTACGCGCGCGGATGCTCGGCCGTCCACTTCACGCAGCCGTCCAGCTTCTTCGTCTCGCGCCACGCCTTAAGGTCAATGGCCTGAACCCCGGCTTTGCCTGCGGCGTAGAGCACGTCACCGGCGGCCAGCGCACGGTGCCTGTCCGGCAGGCTGAGTTCTCGCAGGCCGGTGGCGAGCGAGTAGACCACGATGCCGTCGCCCTCTCGCGGCTCCGCCTCGCCCACGTGGGCCTCAAGTTCGGGCGCACCGGGTTCCTGCATGGAGCAGAGGAAGGATTCCCCCGCCACCGTCGCCCACCAGCCGCCGTTCCCGCGGTTGCCCCAGCCCTCACTGCCGTAGGGAACGAGGTACAGGTATGGCTGGTAGTACACCAGCTTGCCCGTTGTCCGGTCGAAGGCGGCCGGCGTGGTCCGGCCCGACGGCACGAGCAGCAGGTCGCCGGCGGCGAGCAGATAGCCCTGCGGGCAGACCCCCGTGAAGGCCGAGGCGCCTCCGTGGGGCTGGTTGCGGTACA
>JAPLOD010000566.1 GCA_026692735.1 Planctomycetota bacterium | reverse complement strand
CGGACACCTTCACCGTTTCCTTCAGCAGCGCCAACGGATCCATCCTCTCTGTCGCACGGAAGGATAGGCCTGGCTGCATCTGGAAAAGCGGCGAGCACGGCCTCTGGCACGTACGCTTTCAGGACGGCAGCAGCGAGAGCGCCGCCGCGGGACTGAGAGTACCGCCTACCGCCGGCGGCGCGGATGCCCGTGCGGAAACCGGCACGGCCGGCTCCTTCGAATGCCAGGCGCTGGAGAACAGCCTGCGGATGACGTATCGCTGCCCCGATCTCACCGTGGTTGTCACCGCGACCTCACGCCACGACGCCGTGGACTTCGCCGCCCAGGTTACGCCGCGGAAGAAGGCGGTCCTCGATTTCTCCCTGCCCGCGCGCTTGCGCTTCGATCCTGCTCAGGTGGAGCGTTTCGTCTGCCCCATGAACGGCAACTTCTCTGTCGGCGCAGAATTCACGCCGGCATTTTTCAGAGAGCAGTCGGGGGACCGCCCCGCCGCCTGGGAGGCGGCGCGGGTTGTCGGGCCGAAGGGCTACATCTCGCTCTATGGCGGGCCACTCGATCAGCGGGCCGATTACGATCCGCCCACGGCGCTCCAGGTGACTGCCGAGGGCCGTAAGTGGTTCGGTGACGCGCTTGCGCAACGCATCGAATCCACCCCAGCCGTCGTCAACCGCCCGCCGACGCGCGCGCAGGCCCCACTCGTCCTCGTAGACTCCGCCAACGGGCCGTACCTCTCGGCCAACCAGCGCCTCTGGCGCGTCGGGGGTGGGGTGGGGGAGAAGGAGAGGGCCCTCGTCGCCGACATGGTCACGGCAGTTGCGGCACGGCTGGCCGCCGGCACTGTCGAGCGTCGTGGCGCGATTGGTCTGCTCTCGCTTGAGCACGGCCCCGAGGCGGGCGGCTGGGCGGCGGTCACAGTGAAGGAGTGGGCCGGGCGGCTTTCGCGGCTTGCGGCCCCTCCGGAAACCGGCACGGCCGGCGGCAAGGTCGTCACGTTCAACGAGATCAAGACCTTGAGCCAGCTCGAAGCGGCGCTCGCCGCGGACAACTGGACCTTCATCCTCAACCCTTACGGTGAATGGCTGCCCGTGCTCCCGAGCAAAGACATGGCGGCCACGGTCGCGGCCATCGGCCGCTACGTCCGCGCCGGCGGCAACTGGATCGAAGTCGGCGGCTATCCCTTCTTTACGGAACTGCGCCCCGTTCGTTATCTCAGCTACAACTGTCCGTATCCGCCGGCATTCGCGGACTTCCTGCATCTGGACACTGCCAATGGCTCGGCCTCGCTGTACGGTGTGCAGCCTCAAAAGTGGCGGCCGTGGGAAGGTGCGCAGAACAAGGAAGCCATGTTCGTCCCAGGCCAGGTCGGTTGCGGCGCCGACGAACGCGGCGGCTATTGCGAGCGTGCGTTCGGCACGTATGTCGCGCCCGGTACGACCTGGTCCGCGCCGGCAATCCGCCTGTCCGTCGGCGGGAGCGCCGGTGACGACCTCGAGGCTTATTGCCGCGCCAACGAGATCGGGCGGCGCCTCGAAGACAAGATCGCGCCCGACGTCCTGCGCAAGCTGAAGGAGGCAGTCCTGGTGTACTACGGCGGCAATGCAAAGGAGAAGACAGACCACCTCGACCTGCTTCCCGTCCCGTCATTGATCCACTTCGCCGATTATCTGAAAGGCGGCTTCGACAAAGAGTACCCCGATCACCTGCCGCCGCACGCCGGCTTCGGCACGCCGGGGGAACTCCGCGCTTTCTTCGACCGCGCACACCAGCTCGGCCACCTCGTCTCGCCCTACACGAATCCCACGTGGTGGTGCGACGGCCCCAAAGGCCCGACGTTCGAACGCGAAGATATCGCGCCGCTGCTCAAGGGCTTCAACGGCAAGCCGAACCACGAGCGCTACGAAGCCAACGAAGGTTGGACTGTCTGTCACTGGCACCCCGCGGTCCAGGCCGCCAACCGCGAGACTGTCCGGCAATTCGCCGAGGACTTCCCCGTTGACGTCCTCTTCCAGGATCAGTGCGGCGCGCGCACCTGGCTGTACGACACCAACCCCGCCTCGCCCACGCCGTACGCCTATGCCGACGGCCTGGTCTCTCAGGTTGCCGAAGACTGCCAGCGCAAGCCGCTCGGCACCGAAGCCGGTTGGGACCGCGTCGTGAACTACGAATCCCAGCTCTGTGGTCTCACATTCCAGATCGTCACCACGGAGTACGCGCCCTCCTGGCGCCGCCTGATGAAGCACAGTTGCCCACCCAACACATGGAACGTGTTCCCTCTGGCCCAGCGCATCGCGCACGACAAGACCTTCATGCTGCACCACGATCTCGGCCAGTTCGTCACCAATCGCGAAGTCCTCGCCTGGACGCTTGGGCTGGGTTTCAGCTTGAGCTACCGCGTCTCCGCTGCGGGGCTGACGCAGGACGCACCCCGCGAATGGCTCAAGTGGCTTGACCGCCTCCAGAAATCCGTCGTCGCGCGCTACATCGGCCAGCCTGTCACGGCCTTTGTGCATGACCGCGGCCCTGCGCCGTCGGTCGAAGACGATGGCCTTATCCGCGCCACCTACGGTAACGTCAGGATCGTGGCCAACCTTGGGCCGCAGCCGCGCAAAGAAGACGGCCGCGTGCTGGCGCCGTACGGCTTCCATGCCGCAGCCCCGGGGCTTGTCGCTGCGAACCTCGGTGAGGCTGCCGGTCATGGCTTCGGCGACGCGGGCGTGTCGTTCGTCGTTGTGAAGGGCACCAGGCAGGCCGGCGCCGGCGGTGCCGGTCTCCACATTTGGGTGTACGCTCCCGCCGAAGAGGAGGTTGTGGTCGAACTGCCTCCGGGAATGGCCACGGGGAGCATCGTGGCCGCAACAGGCGATATCGTGCCCGCGGCGGGTCCCGTCCAGGAAGGCTTCTTCAGCTTCCGCCTGCCGGCGCGGCCAGGCCAGAAGCGCGTCGTGCCGCCACCCGAACTTGCCGGCAAAGCGCCCCGTGACTGGCCGGAGCGAGGCGCTCCAATGCGGAAACCGGCACCGCCGGCCATCGGCGTCCTCGACTTCGGGCCGAACGTCAGGCCCGCGTGGACTGCGACACCAGCACAACGCTGGCTCGACGCTTGCGGCGATTCCCGCCTCGCCAGGGAGCTGCATGTGCCGGTGCGCCGCATCGCGACGATCGAGGACCTCGTCGCCGCTCTCAAGGCCGGACCCACGGCCGACAGGAATGTCGGCCCCACGGCCGGCGCGGGGCGCTCCGCCTGCCTGGCTATCATCAACCCGTACGGCGAGCACTTCCCTGCAGCCGCGCCCGGCGCCTGGCGCGAGATGATCGCGCTCATCCGGCAGTACGTGAATGGCGGCGGCTCCTGGTGGGAGACCGGCGGCTATTCCTTCCATGGCGCGTATGCGCCGAAAGACGGCAAATGGGAGCGGGAGGCCGTCGGCCCGGCCGGCCTCGCGTTGCTGGGCGTGCCGGTCGGCGGCGGCGAGGTGGACCAGGCGCCGGAGCCGCTGCGCGTGCCGGCGGAAGGCCGTGCGTGGCTTGGCGAGGGCTTGAGCGCGCGCGTGGAGACGCTCACCAGCGCCGTGAACCGCGGCCTGCCGCGCGGCTCCGAGAGCACAGGTCACGTGACGCTTGTCGCTGGAACGGATCAGGACTTCATCGGTGGCTACCGGCTCGACGGCTAGGGCTGGTTCTTCCGCATCGGCGGCTTCAGCCCCAATCCTGACGTCGCGGTTCCCGTTGTCGTGGCGGCGTTGGAGTTCATCTACACGCATCCGCCGCAACCCGTGAAGGCGAACGGCGCCAGATCCCTCTGGCATGTGACGGTCACCACCGCCGACGGCGGGAAGTAGGAGTTGGCTGTTGGCTATTGGCCGGCAGTCGAGACCGGTAGCCAATAGCCAATAGCCAGTAGCCAATAGCCAGCCGTTATTCGACCGGCGTCATCTCGACCCACTTGAGCTTCGGTTCCTTGCCGGCAGTGCCGGTTGCCGGATTGGTCTCGATCTTCCAGGACGTGTCCATTGTGGCGCCCGCAGGGTAGACGTGCTCGGCGGTCTTGTCTTGCCCCCCTTCGGTCCAGGCGTAGGTGACCTTGGTCTTGGCGGCGTTCTTCGTCGCGTAGAGCACCGAGAACTGGCCCATCTGGTAGGGCTTGCCCATGTTGTTGCTGATGCGGACCTGGACCTCGCCGGCGGTGCCGGTTTCCGCATTCGCGTCGGCACTCGCGATATCCTGCGTGCCGTAGAAGAACGACTGCGACCACGTGTCCGGCGCCTGGTACGGCACCGGGGGCACAATGCGCCAGTCGTCGCGCAGGACCTTCCACTCGTTGCCATCTTTGGAGTACTCGGCCTTGTAGGCCAGATCGGGCTTGGGCGGGCAGCCCGAAGGGCTCCGTACCGCCCAGCAGACGGTCTTGATCTTTTCGCCGTGCGGTGTCTTGAGCTTCACAGTGAACGACGGCTTGTCCAGGCCGCCGGCGACGATGTTCTTCGCGATCGAGTCGGCCTGGGGGCCGATGGTCTCCGCGGCGAGGCCCGAGGCGTTGAACGTCACCTGCGTGCCGTCCGCCTTCAGGTGCGGCATCACGTAGCCGTTGGCCATGCAGCGGGTCGTGATTGTCACATCCTTGCCGGTCAGGCTGGCCGCCGGCGCCATGAACTTGAGCCAGTACTGGTAGTGGCCCTTGACGAGGTCGGTCAGATCCAGGCCGTCCTTGAAATCAACCGGGTCGGAGAAGGTCTTCATGCCGTCGGTCGAGACGCAGATCTTGCAGTCGGCCTTGCCGGTGACGACCAGACCCAGTGTGGCGCCCGCTTCGAGGCAGTTCTTCTTCGCGGGCTTGCACGCGATGATGAACGGCGAGCAGTGCTCAATGGTCACGGACGTGTCGTCCACGGCCGCGCTGCTCTTGAAGTCCGGCTTGTAGGTGAAGACCGCGTTGCCGAACCGGCCCCTGCGGTTCGGGTCGCTCTCCTGGTTGGGGCGCTTCGTGGCGTTGAAGCAGGTGCTCGGGTCGGTGACGTACGTGATGTGCCGGTTCGGGCCGTCGAGACCGTCCACGGAGATGCCCCAGTAGACCAGCGTGCCCTTCTCGCCCTCGCCCAGGCCCGGCCGCGGGAAGCGGCGCAATGACTCGCCCGGCCGCAGGTTCACGATGGGCGGCGCGCCCGCATAGCCGCACAGGAGCGCGTAATAGATGATTCTCGTATAGGTCCCGACGCCGTCGCCGGGATACAGCTCCGGCAGCCAGCCGCGGTTGTCCTTCGCTGCGCGGTTGGTCAGCATCTGCTGACGGTTGGCTTTCGTGAGTTCCTCGATGTTCATCATCGCCTTCTGCTCCTTGTCGAAGCAGATGGTGGTGATGTCGCTGTCGAGCAGGACCCACTTGCCCTTGTCGTACGCGCCCCCGGTCACCCAGACCTCAAATGACGTGTGCCCCTCAACGTTCACGGCGCGAGCGCGGGCGTGGCCGAGGAGGTACTCCATCTCGGCCGTGTACTGGTAGTGGTTCTCCTGGCACATCGAATGGCCGTAGGAGAAGAGCCCGGCCCAGTAGTCGCGGACCACCTCGTGCGCGCCCTTCTTGAAGATGTCCGGCTCGGCCAGCAGTGTGCAATGGAAGTAGTGCGTGTTCCGCCAGTACCAGCTCGCGATGGCCTTGTCCTCGTCGTTATCGGTCTTCTGGCCGGCCACGCGGGAGTAGATGTCCGCCTGGTTCTTGGCCAAGCGCTCGAAGGTCGAGCACGACAGCTCCCCTTGCCAGAAGGGGTGGTCCGTCATGAGCTGTGGGTCGCCAACACCGGTGGCACTGCGAGCTAGCTCGCAGTGGCACTGCGCCATGGCCAGACTCAAGCAACCGAAGACGCAGATTCGGAACGCGCTCATCGCATCCTCCTCGAAATCCCACGGGGCTATCTACCCTACATACACTGCAACCATCGCGCTTGCCCATCTCCCGTTGTCGGTGGAACAGGTCCTCGGTTTCAGCCGTAGAAAAGGCCAATACCTTCCGCCATGCGACTCGTAACAATTTGATGGCAAACAGGTTACGTACTCACAGCGAGACAACCACAGAATTATGGGAACATTATACTATCTTCGCTGTAGATACTAAAGTAGCTGGTAGTCATGGAGAGCAGGGACCGGAATGCCGATAGCCCGTTTCAGAACTAGGCCGCCCGAGAAGCAGGACGCCATCGTCGCGCATCTGCGGCAGCTCATCGTGAATGGGGACCTGCATCCAGGCGACCGCTTGCCGCCACGAACGGTTCTGGAGGCGCGGTTCGACGCCTCGACCGTGACCGTCCAGCGCGCCTTTGGGCGCCTGGTGCAGGACGGGTTCGTGAGAGTAGCGGGGCGGAGCGGGACGTTCGTGTCTGAGCGGCCACCACATACGCACCGCTACGTCCTGGCGTTTTCGCATCGCATGGGCGACCCTGGTTGGGTGCGCTTCTGGACGGTTCTGGCCAACGTGGCGCAAGGGTATGGGACGGAGCAGCCGTTCAGCCTCTCCATTCGTCAAGGGGTTGAGCCGTGGCGCAACGATCCGGACTACCAGGGGCTGCTCGACGATATCGAGGCCAACCGCCTGGCCGGCATCATCTTTGCCACGGACCCTTGGCCGCTGAAAGGCACGCCGATACTGGAAGCGCCGGGCCTCCCCCGCGTGGCTTTCACGGGCGTGCCGGGCGAGACGAACGTCGCAGGCGTCTCGCTGGGCGGCGACCGCGCCAGACTCTTCTTCGAGAAGGCCCTCGAGCACCTCGTGTCACGCGGGCGGAAGCGCCTCGCGCTGCTGACGGTGCCCGGCATCTCCGGCGAGCGGTTGGCGTCCTACAGGAATGGGCTGGCGGCGCGAGGCCTGGCATACCACGCGCATTGGGTCCAAACGGCCAGCCAGGCCGACCCGCAGTGGGCCACCAACCTGGTCCTGCTGATGTTCCGCGGATCGCGCGAGGAGCGTCCTGACGCTCTGGTCGTTGCCGACGACAACCTGGTTGAGCACGCGTGTGCCGGGCTGCTGCAGCTTGGCCTGCGCGTGCCGGACGATGTGGACGTTGTGGCGCACTGCAACTTTCCGGCGCAGGCCCCCGCGATCGTTCCGGTCATCCGGCTGGGCTACGACATTCCGAGGGTTCTCGAGAAGTGCGTCGCGCTCCTGGACCAGCAGCGACGCCAGGAGACCGTGCCGCCAGTCACGGTCATCCCGCCGTTGTTTGAGTGGGAGACGGCGGGCGCAGCAGGTCCGACATTCTTGTCGGACCCGCGCAGGTGAGGTGTGACGAGCCGGCATAGAACGCTGATAAGAAGGAGCCACACATGCGAACCACGCTGTCTGTTGCGTCCCTGGTGTTCCTCGCGGCGCTTGCGAGCCGCACTGTGCCGGCCATCGAGACGGAGCATCTGGATTTTCAGATCCTGCCCGCGCCCGGTCCGGAAGCCGGCACCGCCGGTCCGGCAGCCGGCACCGCCGGTTCGGTGACCGTTGACGGCAAGACCGGCGACTGGGACCTGTCGGCCGGCATCTTCGCCTGTGGTGACGTGGAGAACGCGCGCGACAAGTTCGCCGTCTGGCTCCACGCCATGTACGACGACAAGAACCTGTACATCCTCGCGCGCTGGGTTGACCCGACGCCGATGAATAACCCCGGCAGCAGCAAAGGCGATTACGGCTTCAGAGGAGACTGCCTGCAGGTGCGTGTCGTCACGGCGCCCGATGTGACGGCGCGCGACGTTGTCAGCCCCGACCGCAACGCCAAGGATGCTCCCACCGCGCGCACGTCGCATCTTACGTGCTGGCGCGACAAAGACGGCCTGGACGTTGTTGACGTGGCCTATGGCCGCAACTTCAACGAAGGCGGACTCAAGGACGCCAAGACCGAAGGCGCAACGCAGGCGTTCCTGGAAGACGCCGACCACAAAGGCTACGCGCAGGAGATGGCTCTGCCGTGGAAACTGCTGACCAAGCCCGGCGTTGAGATGAAACCGGGCGCCCGCGTGCAGGTGACTTTCGAACCGAACTTCACAGTCGGCACCGGAGGCCGGCTGACCATCAAGGACCTCTTTAGGCCCGGCGTGGCGATTGACCGCGTTTTCACCTTCCAGGGCAACAGTTGCTGGGGCTACGCGACCTTGGCCACCCAGGGCAAGGTCACTCCGCGCCCCGTGCGCCTGTCCGATGGCCGCGAGTTCGCCGTGCGCTTCGAGAAAAACCTGCCGGTCGTAGATTGGACGGGCTTGGTCAAGAGCCGCTTGCCGGACGGCTTCAAGCCAATCAAGTTCACCCTCCCCGAGGACAGCTACGTCTCCTTGAACCTCTTCGCACCGGACGGTTCGGTAGCCCGCCAGCTTCTGACCAGTCACTTCTTCACCAAGGGAGAGCACGAGATCAAGTGGGACGGCCTTACCACACCATCGGTGCGCAAACCCGGCGTGCCGGTCCCCGCGGGCGAGTACACATGGGAGGGCCTCTACCATGCCGGCATCGGCCTGCGCCTGCGCGGCTGGGCGGGCAACAGCGGCAACGCTCCGTGGAACGGTTGGGGCGCCGACCACGGCAACCCGATCGCGTGCGTGGCGGCAGGGGATCGCGTCTACGTGGGCTGGAGTGGCGGCGAAGGCGACAAGCCGCTGCTGTGCTGCGATCTCAACGGCAACGTGCAGTGGAAGAACATCCGCGGCGGCATCGCCAGCGCCGGACCGCTGGCCTGCGACGGCACGACACTGTACGCCTACAACGACATCGGCCAGTATGCCGCACGAGCCATCTACCGGCTCGACGCGCGAACGGGGCAATACACCGAATGGAGCGCGCTCAAGAGCACCGACTTGTTGCTCAAGGACCTGGGCGTCGAGGGCCAGGATGCCGGCGGCCCCAGCGGACTCTCGGCGGCCGGCGGCAGAGTCTTCGCCAGTTTCCACCGGCAGGAGACCATCGTCGTGGTGGACGCCAAGACGGGCACGGTCATCAAGAAACTGCCCGTGCCGAAGGTCGGCGACATCGAGGCCGCGTCGGCCAATCAAGTGTTCGCGGTTTCCACGGGCGGCGAAGTCGTGTCGGTGAACGTGGAGACGGGCGAGACCAAGCCCGCTGCCAAGCCGGCGCTGGGCGAAAAGGATTGGGTCAACGCTCTGGCGCTGGACAAGGCCGGCAATCTTTATCTGGGTATCCGCGGCGCTACGCACCACGTTGAAGTCTTCGGCCCCGAAGGGAAGCTCGTGCGCACCATCGGCCGCAAAGGCGGCCGCAGTCTGAGCGGCACGTGGACGCCCGACGGGATGCTCAACATCAGCGGCATGACCGTGGATGCGCAGGGCAAGCTGTGGGTGGCCGAAGACGACGGCGCTCCGCGGCGCGTCAGCGTCTGGGACACCAAGACGGGCGAACTCAAGATGGAACTCTTCGGCGCTTCGTCCTACGGCGCTATGGGCGCTGCCATCAATCCCATTGACCCGTGCCTGATGGCGGGCCAGGGGGTCGAGTGGCGCATTGACCCAAAGACCGGCCGGGCTGCGTGTCTGGGCACCATCACCCGCCACGGCATGGGAGCCTCCCGCTTCGGCTTCGGACCCACCGGGCGCTTGTATCTGGCGACGTCGCCCAACGGCGGGTGCACAGGCAGCGCGCCTGTGCGCATCTTCGAGCGGCTCGGCGACGCCGACTACAAGCTGCGCACGGTCCTCTATCCGCCGGATGAGAAGACCAAGGAGATCCGTGTCTCGGCGGATGAGAACGACGATGGCCAGGAGCAGCCTGCGGAGGTGAAGACGTACAACCTCGACTTGGGCGGCTGGATCCAGGGCTGGTATCTGTCCATGACGCCCGACATGACGTTCTACGGCACGCTGCATCAGGTGAAGGTGACCGGTTGGACGGCCTGTGGCGCGCCCCAGTACGATCTCAGTAAAGCGAAGAAGCTGGCCGGGCCGGAGAACGCCAGGAACCGCGGCGGCATGGGCGCGCAGCACGGGCACGGCTCCGCTGACAACAGGTATATGCTCTACAACGGCACCTACGGCGACGACCACAGCACTGTGGACTGCTACGACATTGAGAGCGGCAAACTGTTCTGGACCTACCCCAGCAACTTCACCGGCGTGCACGGTTCGCATAGAGCGTGCGCCGCCGAAGTCGGTATGATGCGCGGCGCGTACGACATTGCGGGCGTAGCGACGTTCCCCGCACCCATAGGCAACATCTGGGTTATCCCCACCAACAAAGGCGAATGGCATGTTCTCGCGGAGAAGGGCTACTACCTCACGCGTTTCTTCGAGGGCGACCCGATGAAGAACGTGTGGCCTGAACAGGGCGTCCCGGGCGTGAGCCTGGATACGTGCCCGCCGGGCGCCGGCGAAGAGGCGTTCGGCGGCTCGATAACGCAGGGCAAGGACGGCAAGCTCTCGGTGGCGGCCGGCCACATCAGCTTCTGGAATGCGGAAGTCGTGGGCCTCGACACCGTCAAGCCGCTGGCTGGCGGCAAGCTCTCGTTTACTGCCGACGACGCCAAGACCGCGTTGTCCTTCCGTGAGCGTTCCCTGCAGGAAGCCACGGCCCTGAAGCGTCTTGCCGCGAAGAAAGGCACGCCGGCGTTCACGGGCGATCTGGAAAAGGACTTCGCCGGCGGCGAGATCGCCAAGTACCAGAAGCAGGACGCCACTGCGTGCCAGACCGCGGTGGCATGGGACGAGAAGAACCTTTATGTCGGCTGGGAAGTGAAGGACTCGACGCCGTGGGTTAACGGCGCGGATGCGCCTGAGTTCATGTACGCCCGCGGCGACACCGTGGACCTGCAGCTCGGCACGGATCCCAAGGCCGCGAAGGACCGCAAAGACCCCATGCTCGGCGACCTGCGTCTCTCCATCGGCCCGTTCCAGGGCAAACCGACGGCGGTGGTCTACCGCAAAGTGGCCGCGGAGAAGAACCCGAAATCGTTCAGCTCGGGGGTGATCAAGGACTACCAGATGGACAGTGTGATCGTGCTCAAGGATGCCAAGATTGACGTCAAGACTGACGCCGTGAACAAACGCTACGTTGTGGAAGCGGCGCTGCCGTTCGCCGCGCTCAGGCTTACTCCGTCGGAAGGCCTGGTCCTGCGTGCGGACGTCGGGGCGACCCACGGCGACAAGGCCGGTCGCGATACGGTGCTGCGCACGCACTGGAGCAATCAGAATACCGGGTTGGTCAGCGACGAAGTCTTCGAGCTGCAGATGACCCCCGCCAACTGGGGCGAACTGCAGCTCAAGTGACGCGCTGCGTGGAGTTGGTGCATGATGAGCGACCCACGAAACCGGCGGTCCATCTCTAACCTGTGGCTCACGGTCTGCGCTGCGTTGCTCTGGCTGGCCTCGCCGCTTGCCAGATGCGCGGAGTTCAGCCCGCCCAGCGAAGCAGACGCGCGGGCGCGACTGAAGAGTATGGTCGTCGCGGCCACGAACGGCGGCGCGAAGCCCAAAGCATGGCTGGACATTCTCGGCGCCGCGCAGTGGACGGAAGTGGTCAAGGCTGACGAGCGCAACGTGTCGGTTCGCATCCAAGGCAATGACTTGCCGACGCCATGGGAGAAGCTGTCCCGCGAGCAGATCACTTCTATCGGCGTCGCCTGCATTCTGGACAATAACGCCAACGCGCTGACCATGGCAGACTACTGCATGGCCACGGCGCAACTGCGCAAGGCGGATGAACTGGTCAAGAAGGCGCTTGAATTGAGCCCCGCGCTTGCCGCCGAGACGACGGCGCGCTGGGACTGGCTGAAACGACAGGGCGGTGAGGCCGCCGCCGCCAAAGACCCCAAGCCTGGCGAGAAAACCGCCGCGACCAGCGCCGCAACGCCAAAGGCTTCCGTTGGCAAGCTGGACCGCGCCGGCATTCTGCGAGAGATCGCCGACTTCAGCCTGGCCGGGATGAACCGGCGTCTGGGGCCCGACTATGCCTTCTACCATAAAGGCCAGGAGGAGAAGCTTCCCGAGATATGGATGGCGCCCGTGAAAGAAGGCGCGAAGGGACGGCGGTATGAGATCGGCGGGCCGTGGACGAAGGAGGGGGGGGATTTCAGCAGCACACAGGGCCAGATCCT
>JAPLOD010000565.1 GCA_026692735.1 Planctomycetota bacterium | reverse complement strand
GCGGTCCTTTCCGGCGACGTGCCCCTGCTGCGCCCTTCGACCATCCGTCTGCTGATCAACAAGCAGGCCGAGACCGACAGCGCCGTGGTGCTCCTGACCGCCAAGCTGCCCGGCGACCACGCCTACGGGCGCGTCCTCCGCGACAGCAACGGCAACGTGGCGGGCATCATCGAACGAAAGGACGCCACGGCGGAGCAGTGCAAGATTGAGGAGATCAACACCGGCACGTACGTCTACGGTCCGGGCGAGCTCTTCCCCGCCGTCGCCAGGTTGGCGAACAGCAACGCACAGAAGGAATATTACCTGACGGACACGATCGCCGACTTCGTGAAGAGCGGCCAGACCGTGGCGGGCGTGCGGGCGGCATTCATCCAGGAAGTGCTGGGCATCAACACGTTCCAGGAACTCGCCGCGGCCGAGGCGACACTGAAGGAGCGCCTGCGCAACAGCGCCGCGAGCGAGCCGGAGCCGCAGGTGCTGAGCGACCTGTCGCGCAACATCAGGATCTTCACGGGCAATGGGAACCCGAAGCTGGCCGAGGACGTGTGCGCGCACCTGGGCATTCCGCTGGGCGAGGCGGAGGTGAGCCGTTTCCCCGACGGCGAGACCAAGGTGCGCATCCTGGAGGACATCCGCGGGCGGGATGTGTTCATCATCCAGCCGACGAGTCCGCCGGTGAACGACCATCTCTTCGAGCTGCTGGTCACCGCGGTGATACCGTACTTCGGCTACGCGCTCCAGGACCGCAAACACGAGGGCCGCGTGCCGATCACCGCCAAGCTCGTGGCCAACCTCATCACCACCGCCGGCGCCGACCGCGTGATGTGCGTGGACCTGCACGCGGAGCAGATTCAGGGGTTCTTCGACCTGCCGGTGGACCACCTTTCGGCCGCCCCGGTGCAGATCAAGCACATCCACGACCTGAACCTGGGCGCGCTGACGATCCTCAGCCCGGACCTGGGCCGCGCGAAGGTGAGCGAGAAGTTCGCCCGCCGGCTGAACGCGTCGCTGGCGGTCATCGAGAAGCGCCGCGTGGGCGACAACGACGTCGTCAAGGGGCACGTGGTGGGCGAGATCAAGGGCCGCGATGCCCTGATCGTGGACGACATGATCTCCACCGGGGGCTCCATCCAGCAGGCTGTGCAGACCGCCCTGGAATACGGCGCGCGCAGCGTCCTGGTCGCGGCGACGCACCCTGTATTTTCCGGGCGGGCGTTCGAGAAACTCAGCGGCCTGCCGGTGCGCGAGCTGACGGTGTGCGACACCATCGAGGTGAAGAAGAGGCCGGAGAACGTGAACTTCAAGGTCCTGAGCGTCGCGCCGCTGCTGGCCGAGGCCATTAAACGGACGCACAGGAACGAGAGTGTGAGCAAACTGTTTGTGTAACCGTGCGCCGCCGGGCTGCGCCAGCCGCGGCCGGGGCGAACCACAAGGGGCAGGGCAACGAGGCAAAGGACGAAGTCATGGCACATGAGTTGAAGGCCGTCATCCGCACCGAGAAGGGGCGTCTTGCCGCCAGGCGGTTGCGGCACAAGGATCAGATACCGGCGGTGGTCTATGCCGAGGGCAAGCCGGGCACCATGCTTGCCATCCCGCGCACCGAATGGCAGAGGATCCTGACGTCGGGCGATCGCGTGGTGAGCCTGAAGCTGGAGGGCGGCGACAAGCAGGCGTTGATCAAGGAGGTGCAGTACGATCCTCTGGGCGAGCAGACGATGCACGTGGACTTCACCGAGCTGCGCGCCGGCCAGAAAGTGCGCGTCGCGGTCGCTGTGGTCACCAAGGGCGTGCCGAAGGGCCACATCAACGGCGGCGTGCTGCAGCAGCCCGTGCACACGGTGCACGTGGAGTGCCTGCCAACCCAGATCCCCGAGAAGATCGTCGTGGACGCGGAGCCGCTGGACGTGGACGACGTCATCCACGTCAAGGATCTGAAACTGCCGGAGGGTGTCGCGGCGGTTGACGCCCCCGATATCGTGCTGATCGCCGTGCACGTGCCGAGAGTCGAAGAGCCTGTTGCGGCAGTGGAAGCCGGCCCGACGGAGCCGGAAGTGCTGACCGCGAGGAAGGAAGAGGAGCCGGCTGCGGGCGAAGGCGCAGCCGCCGAAGGGAAGGCCCCGGAGAAGAAGGAAGAGAAGAAGAAGGAAGACAAGAAGAAGGAAGAGAAGAAGTAGGGACAGAGGAGTCCAGGGGCGGCTGCTGGCGCGTGTCGCCAGCCAACCCCGTGCCCTCGCCCTAGGCGGGAGAGGGAAGAAGGCTGATGAAGTTGATCGTCGGTCTGGGCAACCCGGGGCGGGAGTACGCAGGAACGCGGCATAACGTCGGTTTTCGTGTCGCGGACCTGCTGGCCGGGCGCCTGGGGGTTGAGTTCGACCGGCGGAAGTTCAAGGGGGAGTACGCGAGCGCGGCACTGCCCGCGCGGGCCGGGCCCGCGAACGCCGCGCGACAGGACGAGGATGAGGAGGGCGATTCCGGCAAGCTGCTGCTGGTGAAGCCGCAGACGTACATGAACCTTTCCGGCGAGACGGTGAGCGGGTTCAGCGGCTACTTCAAAATCAGCCTGGCCGCTCTGCTGGTTGTCGTGGACGACGTGGCGCTGCCGTTGGGCGTCCTGCGCCTGCGGCGCGGCGGCTCCGACGGCGGGCACAAAGGGCTGATGGACATCAGCCAGCGGCTGGGGAGCCAGGAATTCGCGCGGTTGAGGGTCGGCGTCGGCGGACGGGAGCACGGAGCAGCAACGCCGGTTGGGGATCTGGCGGACCATGTGCTGCGCCGGTTCTCCGCCGCGGAAGAGGAGAAGCTGAAAGGGGAACTGGCGCTGGCCGCGGATGCCTGTTTGTGCTGGGCACAAGAGGGCATCGAGGCGGCCATGAACAGGTACAACGCCAAAGGCAACGGGCAAACCCAGGCTCAAGACTGACGCACGCCGGGCCTGGCGGATTGGGAAGAAAAGGAGAGTTGAGTACATGGCTGATAACGTTTCACCCACCAACGATCCAGCACCGGCCGCGCCGGCCGCGCCGGCCGCGCCGGCCGCGCCGGCGGTGCCGCCGACTCCCGAACTGCCGCCTGGAGTGCGGCTGTACGAGGGCATGTGGCTGGTGGACGCCAACGTGGGGCGCGAAGACTACGGCAAAGTAGTGGCCGGGCTGAAAGAGCTTGTCGAGAAGGGCGGCGGGACGTGGATCAACGGTGACAAGTGGGAGGAACGGCGCCTGGCGTATTCGATCCGCAAGAAGAAGCGCGGCCTGTACATCATCTCGCATTTCAGCGCGCCGACGGAATGCGTGACGCGCATAGACCGCAACGCGCGGTTGTCAGAGGTGGTGCTGCGGCACATGATAACAGTGGACGAGGACGGCTTGTCCACCTCGCCACCGGTGCGCACCATTGACGATGACGATTTCGGCAGCGGCACCGGCGAGCGGCGCTTCTTTGGCGGCGGGGGCGACAGGGAGAGACGGCATTCGGGGCCGCCCGCGGCAGCGCGCAGCTAGGGTTGAGGGGCCAGGGTCCAGGACTCAGAGCTTTGCTCTGTGACAGACCCTTTGGGGGGATAGCTCATGGCCAGCTTGAACAAGGTACTCTTGATGGGCAACCTGACCCGTGACGTGGAGATGCGCTATACGCCGTCCGGCATGGCGGTCGCGCAACTGGGATTGGCCGTGAGCCGGAAGTTCAAGGACAGCAAGACCAACCAACTGCGGGACGAGGTGGTCTTTGTGGACATTGACGTGTGGGGCAAGCAGGCGGAGACGGCCAACCAGTACCTGAGTAAAGGCCGGTCGGTGTTCGTGGAAGGGCGGTTGAAGTTCGACCAATGGGATGACAAGCAGACGGGGCAGAAACGGTCCAAACTGAAGGTTGTGGCCGAGCGGATCCAGTTCGTTGGACCGCCACCAAGTGGTCAGGGCGGCGCGCCCCGGCCCGCACAGGGCGCCCGATCGGCGGCGCAGCGGCCTGGGGCACCGGCGCCAGCGGCGCCAGCAGCAGCCGCGGCACCGGAGCAGGAAGCGGCAGCGCCACCGGACGCCGGACCAGAGGACTTAGAGATTCCCGAGGAGAACGTACCGTTTTAGCTAAAGGGGTATAATCCCTTTCAGGACAAGGGGATGTACACGCGGCAAGGAGAATGGAGTCGTGGCAGAACGAGAATACCATAGCAGAGAGGATCGCGAAGGCGGAGCCGGAGGATTTCGGGGTCGCCGTGGCACATGCCGGTTCATGAAAGAGGGCAAGTGCCTGGTGGATTACAAGGACACCCGTACGCTGGCCAAGCTGGTTACGCCTCAGGGGAAGCTGTTTTCAAGGAAGCGATCAGGAGCTTGTGCGTTTTGCCAGCGCCGCATCCAGGTCGCGGTGAAGCGCGCACGGGTGCTGGGCCTTCTGCCGTTTGTGGGGCGGTAGGCGGAGCACGGGTTCGTCGGGCTGGGAGTGCTGAGCCACGCCGATTGTGCCGATAATGTTCCAGGGGGGTTCCACGTCGTGCGTGGGTTCGCCACTTGTGCACTGTCGCAAGCCGGCTTCTCACGCTATACTGTAAACTTCCCGAAACGCGCAAAGAAGGGAACGGAGATCGAGATGAAGGTCATACTGCGGAGCGAAATCGAGAAGCTGGGCAAGCTGGGCGAGGTGGTTGACGTGAGCAGCGGCTACGCCCGGAACTACCTGCTGCCACGGCAGTTGGCGTACAAGTTGAGCCCGGACGCTGAGAAACAAATCGAAGCGGAGTGCAAGCGCCGGCTGGTACGCGAGCAGAAGAAGATTGACGAGATGAAGACGGTGGCCGAACTGCTCAACGGGCGGTCGGTCACGATTTCGGCCAAGGCCCAGGAAGAGAAGCTGTACGGCTCTGTGGGCGCTGACGAGATCACCCAGGCGATCATGCAGGAGCACAAAGTGCACGTGCCAGCCAGCGCCGTGGTCCTTGAGGCCCCGTTCAAGACTTTGGGAACACCTGACGTCACGATCCGCTTCGCGCCCGGCGTCGAAGCCGTGATGAAAGTCTGGATCGTGGCAGAGAGTTGAGTGCCTTGGCGCCCCCGCAATGGGGGAGCGCAAGGAGCCCAATGCCCGCCGCGCCTCTGTCCCGGGCGTGATCGGGCTGCAGGGCAACTGTTAAGGGGGGGATGCCCATGCCCATCGGCCGAACGGTGGAGCGCGAAAGCAGCGTTACCGACCGGCCTATGTCCCCTGCCGGAAGCGCCGGCAAAATCCTCGAGCAAGTGCCGCCCTACGACGAGCGGGCCGAGGTTGGCGTGCTCGGCTCGATGCTCATAGACGCGCGCGCGGCCGATGTCGCGATCGAGGAGCTCAAAGCCGAAGACTTCTACCTGCCGCGCCACCGCACCATCTTCTCCGTCTTCAGCCGGCTGTTCCAGAAGCATGAGAACGTTGACGAGGTGTTCCTGTGCAGCGAGCTGGAGCGCGAGGGCCTCCTGGAAGCAGTCGGCGGGCGGGACATGATCGGCCGCCTGATCACCGATACACCCTCGGCCGCCAGCGTCGAAAGCTACTGCGCCATCGTCCGTGCGCGGGCCGTTGAGCGGGAGCTGATCGAAGCGGCAGGCAAGATTCTGAAGCTGGTCCGGGAGCCAAGCTCGCAGGGCGGCGACGCGCTGGTCGAGGCCGCCGAGCAGATGGTCTATGACATCGCCGACAAGCGCACGACCGACGACGCGGTGCCGATGACCAAGCTGATGGCAGAGGTGCTGGCCGAGGCGGAGAAGACTGTCGCCGCTCGCCGCGCCGGACAGGAGATTGACCTGGGCGTCCTGCCCACCGACTATCCCGACCTGGATCGGCTGCTGGCGGGAGGGCTCTGGCCCGGCGAGCTTCTGGTCATGGCGGCGCGTCCCGGCATGGGCAAGACAACCTTCGCCATTAACATCGTCCGCCACGTATCGCTCGGCCGCGAGGCGCGCGTGAAGCCGGCGGCGATCTTCAGCCTCGAAATGCCGAACAGGCAGATCGCCAAGAACATCCTCTCCGCCGTGACGAGCATCCCCACCCACAAGATGCGCGGGTACGACTTCACCGACCAGGAGTTCGAGGACGTGAAGCAGGCCGACAAAGCTTTGCGCCTGGCGCCGATCTACATTGACGACACGCCGGGCATTTCCGTGAGCCAGTTGCGGGCGCGCAGCCGCCGCCTGCGCCACCGCCACGGCGTCAAGCTCATCGTCGTGGACTATCTGCAGTTGATGCGCGGCCCGGCCAACCGCAAAGACAACCGCGAACAGGAAGTGGCCGAAATCTCGCGCAGCCTGAAGGAACTGGCCCGCGAACTCAAGATCTCGGTCATCGTCCTCTCGCAGCTCAACCGCAGCCCCGAACAGCGCGACATCAAGGGCAACATGCGGCTGCCGCAGCTTTCCGATCTACGCGAATCGGGCGCGATCGAACAGGACGCGGACGTGGTGGTGATGCTGTACCGGCCGGAGTACTACGACGTCGAGAAGCTGCAGAGGCCGGTCAGCGTGGGCGAAGCACTGGTGTTGAAGAACCGCAACGGCGCCACGGGCCGCGTCAAACTGACGTTCTTCAAGGAATTTCTCCGTTTCGAGACGTACACTCCCGAGCATCGGGAGTACGACGTGGCAGAGGTGGGGGGCTGATACCGCTTGGCCGAGAACGTTCGCTTTGATGTCGGCCCGCGTGAGAAGGTCAGGACGGGCGCCAGCTTGTGGAGAGCGCAAGCCGCGCGTTTGGGTCACCTGCTGCCCGCGACATTATCGGTCGTTCTGGCGCTGGCCTGCCTGCAAGCGCCGGGGCCGCGGTCTTCAGGCGCGGCGTGGGGCGGCGAGGCCCCTCCCCCGCCCGAACCGGCCGGAGACGAGAACGAAGGCAAGAGCGTCCAGGAGATCGAAATCCGCGGCCTGGTCCGCCTGGACGAAGGCACGGTGCTGCGGCTGATCCGCACCCGCAAGGGCCGGCCGTTCGAGCGCAAGGTATGGGATGAGGACTGGCACCGCCTGGATGAATCCGGCTACTTCCTGAACGTGCGCACGACCGAGCCGATCATCTATCCCGGCGGCGTCAAGCTGGCCATAGACCTGGTCGAGAAGGCTTCGATCAGCAAGGTCACGTTCAAAGGCAACACCTCGGCCGGCGCATCCAAGCTGCTCACCATCATCAAATCGTACGAAGGCGGCCGGTACGACAAGGGCCAAGTGCATCTGGACAAGGGCGCGATTGAGAAATACTACCAGGAAAAGGCCTTCCGCAGCGTGAAGGTGGAGTACCAGGTCGAGACGGTGTCCAGCCACCGGCAGCAGATCGGCGGCAAGGAAGTCGAGGTGGAGGACGAAGTGCGCGTGATCTTCACCGTTGACGAAGGCAGCCCCGTGGGCGTGCGCTCCATCCACTTCGTGGGCAACAAGGCGTTCAGTGAGTCGGCCCTGCGCGGAGCGATCTCCACGAAACACCGCCGCCTGTTCCGCGCCGGCGACCTGAAGGACGAGGAACTGGATCTCGACAAGAAACGGCTGGAAGCGTTCTACCTGCGGCACGGCTACATGGACGTGTCCGTCGAGAAGGTGGACGTCAACGTCTCGAAGGAGAGCTACTGGAACTGGTTCCGCAAGCGCAAACGGCTGGCGGATATCGTGTTCAACATCAACGAGGGCCCGCAGTACTTCACAGGCACTGTCAGCATCACGGGCAACAGCTCCATCGAGCGCGACGAGCTGGAAGCGGTGATGAAGGTCAAGCCCGGCGCCGTCTACTCCGACATGCTGCTCCAGGACGACCACGAGGCCCTCACCGCGCTGTACGGCGAACGCGGGCGCGTCTTCACGAAGGTGGAATACGACCGCAAGCTCGTCACCGACCTGGAGCGCCTGAAGAAGACGCCGAACATCTACGACGTGTTCGTCACCGTCAAGGAAAGCCCGGAGGTGACGCTGCGCGAGGTGATCACGCGCGGCAACACCAAGACCCGCGACAAGGTCATCATCCGGCAGATGGAGCTGTTCCCCGGCGACCGCATTGACACCACCAAGATGAAGATCGCCCAGCAGCGGCTCAAGAACCTGAACTACTTCGAAGACGATGTGCGCATCACACCCGAACCGACCGAGAACCCGGAGGAAGCCAACCTCATCATTGACGTCAAGGAGAAGAGCACCGGCGAGTTCAACTTCGGCGTGGGCGTGTCCTCGGTGGACTCGATCATCGGCAATATCCGCCTGACGCAGCGCAACTTCGACTACAGCGACCTGCCCAAGAGCTGGCGGGACTTCATCAGCGGGAACGCCTTCGTCGGCGCGGGGCAGACGTTCAGCATCGAGGCCACCGGCGGCGCCAAGCGGCAGCGGTACAGCATTTCCTTCTTTGAGCCGTGGGCGTTCGACCGGCCGATCCGCACGGGCGGGTCCCTCTTCCGCACGGTTGACAGGTATTCCGATTTCGAACAGACCAGCTCGGGCTTCACCGCCAGCGTCGGCAAGCGCCTGTGGGGCCCGCATTGGGACGGCGACCTCAACTACCGCTTCAGCTACACGGAGATAGGCGGGATCAGCAAACGCTACCCACCGATCCTGCGCGAGCAGGAAGGCGCGCGGCTGCTGAGCTCCGTCCAGCCGCGCCTGGTGTACGACAGCCGCGATTCGCGATTGCTGCCCAGCCGCGGGTTCATGGCCGAGGCGTCCCTCGAGATCGGCGGCGGGCCGTTCTTCGGGGACTACAACTGGGTCAGGCCGCAATTGGACGTGGCGCGATACCTTACCATTTACAAGATGAAGTCCGGCGGCAAGCATATCATCGAGCTGCGCGGGCGGGCGACGATGGTCGAAGGGTACTGCAGCACATCCGACGTGCCGCCGTTCCTACGCTACTACGGCGGCGGCATTGACACCATCCGCGGCTTCCAGTGGCGCACGGTCACGCCGCTGGAGAACGGCTACCAGATCGGCGGCAAGAAGATGGTCCTGGGCACGGCGGAGTACTCACTGCCGCTGTACGAGGAGATCGTCCGCGGCTCCATCTTCGCGGACACGGGCACGGTGTACGACGCCGGCGACACGGACCCCCACACGCGGCTGACGAACGAATCGGGCTGGCGCGCGTCGGTCGGCCTGGGCCTTTCGATCCGCACGCCGCTGTCGCCGCTGCCCATTCGCGTGTACCTATCACGTCCAGTCCTCCGGAACGACGAGGACCGCACCAAGACGATTGACTTCACCTTCGGCACGCGCTTCTGACCGCATGGTGTGCGCCGGGGGGGGGGGGAACGGGACAACGAGCCGGTTGGCATTGGACAACAGCGCCGCGGCCTATAAGGTAGCAGGGCGCTGCACGGGCCGCCTTGGGGTACGAGGCGGGCGGCGGGCGGAGCTTGACGCAGAAGGAGGGACGGTTTTGTTGCGCGGGACTGCAGGATGTGCGGGTTGCTGCTGGCTGGCGGCCGTCGTGGGGATCCTCTCGCTGCTGTCAGGCGGCTGTCCGGCCGGTGAGGGCGAGCAGAAGCTGGCGGTGGTCAACGTATCGGCGGTCTTCGAGAAATACGGCAAGGTGGCTGAGGTCCAACGCCAGATTGATGCCAAGCACAAGGAGCAGAAGGACGAACTGCAGCAGCGCGCGACCGAGCTGAGCAAGCGCAACAAGGAACTGGACGAACTGTACGACAAGGCCAGGACCGAGGAAGCGGTCTTTGACCTGGTCCAGCGGCTGCGCAAGGAGCAGTTCCGTTACGAACGGGACCTGGCCCGCCTGAACGTGGAGATTCAGAAGGAATACGCGAGGGAAATGCGGCAGGTGTTGAGCGACATCCGGGTGGCAGTGCGCGCGATCGCGGAGAAGGGCGGCTTTGAGCTGGTGCTGCGGTCACCGGACACGGATGACCCCGAGGTGACGCAAACCGGGCCGGACAACCCCGCCGGCCCGTCCGCCACCGAGAGCAAGACCCATCTGGCGTTGACCGAGCCGAGAACGGTGGCGCAAGTGGTGGAGCGCTTCAACCGCAATCCGGTGCTGTACGGCGCCAGGACCGTGGACATCACTCCGGACGTCCTGAAGAAACTCAATGAAGACTTCGTGAGGCGCTCCGGCGGCGCCGGGGCGGGAACGACCAGGTGAGCGGTGCGTTTGAGCCACTGAGACAAGGACTGTGGTGCGGCACGAAAGGAGAAGGTAACCAGATGATTGGCAGACGTGGCGGTGTGGCGGCGGGCGTGCTGGCTTGTACGGTGCTGTGCCTGGGCCAGCAGGCGGCGCAGGCGGAAGACGGCGGAAAACGCATCGCTGTGGTGAACGTGGCGCGCGTCTTCGGCGCCTATCAGAAGGTCGCTGATGTCCAGGATAAGATGAAGAAGCTCTACGACAAAGAGCACGAGGCCATCCAGGCGGAGGGCGTGGAGCTCAAGAAGCGCCAGGACGATATCCAGGTTGACCCGCGCAACCCCAAGACGAACCTGGAATTCTTCCAGAAGATCCAGCAGTTCGAGCTCGACAAGATGAAGCTGGAGCTCCGCTTCCAGAAGCTGGCCCAGGAAGTCGAGGAGAAGCGCAAGAATGAGATGCGGGCGGTCCTGAACGACATCAAGAACGCCATCCGCGCGGTGGGCACCGCGGAGAAGTTCGACCTGGTGCTGCGCGCGCCCGAGTTCGACGACGAGTTCGACCCGAGCAAGGCCTCGGCCAAGGACAAAGAGGAGAAGGAGAAGAACGAAGCGCAAAGCGCGGCGGACCTGGTGCGGAAGTTCCGCGAGAACCCGGTGCTGTTCTTCTCCACGGGCGTGGACGTGACCCAGAAGGTCATCGAGAAGCTGAACGCGGACTACAAGGCCACGCAGAAATAGGCGGCGGGCAGCCGCTGTGCGTGCGGGAGTGAACTGGTGTGCGCCGCGGCAGTCTGTCGCGGCTTTTTTTGCGGCGCAGTCCCGAGGGTTGCGCCCAGGAGCACAGCACATGCCTATCACACTTGGCGAACTGGCCCCGAAACTGAACGCGACCTTGGCGAGCGGCGACCCGGCCCGGCGTATTGAGGGCGTCTCCAGCCTGGCAGACGGGGACGAGCGCCACATCGCGCCCTTCACCGATGCCCGGTACCTGCCGCAGTTGAAGCAGACGCGCGCCGGCGCCGTGCTTGCCCAGGACCAGGCTGTCGCCAAGGACCTGCCGTCCGGCACCGCGCTCCTGTGTACCGCCGACCCGGAGCTGGCCCTTGTCACCGCCCTGCAGTTGCTCTACCCCGAGCCCGAGGAACGCCCGGAGGTCCATCCGAGCGCCGTCGTCGAGGCCGGCGCGGAGCTTGGCACGGGCGTCCATGTCGGGCCGTACGCCGTGATCCGGGCCGGCGCGCGCATCGGCGGCCGGAGCTGGATCATGGCGCACGCGGTCGTGGGACGACGCTGCGTGCTGGGTGAAGACTGCCGCCTCTACCCGCACGTCGTCCTGTACGACGGCGTCATGCTCGGCCGGCGCGTCAGCGTGCATGCCGGCAGCGTGCTGGGCGCGGATGGCTTCGGCTACAAGTTCCGCCAGGGCCGTTACGTCAAGGTGCCGCAGATCAGCACGGTGGAGATCGGCGACGACGTGGAGATCGGGGCCAATACAGCCATTGACCGCGGCGCTCTGTCGCCCACGCGCGTGGGCGCCGGGACGAAGATAGACAACCTCGTGCAGCTCGGCCACGGCGTGACAGTCGGCCGGCACTGCATCCTCTGCGGCCAGGCCGCGGTGGCCGGTTCCGCGCGCATCGAGGACTACGCGGTCGTGGGCGGCAACGCCGGCGTCGCGGACCACGTCTGCATAGGCAAGGGCGCGCGGATAGGCGCAATGAGCGGCATCGGGACGGACATCGCTCCCGGCAAGGAGGTCTTCGGCCCCTGGGCGCAGGAACGGCGCAAGGCTTTCCGGGAAATCGCCGCTGTGCGCCGGTTGCCCGAGCTTTTCGAGCGCGTCCGCGAGCTGGAACGCCGGCTTGACAAGGAATCCCCGGAGGCCAAGTGACCGCCGGGTGCGCGGCGGGAGGATGAGTTCCCGGTAATCCCTCCACCGTCTGTTGGCACAATAGCAGTGAGCACCGACGATGACCTACGCTCCGCATAGCCGCAGGCCGAAGCGCGTCTCAGCTTCCGGACAGAGACTCCCCTGAGGAGGAAGAACATGCGCCCGATGTGTTGGACATCCCCACGGCTGCCAGTCTTCGCGCTCGGCATGGTGCTGCTCGCCGCGAGCCTTCCGGCCCGCGCGGAACTCATGAGCGATGCGTCACAGTTTCTGGCCGACTACGATCGCCTGGTCACGCTGAAGGGCGCCGTTGACGCCGACCGGGACGCGATGGCCGCCGACCTGAGCACCGGGAAAGGGCTGCACCAGGACGTCAAGCACTTCTTTGCGGACAGGCTTGAGGCCGCCGCGGTGCGGCTCGCGAAAGCAGCGGACCGCAAGCAGATGAAGGTGGACCTCAACTTCAAGGGCACGAAGCTGGAAAAGCCGACTCCGGGCACGGGCGTACCGAGCCAGGATGCCGCGAGCTATATCTTCAACTATGATTCGTGGCTGGCGTGGCAGAAACAGGTCGAGCTCGACATCAGCAACATGCGGAACGCGGTGGCGGCGAACGATGCAGCAACCTTGGCAGTGGCGGTCACGTCCTTCTTCAACGACAGCCGCGCGCGCCTGCAGACGCGGCTCCAGTGGCAGGAAGCCATTCGCTCGATGAAGAAGGACACCGGCTTCAAGGGCACCGGCAAGGCGCTCCCGCCGGCGGGAACGACCCTGGCGGAGCACGTGAAGGAGTTCCTGGATGACCGCGCGGAATGGGAGAGGCTCGGCGCGTTGGTGGAGCTTGACCGCAGCAACCTGCGCGCGGCCGTCCAGGGCGGGCAGAGCGTCGAGAGCATCGTCAACACGTTCCTTCTGGACCGCCGCGCGCGGCACGTGAAAGGTGTTGAACTGGCCCGGGACCGCAAAGTCATGCGCAAGGACGTGGGCTTGAGCAACGGCTCAGAGAAGGAGAGCAAGCAAGGGGCGCAGGCCAGCAGCAAGGACCTGGACCGGGACGACGAATCCGGTGCGCTCGATGAGACTTCGGACACCGCGGGCGAGAAGTGAGCGCACTCTCCCCAACCACGCCTCAGCGCCTGCGTGCCGAGGGGCTACGCCCTGTGCTTTCTGGCAGCGGCGTTGGCGGCCTCGGCGACGAGGCCGACGTCATCTTCCGACATTCCCGGGTACATGGGCAGTGTGACGATCGTTGACGAGACCTTCATCGTCACAGGCAGCTCCAGTGTGCCGAAGCCGAGTTGTTCAGCGTAGAACGGCTGCGTGTGCACGGGCGGGTCGAAGTGCACCGTCGCGCCGATGCCCTGCGCGCGCAGGTCGGCCAGGAACGTGGAACGGTCCGCGCCTTTCAGCTTCACCGTGTACATCTGGTACACGTGCTTGCGGCCGGGCGCCTCAACAGGCAGGTCGAAGAACTCCTTCTTCAGCAGAGCGTCGTACCGGGCTGCGTGCTTGCGGCGCGCATCGTTCATGCGCTCCAGCTTCTTCATCTGCACGACACCGATCGCCGCCAGCACGTTGCTCATGCGCATGTTGTAGCCCGCGAACGTCGCCGCGCGCAGCCAGGGCTTCTCCTTCTTCTCCCGCGCCCAGGTGGACGACGCGATACCGTGGCCGGCCATGGCGCGCACTCTGTCCGCCAGCGCAACGTCGTCGGTGGTCAGCATCCCGCCTTCGCCGGTGGCGATATTCTTGGTGGGGTAGAACGACCAGCAGCCGATACCCCAGGACCCCGTCGGCTTGCCCGCGCACGTGGCGCCGATAGCTTCCGCCGAGTCCTCGATGATCCGCAGCTTGTGTTTCCGCGCGATGGCCGCGAGGCGGGCCATGTCCGCGGCCTGCCCGCCGTAATGCACGGGCATGATGGCTTCCGTGCGCGGCGTGATGAGCGCTTCAACGTGCGCGGGGTCAATGCAGCAGGTGTCGTAGTCAATGTCGGCAAACACGCATGTCGCACCGCCGGTGACCACCGCGTTGGCGCTGGCCACGAACGTGAAGCTGGGCAGGATCACCTCGCCGGTGATCCCACTGGCGCGCATGGCCAGGAACAGGGCCGAGGCGCAGGAGTTCAGGCTGACGGCGCAGGGCACGCCGGCGAACTGCGCGAACAGCTTCTCGAACTCATGGTTCATCGGCCCATGGGCCAGCCAGCCGGATTTCAGGACCGCGGCGACGGCCTGGACTTCGGCATCGTCCATGTCCGGGATGCAAAGAGGGATGGTACGCTGCACGCTCATTCACACGCTCCACGCTGTCTGGTCTGAGACGAAGCACCATAACGTTAGCACAACGGGACGAGATGTGGATTTGAGATTTCGTTTTCTGGACCAGGCCCCGCGTGCCTACTGTAGCAAGAATGGGCCGCAGCGTTTAGACTGGTGGAACTTATGAGCGAAGAGATCCGCCTGTCGGCGGCCCTGCTGCCGGTTCAGAAGTATTACCGCCCTCTGGGGCGGCACCGCACGCGCGTCACGATCCGGCTTGTGCTGCTGGCGCTTGTCGTCTACGGCGCAACCTGGCTTCTCGGCCGCATCCTCTTGCGATGGGTGCTCCTCCCGGCGCCCGAGGACGTGACCATCCCCGCGGTGGTGGTGGCCGTGCTGGCACACCTGTGGCGGTACCGGGAACTGCCCGCCCTGCTACGATAGAACTACGACGCCGTGGCTCTCATAGAGACAGGCGACACCGCCGAAGCGGGGAGGCGGCTGGATGTCCTATGCCAAAGTTTGCCTGCGGAGTCGCCGTATCACGCGCTGTTTGTGTACAACCGCGGCCTCGCCCTTCTCCGCGCCGGGAAGCAGGACCACGCGCTTTCGCTATTCGCCGCAGTGCTGGACAGCGGCTGTTTCGAGAATCCGCGGAGCAGTCTGTACGCGTTCTACCCGCTGCTGCTCAACGGCCTGGCCGCCGCGTACGCGATCAAGGGCGACGTCGCCACGGCTGAGCACTGGCAGGGACTGGCCCACGACCACATCACGCCGGAGCGGTCCGGGATGCTGCTCTTGAACGACACGTACATCGGCATTCGCGCCGGGCGCTGCGCGGTGGTCGTGAAAGATGCAGAGGCGAGCTGGGCCAAGGCGGAGGGCTGCCTGCCGGGAGCGCAGATGCAGGCCCTGCGCGTATTGTGCGCGTTCGCGCTGGCCACTACGAACCCGAACGGCGTGAATGATGCGAAGATCCGGCAGTTCCTGGAAGCCGTGCAGCCTTGCCGTCCCGCACAGTTCGACCACCTCGTCATCAACTGGCCGCAGCTCCGCGACTTCCTGGCGGAACACGGCTTTGCCGCCGCGTCACAAGCGGGAACGGCCGCCGCGGCCGAGCAGGCTCGCGGGCGCCCAAGACCAAGGAGGGAGGCACAAGCGTGAACACGATCCATCTGATCTTCAACGCGCATCTTGATCCCATCTGGCTCTGGCCGTGGCAGGGGGGACTGGACGCGGCACTGGCAACCTGCCGCAGCGCCTGCGACAGGCTGGACGCGAACAAGAACCTCTACTTCAGCCGTAATGAGGCATGGGTCTATGCGCAGATCGAACAGGTTGATCCAGAGCTCTTCCAACGCATCCGGCGGCATGTGAAGAGCGGGCACTGGAGCATCGTGGGCGGCTGGTGGATTCAGCCGGACTGCAATCTACCGAGCGCATTCGCCATGAAACACCAGATCGAGCTCGGCAAGAAGTATTTCACGGGACGGTTCGGTGTCTTCCCGCGGACGGCGTACAACGTGGACAGCTTTGGCCACGCCGCCTATCTTCCGGAGCTGATGTCCGCCGCGGGGCAGACTCGCTACGTCATGATGCGGCCGCAAGAGCATGAGATGGCGCTGCCCGCGCGGCTGTTCCGCTGGCGCGGCTATGAAGGCGGGCCCGAGGTCGTCACATTCCGGATCGCGGGCAGTTACTGCACGGGGCAGCTCACACTGGACCACATCCGCAACGCGACCACGCAACTGCCGCCGGGCGTGGAGCACACCATGTGTTGTCTGGGCGTCGGCGACCACGGCGGCGGACCGACGGAGGCACAGATCGCGTGGTGTCGCAAGCACCAGACGGCGCTGGAAGGGTGGCGGCTGGAGTTCTCCACGGCGGACCGCTTCTTCGACGCCATCGCCGGCCAGGTGCAGTCGCTGCCCGTCGTGACAGGTGAGCTGCAGCACCACGCCATTGGCTGTTACACCGTGCAGCGGCAGGTGAAGGTGGGTGTGCGGCGCGCGGAGCACCTGCTGCGCCAGGCCGAGATCGTGCGGGCTCATGACCGCGGGGCCGAGCAACAACAGGACC
>JAPLOD010000564.1 GCA_026692735.1 Planctomycetota bacterium | reverse complement strand
TGCAAACGCGCCGGCATGCGCTGGGATGAGCCGGGCAACGAGAACATCCTGGCGCTGCGCTGTTGGGATCTCAACGGCCGCTGGGACGAGATCTGGAGCACAAAGAATGCCGCGTAGCCGCCCCAATACGACCACCCACCCTGAACCGGGCGGGCCGCGGAAAAGGCGAAGCACATGGCCTAACCACAGGTTATAATTGTCAAGAGGAGGTCTCCGAATATGCCCGTTGAGACATGGACTCAGGAAGACACGGCCAAGGCCAAGGCAATCTGGGCGGAGTACCAGAAGAAGCATGATGTCTCGGCCCGCAAAGGCCAGACCGCAGGAATTGACCCGGTGAGCGGGCGCGTGTGGTTCGGGGAGCGGATTGCGAACATTGTCTCACAACTCGACGCGGAAGGTGTGACCGCGCTGCTCTACTTCGTGCGAGTCGGCTACGACTACTATGACAGGAAGGGGGGGCATAGGTGATCACTGGCACCGTGGGCGACAACGGCGTGCCGGTCGTCACGCTCCGTCTTGCCGGGAAGACGTGGAGCGCAACGGTGGATACCGGTTTCAACGGCGATCTCGAACTACCCCTGGCCTTGCGGACCGAGTTTAGCGCCCGCCGCGCCGGGAGGGTAACGTCGCTGCTGGCCGGCGGCCAACGTGTTGAGGAGGACAGGTACCTGCTTCTCTTTCCCTTCGACGGCGAAGTCCAGGCTGCTGAGGCCACCTTTGTGCCGGGCGAAGAGATTCTGCTTGGCACACACCTCCTGCGGGAGCATCGGTTGGCGATCAACTTCGTTACCCGGGCTGTCGAGATTGAGCGTGCGGTGTAGTAGTCTATAATGACGCTGGACAAGGCGAAGGGCCGAGGTGGCGATCATGACGTATCATGGAAAGGTCCAGAACGGCGTCGTGGTCCTGGACAAAGCAGCGATGCTTCCTGACGGGACCGCGGTGACAGTCGCCGTCGGAGGGCGCGCCAGGCGCAAAGTCAGGGGCCCCAGGCGCGGAGACGCCCCGCGTATCTGGAAGACGATGCTGGAGCTGGCAAAATGGGCGGAGACGTTGCCGTGCTCGCTGCCCGAGGACCTGGCACGTAACCATGACCACTACTTGCATGGGCTTCCCAAGAAGAAATGAGAAGCATCTTCGCGGACAGTTACTACTACTTGGCGTTACTGAACCCCCGCGATGCAGCGCACGCTCCGGCAATGGCCGCTACGGAAGGCCGTTCCGAGCGTCTGGTGACGACGGCGTACGTGCTGTTGGAGGTGGCCGACGCTTGGGCTGCGCCCCTGGACAGACGCAGGTTCCTTGCTCTCGCTGACAGGCTTGCGGCGGACCGGAGCGTCACGGTCGTGCCCACCCGTGCGGAACTGTTCGAGCGCGGCTTGGCACTGTATCGCCGGCGTCTTGACAAAGCCTGGCCGCTGACTGATTGCATCAGCTTCGTGGTCATGGGGGACTTGGGGATCGAGGAAGCACTCACCGGCGACATCCACTTCAAGCAGGCGGGTTTCCGTCCTCTACTGGCCGTCGAGGCCCGCCGACCATGACTCCCATCCTTGTCCTCAACATTGCCGGCCTGACGCGCGACTTGCTGACGCGCTTCCCGCGCCAGGCAAAGAACATCGTCACGCTGGCCAGCGAAGGCAGCTCCTGTCCGCTGGGGACCGTGCTGCCGGCGGTGACATGCGCGGCCCAGGCCACCTTCCTCACGGGACTGCCGCCGCGGGAACACGGCATTGTGGCCAACGGCTGGTATGACCGCGACCTGGCCGAGGTCCATTTCTGGCAGCAATCGGCCGCTCTTGTCCAGGGCGAGAAGGTCTGGCAGGCCGGCAGGAAACGCGACAAGAGCTTCACCAGTGCGCAGCTCTTCTGGTGGTACAACATGTACTCCGGAAACGACGTCGCCGTCACGCCGCGCCCGGCGCATCTCGAAGACGGCTCGCTGCTGTCGCTGACCTACACCGACCCGCCGGAGCTTGCCCGCGAACTGGACAAGGAACTGGGCCGCTTCCCGCTCTTCAAGTTCTGGGGACCGGACGCGGGGATCGCGTCGAGCGAGTGGATCGAGCGATGCGCGCAGCACGTGCTCCGGCGCTTCGCACCGACGCTGACGCTGGTCTACCTGCCGCACCTTGATTACAACCTGCAGCGCGTCGGCCCCGACGACGAGGCCATCGCCGAGGACCTCGAGGCCATTGACCAGGCCGCCGGACGCCTCATCGAAGCGGCGCGCGCGAAGGGCGTGGAGGTCGTGGTCCTCAGCGAGTACGGCATGGCGCAGGTCGCCGGCGCCGTGGACATCAACCGCGTGCTGCGGCGTGCGGGATACCTGCGGGCGCAGGAGCAGGCCACGTGGGAACTGCTCGACTGCGGCGCGTCGCGCGCCTTCGCGGTCTGCGACCATCAGGTGGCGCACGTCTACGTCAGGGACCCCGAGGACGTGCCGGCCGTGCAGGCTCTGCTGGAGAAGACGCCGGGCATTGAGCGCGTCCTCGACCGGGACGGCATTCGCGCCGCGGGGCTGGACCATGCGCGCGCCGGCGAACTGGCGGCCATCAGCGCCCCCGACAAGTGGTTCGCCTACTACTACTGGGAGGACGACGCGCGGTGCCCGCCGTGGGCTCGCGAAGTGGACATCCACAACAAGCCCGGCTACGACCCCCTGGAGCTGTTCCTGGATCCGGCGGCGGCATTGATTGTGCCGCGGATCCTCTGGCGGCTGCTGCTCCGCAGGCTGGGCTTCCGCGTCACGATCATGGACTTCATCCCCTTCGACACGGCGCTGGTCCGGGGCAGCCACGGGCGGCTGCCCGAGAACCCGGAGGCCGGCCCGCTGCTCATCACATCACGCAAGGGCGCGCTGCCGGACCACCTGGCGGCGACGGACGTGAAACCGCTCCTGCTGAAGTTGATCTTCGGGGCCACCTGACCAAACTAACGTGTGACGTTAGTTTGGTCGGAGCTTGACCAAAGTAACGTGTGGCGTTAGTCTGGTCGGCATGAAGAACCGGTCGCTGGCTCAGCCGATCGAGGAGCTTGCCTTCGGCGCCCACAAGATGGCTCTCGTATCGGGACCACGGCAGTGCGGCAAGACGACCCTGGCCCGCATGCTGCTGCGCGGGCGCACGAGGGGGACCTACCACAACTGGGACGAGGTGGAGTTTCGGCGTGCTTGGGCCAAGAGTCCGTCCACTGTGCTGCCCAAGCCGTCGGGCCGGGACACGCCCCTCGTGGTCCTGGACGAGATCCACAAAGACCGTCGCTGGAAGCGGAACCTCAAAGGCGTGTTCGACACGTTGACGTCGCCCTGCGACATCCTCGTCACCGGCAGTGCGAGGTTGAACGTCTACATGAAGGGCAGCGACAGTCTGCTGGGAAGACATTACAGCTTCCGTCTGCATCCGTTCTCCATCCGCGAGTTGGAGAGAACGGACGTGCTGGGACCTGACGCCATGCTCCAGGCGCTGTTTGGGCGCACTGAGCGGATGACGAGAGCTGCGCGCGGGAACCTGGCGGCCATCCTGACCTACGGACCGTTCCCTGAGCCGCTGCTGGCCCAGAACATCCGTACGGCACGGCTGTGGCGGCGCAACCGCGAGCAGTTGATTGTGCGCGAGGACCTCCGCGACCTCAGCCGCCTGCCGGAACTGGGCCGCATTGAGATGCTGACCGCGTTGCTGCTTGAGCGAGTCGGCACGCCGGCCAGTCTTGCGTCTCTGGCCGAAGACCTGGAAACAAGCATTCCTACGGTCAAACGTTGGCTCGGCTATCTGAAGGAGTTGTACTACCTGTTCGAGGTGAAACCGTATGTGCGGCAGGTTCCGCGTTCCCTGCGCAAGGAAGGCAAGGTGTACCTGTGGGACTATTCGGGCGTGAAGGACGAGTCGGCCCGCTATGAGAACCTCGTTGCCTGCCACCTGCTGAAGGCGTGCCACTACTGGAGCGACACGGGAGAAGGAGAGTTTGAGCTCTTCTACATCCGCGACAAGGATCAGCACGAGATTGACTTCCTGATTGTCCGCGACGGTGTGCCGTGGCTCCCTGTGGAGGCAAAGCTCGGCGAGACTACGCCCGCCGCCAATTGGGCCCGTTTCGCCAGAGTACTGCCGTGTGCCAGAGCACTCCAGGTCGTGAACCGGCCGGTATGGGATGAGCACGCGTTCGGCGACAAGCGGCTGCTCGTGGCCGATGCCGCCGAGGCCCTACGCTACTTCGCCTGACGTTGTAACCAGTCTTGACCTGAAGCGCACTAACCGGTTGATGCGTAGAGGTCTTACGCAAGGCAGGAGACGTTCGAGCATGGCGTTCCGGTTGCCCCACGGCGCTGTTTGGCGCTTTCCCATAAGCATCCCGCACGGTACAATCGGTTCCCCAGTAGAGGAGAAGCGTATGTGGCGGGGTGGTGCGTTCGTCTGTGGAATACTGTTCCTCTTGGTGACGTGTCTCACGGCGCGTGCTGCCAATATCACAGGGGTTTCTATTGCCGTCCCTGCGACTCCCGATGCCGTGCCACTCTACTCGAAGCTGGAACTCAACGTCTCGGTGTCCAGCCTGCCTGCCGGCTTGAAGCCCTATGAGACGGTCCCGTCCTCCAACGGCATGGACCTGTCAGCCACGTTCGTCAGCCCCTCGAGTGTGGCGCTGCATGTCTACGGGTTCTACGACGGCTCCGCGTGGCGCATCCGCTTCGCTCCGACAGAAGCCGGCGCATGGAGTTTCAGTGTCGCGGCGACGGACGCGAGCGGTACGACGACTTGGACGGGCGGAGCGTTCACCTGCGTCGCGTCCACCTCGCGGGGCTTCGCACAGATCAAAGGCAAGTATCTCTGCTACAAGGATGGCGGAGCGCTCTTCGCCATCGGCCACAACACCGGCTGGCAGGACACTGTCGAACAGCCTGTTCTCGCCGACATGGCGGACATGGGCGAGAACATGCTGAGCTTCTGGCTCGCCATACCGTGGGCGGCGATGTCGGACTCGCCCACGCGCTGCGCCATCGAGAACCTGCAGGGCGGCGTGGGCAACTACAACCAGCAGGCCTGCGCGTATCTGGACGGCGTCTTCTCCCGCGCGGAAGCCGCCGGCGTGTACCTGCTGCCCAGCATCTGGTCACATGGCCAACTGCGCGACGTCAACCATCCCTGGGGCGTAGGAAGCTGGACCAACAACCCGTACAGCACGATCTGCTCCTGCAGCGAGTTCTTCAAGACATCTGATGACGCCGGTGCGGAGACGGCCCAATGGCATCACCAGAAGAACTTTTTGCGCTACCTGATTGCACGCTGGGGCTACAGCCAATCGCTGCTCGGCTTCGTTGGCGTCGTCGAGATTAACGGCACAACCGGCCATAGCGGCACCGCTCCCTTCGCCGACAAAGCGCGGGCCGAAGCCTGGTGCGGATCGGTGCGCACGCACATGGCCAGTCTTGATCCGTTCCGTACGAACACCGGCGGCCAGTATCCCCTGACGTTCTCGAAGACGGACACCCCTCCGACGATGCCCGTCATCATGGATGCCGCACAGTGGACGAACGGCGGTGATCTGCGCGGCATGGACTCCTACTCGCAACAGGATAACAATGTCGCGGTTTCGACTGTCATTGCCGGGGAGACCCAGGCCATGCGCACCGTGGGGCCCGCGATTCACTCGGAGTTCGGCGGTGATATCAACAACGGTGCCACGCAGCCGACGCACCTGCACAACGGCATCTGGGCCGGGACCGCTGCCGGCTCCGCCATGATGCCCATTCTGTGGTGCGACGGCGGCAGCTTCCCGATGCTGACTATGCCCATGCGCCAGCACATGCAGTATCTCTCCCAGTTCATGAGCAAGATTGACTACCTGGGAGACGACGCGCTGGCCGCGCTCACAATGAACACCGGCGTTTTCAATGGTTGGGGCGTAGGCTTGAGCGACCGCGGGTACTTCTGGATCCAGAACCAGTTCTCCGGCACCCTCGGTGGCCAGACGCTGAATGTACGCACGCTCGTTGCAGGAACCTATCGCGTCTACTGGTACGACGTGTGGACGAGCGGCAGTACCCCGCTACGCACGGAGGACATCGTTGTGGACGCGTCAGGAACGATGACCTTGACGGTGCCCGCTTTGATGGAAGCAGACATGGCGTGCCGTTTCTGCATCAACATAGCCCCGGTCGCCAGCAATGCCTCGGTCCTCACCAAGCGCAATACGTCGGTAGACTTTGTTCTGAGTGCCACGGATGCCAATGAGGATGCGTTGACGTACTCTATCGTTAGCCCGCCATCTGGCGGCCTGAGCGGCACGGCGCCGAATCTGACCTATACGCCCAACACCGGCTTTTCCGGTACGGACTCGTTCACGTTCAAGGCGAATGACGGTCTCCTGGACAGCAACATTGCCACCATCACCATCATCATCAACGATCCGCCCACGGCAGACGCGCAGTTCGTCACGACCGACGAGGACGCGCCCGTCACGATCGCCCTGACCGCCACCGATCCGGACAATGACGCGCTGACGTATACGGTGGTTACTGCGCCGAGCCACGGGCAGTTGAGCGGCACTGGATCAGCGCTGACATACACGCCCGACTTGAACTACTACGGCGACGATTCGTTCACGTTCAAGGCGAACGACGGCCACTGGGATAGCAGCATCGCTACCGTGTCCATCAAGGTCAAGTTCTTCAGCTCGCGGCCGCTGGTGCTGCGGACGCTCGCGCTCAAGGCCGCCCCTGTCACAAGCGATGCAGAGTCCCAGGACACGAACAAGCGGGTTGTCCCGAAGGACACGCTGAAGCTGAAAGCCGAGATCGTCCTGCCCGACGGCATAGACCTCACCGACAGCCAGTTGATTATAGGCTTCGTGAACGCCGACGGCGGCGCGCTGGGCAAGTTCACCGAGACCGGCGTGTTTCAGGGGCCGGAACTCGGCATCCAGGGCGGGCAGTTCTGCCTGACCCTTCCCGCTGGCGGAAAGTACCGCGACGGCATCCAGAAGTTCAGCATCAAGCCGGTGCGCAAAGTCGGCATCCCCCCCAACACCTACGCGCTGTCGTTCGACGGCTTCCACACCAGCCTCTACGCGGCGCTGCAGGCCGCCGTCGGCGATCTGTCGCAGCCGCGCGTCGCCAAGGTGTTGATCGTCGTCCGCGTCGAGACCTTCACTGACGAGACCCTGCAGTACAAGAAGCTCGCGGTCGTGACTGTCCGCTCTGGTGGGAAGACCACCGGCGTCAAGCTGACGCGCAGGTGATGGCCGCTAGGCTCTGAGCCCTGCAGTTAGCCCGCATTATTCACCGCCGAGACGCGGAGACGCGGGAGAACAGCAGAATACACAATGAGGAATTCAGAATTCCCTAGTCCGAAATCCCCAATCCGCAATCGCAATTTCGGATTTCGGATTTTGCCGTAGGATCCCACCATGAATCCGCAATCCGCAATCCGCAATCCGCAATGCACCGCACTGGTGTATCATGAGCTCTACAAGGCGCATCACACCGGGCCGGACCATCCGGAGTGCCCCGAACGGCTCGACGCGGTCCTCCAGGGCCTCACGCAGGCGGGGCTGGACGAGCGGCTGGTCAGGCTTACGCCTCGGCCGGCGACGCACGCCGAGATCGCCGCCTGCCACACCCCTGAGTACCTGGCGCTGGCGCAAGAGGAGATCGCCGCGGGCTGCCCGCAGTTGAGCACCGGCGACACGGTCGTCTCCGCGAAATCCTGGGAGGCGGCGCTGCTGGCGGCCGGAGGCGTGTTGACCGCCGTGGACGCCGTCATCGAGGGGAAAGTCAAGAACGCGTTCTGCGCCGTGCGCCCCCCGGGCCATCACGCCGAATCGGCGCGCGGGATGGGCTTCTGCGTCCTCAACAACGTCGCGATCGGTACGCGGTATGCGCAGCGCAAGCACGGGGTGGGGAAGGTGGTCATTATTGACTGGGACGTCCACCACGGCAACGGCACGCAGGACATCTTCTACGACGACGGCACGGTGTTCTACTTCAGCACGCATCAATTCCCCTGGTATCCGGGCACCGGCTACACCGAGGAGAAAGGCGCGGGCCAGGGCCAGGGCCGCACCATGAACTGTCCCTTCCGGGCCGGTGCGGGAGGGAAGGAGATCCTTGGCGCATTCACCAACCGGTTCCTGCCGGCGGTCAGCGAGTTCAAGCCCGAACTGGTGATGATCTCCGCGGGCTTTGACGGTCACGAAGAGGACCCGCTGGGCGGGCTGAGGCTGACCGACGAGGACTTCGCCGAACTGACCCGACTCTCGGTGCAATTGGCTCGCGACGCCGCGGGCGGCCGGCTGGTCTCGGTGCTGGAAGGCGGCTACAATCTCGAGACGCTTGGCAAGACTGTCGCAACACACGTGAAGGTATTGGCTGACGCGTGACCCAGCTACTTTGGCGCGGGGGCCGTCGGGTTCTGCAGCTCAACCGTGACGCCGGCCTTGACGCAGAGGTCCCTGACGTGCTCGGTCAGGATGGCCAGGCTCTGGCCCATGCCTATGATCTTGGCGACAGTGACGCCGACGACATGGCCGGTCTCATCAATGACGGGGCCGCCGCTCATACCGCAGTCCACATTGGAGTTGATCTGGAGATGGCGCCGGCCGTCGTGGACGCGGTTGACGCTGGCAAGCTCGCCAGACATGACCGTGAAGTCCAGCCCTTTCGGGTGGCCGATCATGGTGAGCTTCATGGGGAGGGTGAGGCCTGTGGTCGTGGGGCGGAGCGGCAAAGGTTTGATCTCGTTTTCCGTCTTCACCTCCAGCAGCGCCAGGTCGTTGACCGGATCGGCGGCGAGCACTTTGACCTCGCGCGAGGTCTTCCGCACGAGATTGCCCAACGCCTCGAACTGATACGTGACAGTGAACTCGTTGAAACCCTTGATGACATGATTGTTCGTTATGATATGCGCGACTGTGGGCGTGCTGCGAACCGCGAAGCCGGTTCCTTCTCCCTCCCCCAGGGCGGTATGGCCGCAGACGAGCACCACTGACGGCATGTAGGGGTTGCCCGCGCCGGCGTACTGGTACTTTTCCGTGTCGCCCGCCCCTGCTTCCGCGGCGAGGGCCTTGGGGACGAGCCTGGCGTAGCCGGGGTCGAGCCTGATGGCCATCTTCAGATAATCGTTGCCCCTCTTGCGGAACGCCTCCTTCTCGGGGTGCTGCGGAGGGTAATACTCGCCAAGGTACGCGAAGACGCCGCCGAGCAGATAGAGCGCCTCGGCGTTCTTGGGGTCCAACTGCAGCGCCTCCTGCGCCTTCTTGGCGGCAGTGTTCAGATCGGCTCCGAGCAGCCCGAGACGCGAGTCCACGCACAGCAGGCGGGAGCGGAAGGCGTCATTGGGGACGGCGAGCCGGCTTGCCTGCGCGGCGTTCCAGCGCGCTTCTTCCGTGGAGCCGGTCCTGGCGAGGGCGGTGGCCTGCGCATAGTAGAGGACGGCTGACCTGGGGTACTGGGCCAGGTCTATCTTCGCCTGCGCGCTCTCCCGTGTACCGAGCACGCCCTCGTGGTATGCCGCGTCGAAGGCGACCACCATTCCCGGGAGACTGACGTACACGTCCGCACGGAAGAATGACTGCTGCTCCGCAAGATCAACCGTCTTGCCCTCCGATGGGTTCTTCCCCCGGGCGGCGATATCCTTGACCTCCGCGCGCCGCATGGCGACGAGCTTGTCAATCTGCGGATGGCCGAAGGCTGCCACGGCGTCGTAGGCGCGCGACGCGCCGGGGAAGTCGCCCGAGTCACAGAGCTGCTGCCCGCGGGCGTCGGCGCCCTGGTACTGCGCCAGCGCCTTCTCCGACAGTTTCTTCCGGTAGTAGAACACGTGGACCGAGGCCGCTGTCCGGGAAAGATCGCTGGGGAACTTGTCGAGCTCGGCCAAGGCGCCTTTGTAGTCGCCGCCGTCGGCCTTCTTCATGGCGGCGGCGCCGAGGGCCTCGGCCACGTCCCCCGCCTTCTTCTCCGCGCGCTGTTTCAGCGTCCGGATGTGGCCCTCGATAGTCGCGACCCACTCGTCTTCCTTCTCGTACGCTTTCTCCATGGTCTCCAGACGCGCAAGCAGCTCGCCGAACGCGTCGGGGTTGGCGGCAGCGTACTTCTCGTACTGGGTGAGCAGCCACTGCCTCCGCGCCTGAGGGTCCGTCGGCTCCACGTCCTTCGTCTCTTTGGTGGTGCTCTCAGTCTTTGGTGCGGTGGCAGCCGTCGGGGGTGTCGCCGGTTTGGCATCGGCGGGCAGCGTGGTGGCGGAAGCGGGGGGCTTTCCCCCCCTGGTTGCCAGGATGACGAACATGGACACAGCGAAAACGAAAGCCCCCGCCCCGATCACGATGTTGCGCTTGCGGTTCGCGCTCGCGATGTCATCCGCCGGCGCCAACTCGGCTTCGCGTGCGCGCGCCTTCGGACGGGCCGGCTCAGCCGGAGCGGCGTCCTCCGGGCGCCTGGGTTTGGCGCGCCGCTCGGCAGCTTCATGCGGCGGCGCGGCCACCGGCGGCAACGGCCCTCCGGTGCGGCGCGGCGGAGTGGGCTCGGCGCCCCTGGCCCTTCTGCCTGCGGCGGCGCCCGCGGCGGGGCGGCCAGCCGGGACGTTCGCGCCAGCGCGGCGCACGGCCACGGAAGACTTGCCCTCGGCCAGCGCCTGGGTGCGGGGCGTCTTGCCGTCAATCACGAGTTCGAGGTCGTCGAGCAGTTCCTTGCAGTCGCGGTAGCGGTCCGCCGGGTCCTTCGCCATCATCTTCTGGATGACGTGGGCCACGCCGTCCGGGATGCTCTCGACAATGTCCTGCGGGTTAGGCAACTCCTTGTTGATATGCTTCAGCATCACCGATGCCGCCGTCGAACCCTCGAACGGCGTCCGGCCGGTGACGAGGTGGTAGAGCGTTGCTCCCAGCGAGTAGATGTCCGCCCGGCCATCAAGCTGCTTGTCGCCGCGCGCCTGTTCGGGCGAGATGTAGTGAGGCGTGCCCACCGTCAGACCGGTCTGCGTGTAGAACGACGACTCGCCCTCGCCAACGATCTTGGAGAGGCCCAGATCGAGGATCTTGGCGACGAAGCCTTCCGCGAGGGCGGCTTCGAGCGCCGGGTTTCCCTGGGGGGCGGAGGGCGCTGCTCCGCCCGGCGGCTGAGCGGCGCTCGGCGTCTTCTCGGAGGGGGTGAGGGACGCACAGATGAAGATGTTGCCGGGCTTGATGTCGCGGTGCAGGATCCCGTGCTCATGGGCGTGCTTCAACCCTCGCGCGACCTGCATGACAATGCCCAGCGCCGTGTCCCACGGCAGGGTCTTGTCGCGCTCGAGGATCCTGTCGAGCGTCTCGCCCTCGCAATACTCCATC
>JAPLOD010000563.1 GCA_026692735.1 Planctomycetota bacterium | reverse complement strand
CGATCAGCCGATCGACGCCCTGGCGGAAGTCCGCCTCGGAGATCGAGTAGCCCTGCTGGTTGACTAACTGGACGGCCGAAAGCTTGAATTCCCGGGTGAACTTCCGTCTTGCCATGACACACGCTCCTTTCCCAGAACGCTGCTCAGAGGGTCTCTATCGGTCGGGGAGAAACCGAGATGGCTGTGCCGGCGCCAGCCTTCGGCATAGCGGAAGCGCCCGGACATGCGGCCCATGTCGCGCGACAGCTCCTCCATGGCCTTCAGGTACGCGTCCACGCCCTGGCTGTGGTCGAGCCATTCCTTCTGGCTCTTGTGGCAGGCCAGCATGGCGCGTTTGCGTTGCAGAACGGCGGCGATGTCCACGTACTGGCTGGCCGTGATGCGGCGGCGCAACTGGTCGTGGAGACCATAGGGCAGCGCGTGGTACAGCGTGCAGTTGCGGTCCACGGGGCGCGTGGGCGGGCTGGTGGGAAAGTTTCGCATGCCGCGGCAGAACGTGGCCGTGACAGCGAGGCGGCTGGTAGTGGTGTGATCCTCCATGTAATCTTCGGGCGAGGGCGCCAGGACGATGTCCGGGTTCGCCTCGCGGACGATCGCCCCCAGACGCGCCAGCGTTTTCTTCTCGTAGAAGATCTCGATGTCGTTGACCAGGCTGGGGTGGAACACGGCGCCGACCAGCCGGGCCGCGGCCTGCGCCTCTTTCGCGCGGATGCGCACGATGGCGGCGCGGCTGTGGACGGCCGAACCGCAGGAGCCGTTGGCGACATTCAGGCAGTGGATCCTGAAGCCGGCATCCTTGAGGAGGATGAGGGTGCCAGCCATCATGAACTCGATGTCATCGGGATGTGCGCCGATGGCGAGGACGGTTCCGGTCATGCGTTCCTCCATCGCAGAGAGCCGCTGCTGCGGCATAAGCCTGGTTCCAGATTCGTGCGGCGCATTGTAGCCGGTCAGCGGTGCGCCAACAAGGGGCAGGAAGGCCGCGCCCGCCGGCCGCACATTTCAGATTGCAGACTGGCGCCGGGGCGGTTAGTACTGTGCGCCTAATGTCAACGGCCACGGAACCGGAAACTGATTCCCCCGCTCCCGAAAGGGGTGGCATAGGCACGGTGTCGCCGCCTGAACCCGCGTTCGCGGCCACCCCGGAGGCTATGGTGTGGCGCTTCGCGCCCCACGCCATCGTCTTCTGCAGTGCGTCGTGCATCATGGTGGTGGAGCTGGTCGCGGGACGGCTGATGGCGCGGCATGTGGGCAGCTCGCTGTACACGTGGACTTCGATCATCGGCGTCGTGCTGGCCGGGATGAGCGTGGGTAACTTGATCGGCGGGAAGATGGCGGACCGCTGGAAGCCCGAGGCGGTCCTGGGCTGGCTCTTCCTGAGCAGCTCGCTCGCCTGCGTGCTCACCCTGCTCATCAACAGCCTGTTCGCGGCGACGCGTCCGCTGAAGGGCCTGGACTGGCCGGTCCAGATCTTCTTCTCCGCCCTCGTAATCTTCGCCCTGCCCGCTGCCGTGCTGGGCACAATCTCGCCCGCCGCGGCGAAGATGGCCGTGAACCGGTCACGCACGGTCGGCGCGACGCTGGGTTCGTTCTACGGCGTCGCGACGGCAGGCAGCATTCTGGGGACGTTCGCCACGGGCTTCTGGTTGATCGAAGCGTTCGGCTCCAGGGGCGTGGTGTTGTTCATCTCTCTGGGTCTGGCGCTGGTGGGCCTGTGTCTCGGCCCGCGCCGCGTGGTCCATGCCGTCTGGGTGGCGGTGATCGCGGCCGCCCTGGCCTATTCGCAAACATCGAGCTGCAGGCCACAGGGCGGAGGTTACAGACCACAGACCGAAGGCCCCACGATTCAGGCCAAGGAGCGCGGTCCACAGGCCCACGGGCGGGACGCCCGTGCCACGACGGGCGCAACGCAGCAGGCGGCAAACAGCAGGTGACCAGTGACAGTGGAAGGTGAGAAGGCAGAATCGAAGATGGAGAACCCGCCCTTGGCCGCGGAGCAATCCCCTGGTTTCGCCGCTGAGGACAGTGGCAGCGGGGAAACGCCAGAGGACCTTCCGGAGGTAGAGGAGAACGGAGAGGTCGCCAACGGCCTCCCGGATACCATCTACTCCTACTCACCGTACGCGATCGCCTTTTTCACTGCCGCCTGCATGATGATCGTCGAGATGCTGGCGAGCCGCGTTCTGGCGCGCCAGACCGGCAGCTCGCTGTACACCTGGACTTCCGTCATCGGGGTGGTGCTGGCCGGGGTGAGTGCGGGGAGCTACCTTGGCGGGGTGCTGGCGGACCGCTGGGCGCCGGAGAAGCTGCTGGGGTGGCTGTTCATGGCGGGGTCGCTGTCGTGCGCCTCCATCCTGCCGTGGAGCTATCATTTCTGGTTGCACCAGCCGCTCAAGGGCACGTTTGGGCCGTGGATGGTCTATGCAGTTCCGTATGTCTTCCTCGCGGTGGCGCTGCTTCTGTTGGCCCTGGTCCGCCAGAGAACGCAGGTGTACATCTTCGCCGTGGTGTCATACGCGACGTTCGCGACCAGCGCGGCGATCGCGGTGTCGTACCGTCTGTGGGAATACCCGCCGCGCGAGCATGTGCACTGGCCGGCGCTGGTGTTCACGACGGTGTTCTACATCTTCTTCCTGCCGTCCGTGGTCTTGGGAACGTTCGGGCCCGTGGCGGCCAAGATGGCCGTGCAGCGCGCCAGCCGCGTGGGGTATACGCTCGGCGCGGTGTCCGCGTGGGGCGCGGCGGGCAGCATCCTCGGGACGCTGAGCGCGGGGTTCTGGCTGGTATCGGCCATGGGCACGAAAAGCCTGGCGCTGGCAGTGGCGGTCGCGCTGGCAGCGGCGGGAGTCTGTTCGGGTCCGTGGCGGATGGTCCATGCGGTCTGGCTGGGGATGATCGGCGCGGTGCTGATCCTCGCGCAGGGAGAGTTCAAGGACGATCCGGCCTTCCGCTATCAGCTCATGTTCCGCGATTCGAAGGATGACATCTTCGCCAAGGACAGCAATTACCAGTACGTGCGGGTGTATACTAACACGACCACGCGCAGTCCCGGCCGCGAACTGCACGTCCTGGCCCTGGACTACCTGATCCACGGCTACGTGGACGTGAAAGACCCTTCGCATCTCGAATACGACTACGAGCGCGTGTACTGCGAGGTGGCGCGGCGGTACGCGCAAGCGGCCAAGAGGAAGACGGTCTCGGCCTTTTTTCTGGGCGGGGGCAGCTACACGTTCCCGCGCTGGATGCTGCACGAATGGCCCGACGCCACGCTGGTGGTCGCGGAGATTGACCCGGTCGTCGTCGAAGCCAACTACAAGGCCATGGGCCTGACGAAGGACATGCCCATCCGCACGGTGGTGATGGACGCGCGTAACGCCGTTGACGACCTGCCGCCCGGCGCGCGCTACGATTTCTTCTTCGGCGACGCGTTCAACGACCTGGCCTCGCCGTTCCACTTGAGCACGCTCGAGTTCGTCAGGAAGGTCGAAAGCCACCTGGCTCCGGACGGCGCCTACCTGGTGAACATCATTGACAACTTCGACAGCGGCCTGCTGCTGGGCTCGATCACCTGCACGCTGCGCGAGGTGTTCCCGTACGTGTACGTGTTCTGCACGGAGAAGGGGGGCGTGAGAGACACGCGCGACACGTTCGTTGTGGCGGCCTCCAAGGTGCCGCTCGAAACAAGCGACTGGCAGGCGGGCCACCAGGGCGAGTTCCGCGGTTCGCTGCTGACGCCGGAGAATCTCGCCGACCTGGACAGGAAGTGCGGCCGCCGCGTCCTGACGGATGACGATGCGCCCGTCGAAAACCTGATGACGCCCGTGCTGCGGCGACGCCAGCAGTAAACGGCCAGATCCAAAACTCGGGTTTCGAGTCTCGGATCCGGAAGTTCAGTTGCGGCTCCGCCGTTTCCGTCTAAAGATCACCTCATGAGCACACCAACGCAAACCCAGACGCGGGTCTCGCTGCTTTCCATCGGCGACGAACTGCTGCTGGGGCAGATAACGGATACGAACATGCCGTACATCGCGCAGCGGCTGCTGCCCCTCGGGTTCATGGTGGCCGGCTCGGAGACAACCGGCGACGAACTGGACGACATCGTCGCGGCCTTCCAGCGCGCGCTGGCGCGGGCAGACATCGTCATCGCGACAGGCGGCCTGGGGCCGACCGAGGATGACCTGACGATGGAAGCGCTCGCCAAAGCGCTGGGAGTGGAACTGGAATTCCGGCAGGAAGTGATGGACCAGATGGCCGCGCGGTTCAAACGGCCGCTCAACTCTTTCACCGCCGCCAACCGCAAGCAGGCGTTCCTGCCGAAGGGCGCTAACATCCTGCGCAACGACTGGGGCACCGCGCCCGGCGTGCATGCGGTCGTTTCCCCCCCCTGCCCCCGCCCGCAAGGGGACGGAGACGAACGCGCGCGGAAGCACGTGTTTCTTATGCCCGGCGTGCCGCGCGAGATGAAGGGCATTCTGGGCGAACGGATCCTGCCGTTCCTGGCGGCGAACTTCCCCGCCTCCCAAGCGGTCGCCATCAGGGAACTGCATGCCTGGGGTATACCCGAATCGGTGGCCGGCGACCGCATCAAGCCCCTGAT
>JAPLOD010000562.1 GCA_026692735.1 Planctomycetota bacterium | reverse complement strand
CTTCCGCAGCCTCTACGAGCACGTTCGCGACTATTTCCAGAAGCACCCGATGACCGACCGCAGCGGCAAGCCGGTCGTTGTGCCGGCCTGGCGCTTTCCCACCGTGCAACAGTACCGCAGCCGCTTGCAGAGGCGCTATCTTCTCCCGCTGCGCGCGGCACAGGCCCTGCTCAACGGCCCGGTGACGCTGCCGGGGACGCGCAGAATGCGCTCGCGCCTGCGTTCGCTGAGCACAACCATGGAGCAACTGCTCTACTACGTGGACATCTATGGACCGTACGTCACGCTGAACTGCCGTTTCGACACGAGCCACACGCGCCAGTTGCTCGAATCGCTTTCGCCCGAGGAGCGCGCCTGCTTTGATTTCGACCCGCGCAAAATCCGCTGGCGAAACTACATCCAGGACGTCCACATCCCGGCCTGAAACGCAACATCCTCCGCATGGATGTCGTCCCGCGGACCGGCGCCGGCGAGGGACACCTGCTCGATGAAGAAGGCGAGGCCGTCAGCAAGCGGCACGGCTCGCTGGCGCCGAGCATTCGCGGCACGCCGCAGACCGTGGTGGATCTCTGCGCGTGCGGGGCGGAGCGCTTCGGCAGGAAGTCCCTCGTTGAGCTGCGTCGCACCCACGCTCCGGACGCCGACGGCAGCCGCGGCGCGGAGGTCGCCCGCGTCACGTACCGCGACATGTTCGAGCGTTCAGGCGAGCTCGCCCGCGGTCTGATCGCGCGGCTGGGCCTGCACCCCGGCGACCGTATCGCCCTGATGGGTGAGAACTGCCCCGAGTGGGCGTTGGCGTACATGGCCATCTCGCGCGCCTGCTGCACCGCCGTGCCGCTGGATCGGATGATGCCGCCGCGCGAGGCGGCGCAGCTTATCGCGCTGGTTGAGGCGAAGGCGACGGTCCTCTCCCCCACCCTCTTTGCGGCGGCGCGTGAGGAACTCGGGGCGCACGCCGGCATGCCGCCCTGCCTGAACATGCTCGCCGGCCTGGCGCCGCATCCCGGCGAGCCGAGGCCGCACCCCGCGGCCTCGCTTGGCGACCGCCCCTTGCGGGAACCGACGCCGGAAACGCTGGCTTCCATCCTGTTCACCAGCGGCACGACGCTTGATCCCAAGGGCGTGATGCTCAGCCACGCAAACCTCATCGCCGACGCGCTGTCGGTTGCCGAGGTCCTCGAACCGATGGAGCATGACCGTTTCCTCTCGGTGCTGCCGCTGCATCATGCGCTGGAATTCACCGGCGGCTTCCTGATCCCCATGTACGGCGGCTCCACGATCCACCACGTCGAACGCATCCAGGACGTCTCCGACACCATGCGCGCCGCTGGAATTACTGTGATCATCGGCGTGCCGCGCCTCTTCCAGCTCTTCATGGACCGTATCAAGGGCCGCATTGCGGCCTCGAGCGCGGCCAAGCGCTTCAAGGTCGGGCTGGGCCACACCATGGCCGGGGCGTGGGAACTGGCGTTCAAGAGCAGCGTGCGCAAACGCATCTTCAAGGAGATCCACGCCGGGCTCGGTGGGCACCTGCGCCTGCTGGTTTCCGGCGGCGCGGCGCTGGACCCCGAGATCTTCCACTTCTTCAAGGGCGTCGGCATCACCATCGTCGAGGGCTACGGCCTGACCGAGACCGCGCCCGTCCTGACCGTCAACCCCCTCACCGCCCCCAAGGCCGGCTCCGTCGGTCCGCCTGTGCCGGGAACCGAGATCCGCATAACGACTCCGGACTACGGCGGCATCGGCGAAGTGCTCGCGCGCGGGCCGACGATCATGCGAGGCTACTGGCACAACCCATCGGCCACCGAGAAGGCTTTTGAGAATGGCTGGTTCAAGACCGGCGACCTGGGCCGCATCGGCTCCGACGGTTACCTGTACCTCACCGGCCGCCTCAAGGACGTCATTGTCACCGCCGCGGGCAAGAACGTCTACCCGGACGAGATCGAGGCGCACCTGCGCGAACTGCCGGGCGTCACGGAGCTCTGCGTCCTCGGCCTGCCCGCGCGGTCGGGGCGTGGCGAGGAAGTGGCGGCGATCGTGGTGTCTCAGCCGAACGGCAACCGCGACGCGATTCAGGCGGCGATTGAGCGCGCCTGCAGGCGCCTGCCGAGCCACCAGCGCGTGGCCCGCATTGAGTTCCGCGACGAGGACCTGCCGCAGACTTCCACGTTGAAGGTGCAGCGCAGCAAGCTCCGCGAGTCGTACGCGGAGTCCGGCGGCACCGGCGCATTCCGGGTCGCGAAGGACAAGGCCGCGGGCGCCGTCCCGGCCGCTGCGGCGCCGGAGGAGCCGGGAACGAAGAGCGCTGTGTTCGTGCAGGTCAGCCGCGTGGTGGCGGAGGTCGCCGAGGTGCCGGGAGGGATTGATCCCGCCGAGATCACGCCCGGCATGCGCCTGCAGCTCGACCTGGGCATTGACTCGATAGGCCGCGTGGACCTCCTCCAGAAACTGGAGCTGCAGCTCAACGTCGTCATTCCACAGGAGGCCGAAGGCAAGCTCTTTACCGTGCGAGATGTGGTAAGCGCGGTCGAGGCTGCGTTCAACGCCGGCGCCAAGCGCCGCGTCAAGGACCGGGCCGGGCGCATCCTGGCGCGCGGTGAAGGCCGGATGGAGACCGTGCAGGCCAGCCTGCGCGATTCGCTCTCCAGGACCATCCTGCGCGGCGTGTTCAGCACGACCACCTCGGTCTTCATGAACGCGTACCTGCACATCGAGTGCCACGGACTGGCGAATGTCCCGGCGTCCGGCGCTTATATTCTCGCCGCGAATCATTGCAGCCATCTGGACACCGTGGCCATCCGCGAAGTGCTCGGCAAACGCGCCTCGGAACTCTACGTCATGGGCGCAAAGGACTATTTCTTCGATACCCGCCTGAAGAGCTGGTTCTTCGCGACGTTCCTGAACGCCTTGCCGTTCGACCGCGAGGACACCGCCGTCGAGAGCCTGGCCACCTGCAGGACCGTGCTGGAGCATGGCCGCGCCATCCTCATCTTCCCCGAGGGCACGCGCTCGGTGACAGGCGAGTTGCAGCCGTTCAGGCCCGGCATCGGCGTGCTGGGGATCGAGCTGGATGTGCCGGTGGTCCCGGTCTTCCTGCGCGGCACGTTCGAGTCGCTCCCCAAGGGCCGGACCCTGCCGCGTCCGTCGCGGGTCGGCGTGCGCATCGGTCCGCCGGTCAATTTTGAGGCCCTGAAGAAAGAACGCGGCACCACCCCGGCCACGGAACTGTACCGCCGCGCCGCCGCCGACCTGCGGGCGCGCATCGAAGCGCTGGCCAGCCAACCTGTAGGCGAGCGGTGACAGACTCAGCCGCCGCGCCGCCGCCTCCGGGTGCGCCGGGCACTCCGGTCCCGCCCACCATCCGGGCCGCCTACTGCGACGTTGACGGCACGCTGACGGCCACCACGATTGTGACGCCGCTCATCTGGTACAAACGCCGGCTTCAAAGCGCGCCGGCACATTGGCTGTGGCTTGCAGGCGTGCCGCTGCGTGCGCCGTACTGGCTGCTCCTCGACCGCTTCAGCCGCGACGCCTCCAACCGGGCCATCTACTCCAACTACGCCGGCATGAGCTGCGCGCGGGCACGCGAGTTGGCCGTTGCGTGTTACAGCGAATGCATCAGGCCTCGCCTTCTCCCGCGGGCGCAGGCAAGGCTTGCCGCGCTGAAGAAGGATGGCATCACGCTGGTGCTTGTCACGGGAGGGCTGGACTTCATCCTGCAGCCGCTGGCGCGGGAACTCGATGCCGACTGCGTCGCGCCGGCGCTCGTGGAACGCGATGGCATCTTCACGGGCGAGTTGCGCGGCCCCCCGTTGACGGGTGAGCACAAGGCCGATGCGATCCGCGCTCACGCCAAGGCCAACAACGTTGACCTGACTCAGAGCTACGCCTTCGGCGACGCCATCGGCGACCTGCTGATGCTGGAGTGCGTGGGCCATCCGGTCGCCATCAATGCCGATCAGCGACTGGCGGCAGTGGCGCGAGCGCGCGGTTGGCAGATGGAGGACTGGAAACACGGATGAACGCTGCCGCTCAGTGCCGTTGAGGGAGAATCACCACGGCCCAGACAGCTACACGCTACGCTTTACTTCTGTTTCTCCAGCCACTTACCCCACTTGTCCGCGTCCGGGCCGAAATCCTGGCCTGAGAGGTCCTGCAGAGCGCTGATGGCGGGCACGCACACGGTCGTCTTGACGCGCTGCATGTTCAGCTCCGGGAACTGGATGGGCAATGCCAAGGGCACAACGACGTTGGCGTTCGCGCCGCTGTTGACACTGTAGGTGTTGATCTGCCGCGTCGTCAGACTGCCCTCCGAGATGTTGGTCAGGCGCAATTCCAGAGTGACGTAGTACACGAGCGCCTGGTACACGCGCTTGTCGCCGAGTTCCTGCAGCGCCGCGATGGCGTTGTCATGCAGCACTTTGTCGCGCGGCCGGCCTGTCTCATCGTAGGAGGCGAGGAGATGGCCAATCATCGTCCGCATGCCCAGTTCATCGTTGCGCGCCTTCACCAGCGCCGTGGCGGCCTGCCGCACGTCGGGATAGGGGTCGGCGGCCGCGGCGGCGCCCAGAGCGAACGACGTCTTCGCGTCCCGCGCGTTCAGCGTCTCGACAGCCTTCAGCGCACCCAACCGCACAGCCTGCTCCGGGACGTTCCGCGCGTTCAGGCATGCGAGCACCATCTCCCCGGCCTTGGCCCGGTCGCGCTGCAGCGCGGCCATCGCCATCTTCTTCTCGCCCTCGGCCGCGTTGCCGGCCGGCGACAGAACCTGGCACAACTGCGCAACCTGGGCGAAGTACTCCGCTTTCTCCGGCGCCATTTTCCCCACCGGCGTCGCGGCCCCGCCATCCTGCAGCGCCGCCGTAGCGCTCTCCTGCACCCATTTGCCGTCGCGCAGGACATGCCCCAGCGCCTTGTGCGCCCCCTCATGGCCGGGAGCAGCGGCAAGCGTCGCCGCGAGCTCCTCTCGCGCCGCACCGTTCAGCCGTTGCGCGGCCGCCCATTCGTAGAGCTCGAAATGGGTGCGCGCACTCTCCGCGGCGGCGCCCGTCCGGCCTTCGCCGGCGCGGGGGGCAATGACCAATTCGTCGGCCGAAGACGCCTTCTCAACCTTCTCCCGCCGCCGCGCCAGCTCCGCGCGCGCAGCCTGGTCCACCTTGAGCTCCTTGATATCCTTGCGCGCCACGCCGACGAAGCCCGCGGCCGTCGCGACGATGACGTCCGGCTCTTCCGGCTCATTCCTCACGACCTCGCCTTCGACTGTCTGGCCGTTGGTGAGCGTCACCGTGTCCGCGGCAAGCGCGGCATTGAGCAACAGCGCCGCGACGGCGCAGCCGAGCGGTGCGGCATAGCGAGCAGGACTTAGCATGGCGTCGCCCCTTTCACGCAGCACAACAGGCGGCCGATCCAGGTCTGTGACTACGACGGAGATGCAGGCGTTTTGCTGCCATCCTCAGTACGGAAAACGCTCGTTCATCGGCGCGGCGGCCAGCTCGGCCAGGAACTCGCCCAGCCGCGTGGTGATGGCCTCCACGAATACGCGGCCTTTCTCGGCCGTGGCGGGGAACGGGTTGCCCATCCCGGCGTTGGCGGTTGCCAGGTGCCACGGCCGCGTGATGCCGACCCAGCCCTCGTTGATGGCGGCGAGGCGCGTCGGGTTGATGACGCCAGGGTCGGCCTGCTCAAGCTTCACGAACTGCGGGAACAGCGCCAGGCCCATGCTGGTTTCCATTTCGCCGCCGTGGTCGCCCATGTCGGTGAAGATCCGCTTCTCGCGCTCCACCGGTATGCGCCAGAAGTCGCACATGCACAGGAAGACCTCGCTCTGATGGTGCAGTGTGCGCAGGACCGGCTTGAGCTCGTTACCGCCGTGGCCGTTGAGCAGAAGCATCTTGCGGATGCCCTGCCGCTCCATCGAGTCCACGACATCCGCGATCACGGCGTAGAGCGTGGCCGGGTTCACGCTGCAGGCCAGCGCCCCCGGGACCTTCAAATGGTTCGTGTTGACGCCGTAGGGGATCGTGGGCAGGCACATGACAGCGGCGCCCTTCTTGTAGGCAATCTCGCAGGCGCGCTCCGCAATTGTCTGCACTTGCAGGTTGTCCGTGCCGTAAGGCAGATGAAGATTGTGCTCCTCAGTGGCCCCGCACGGCAGCACCACCACTTCCCACTTCTTCGAGCGCACAAAGGCGTGGTTCGCTTCAGAAAGCACCCATTCGCGCATGATTGACCCCGTTTCCGTCAGCAGGTGTAACGCAAAGACGGCGCGCGCGCAAGCCTGCCCAACCCGCTGATTGCCTTGGATCAGTGCCGCCACAATTGCAGTTCCAGGCGCCTGCCGCGGCAGTAGAATGCGGCCGACCGTCAAGGAGGCCACTCCCATGTTCCACCCGCCCGCATCACGCAACCTCACTATTCCGCCCCAAGGCCCGGCGACGGTACCTCCGGAGCCGCCGGCGCACCGAGCCGAGGTCTGCGCCCTGGAAGAGGACATCGAGCGCCTGCTCATGATCACCGAGGCGCTGTGGGAGATACTGAAAGAGAAACACGGCTACACGGACGATGAGCTGATGCGCCGCGTGGCGTTGATTGACTTGAAGGATGGGAAACTTGACGGCAAGGTGTCCAAGAGCGCGCCTGCCGCTTGCCCAAAATGCGGCCGCGCGCTCAACAAGCACCGCACCGTCTGCGTGTACTGCGGTGAAGCCGTCATCCAGGACCCCTTCCGCAGATAAGCTCCACAGCTTTCCGGATTCTCCTCAACAGCCCGCGCCTTCCCTGCGACAGACCCTATGGGAAGGCCCGGATTGCTGCGGGCACGCAGGACGCCGGCGCGCGCCCGGACCAGCATCGGCACTATGCGTCTGAAGGAGGTCCGCCATGAAGCTGCTGCGCCAACACGCTCCAACAACGGTTTTCGGTTTCGTGGTCGTGCTGAGCGTCGGCTTCGCTCTGCAGGAACACTCACGATGCCCGCCGCTGCCCGCGGACGAACTCAGACAATGCAGGGATCGCATCAGGGAGGCGCTGACGCGGGCGCCAACGCCCGCGTATGTGTCTTCTCTGCGAGCCGGAGCGGAAGGAGCCGGACATCCGCCCTCGGTGCTGACCGGCTCCGCCCGCCCGAACGAGCCCCTGGCGGACATTCCGCAGTTCATCGCCTATCCCCGCCCCTCACGGCCGCTCGTTGAGCAGCCTGATGTCCAGCCTGTTCTGCAGGATGACCCCGCCGTGTTGGGCGCGCTGTCGGAAGTCCAGGGCCGGATGGATTCATACCGCGCCATCCTGGATTTCAGGCTGCCGCAGAACCTGAAGCACATGAAGCTTGTGCGCGTGGAGATATTCCGCGGCGATGCGCCGGACCGGATTGAGACGACGGTCCCTTACGGCACCATCGAGTACACAGCGAAGACCGCGGAGGAACCCGAAGCAGCCGGCCAACCCGCGCGCGAACTCCGAAGCAGCGAACGGCGCCATGCTCGGGAAGCCGCGCAACCGCCTGACACAGCGAATGCGGCGGAAAGGACAAGCCAGCACGCCACGCGATTCGTGGACACTCGCATCGAGCCGCGGCGCACCTGCTACTACCAACTCCGCACCGTCGGCCAGATGACGCCGGCGCCCGGCACGCGCATCGCAGGCACCGACGCCGCGGGCAGACAGACGCTCACGCTGATCCGCCCCCCTGCCGACGCACAGCCGGTCAAGCCTGACCGCCCAGGCGCCCCCACTGATCTCTACGCTACAGCCTTGAGCGCCCCGGTTGCCGTCACGTCACAGTCGAACTGTGAGATCAGGTTCGCGGGCGTCATTGGCAGCATTCCGGCGCCGGACGCTGATGCGACGAATGCGAACCCCACCTACCAAGGCAACTTCGTCGTGCGCGTCTGGCTGGTCAAGCTTCAGGCGTGGCGTGAGGCAACGGTGCGGGCGGGCGTGGGCGAACGGATCAAAGGCCACCTCTTCTACGCCGACCCCGCCACGAAACGGACGGAGGCGTACGAGTTCGACACCGGCTATGCTCTGGCCGGAATCAAGTGGGGCTGGATCCGCCATCCGAAAATAATGAAAGTCTTCGCGCAGGGCCCGAACGGCGATCATCTCCTGGACCCCTTCGGCAGACCTGTAACAATAACCCAGGAGGCCCTCGGCGATCCGATTCCGAACGAGGTCGCCCTACTGAAGGACACCGCCACGGGCACGGTGGTGGAGTGCCCCAAGCGCTCCGCCAGGCCCTGACACGGCAGGCTGTAGAGGCAGACTTTTTGATGCTCGCCGCGGAACGGGGCTGCTGCCGGCGCGTCCCTGCCTGCGCCGTTCAGTTGCTTCTGCTGGTTTGAGTTCGCCTGTCGCCGACAGGCGGCTTCGAACCCCGTCACGAGCTGCCGCAGCCGGGGGTGAGAGCAAGGATAGCCAGGACGGAAAGAGCCAGGATTCCCAGCCAGATACGTGACAGCTTTCGCATGAACGGCGTCTCCCGAAGCCTGCACCCGCACCTGCCATCATACCCCGCGCGTCTTGCGTTTCGCAAGGACGTTCGCGAGATGACGATTCCTGCCTTGCCGGCACACCAAGCCCCGGTAACGTGTCCGGCTATGCCCCGGTACGTTCTGCTCAGCCTGACGCTGTGTCTTGCCGTCGGGCATGCCCGGCCAGCGGAAACACGCCCCATGCGTGATGCGGAGCTGATCGCCGACCTGTCGCTGAACGCCACGTCCGTGCCGCGGTACGGCAGGGCTGAGCTGACGTTCCGCATCAACGCCGCCGTCGCCAATCCGTTCGATCCTGGCGAGATTGACGTCACCGCCGTGGTGCGCACGCCGTCGGGCAAACACGTCGCGGTGCCCGGGTTCTACTATCAGGATTTCACCCGCAGCACGAAGGGCGCGGACGAGAAGCTCACGGCCCGCGGCCAGACCGTGTGGAAGGTCCGCTACGCGCCGCTCGAACGCGGAACGCACAGCATCTGGGTCGAAGTGGGACTGCGCGCGGGCCGCTATGAGTCGCCGGTGTTGCAGTTCCGTTGTGTGAGCGGGCCGAGCCACGGCTTTGTGCGCTGCGGCGACGGGCAGCCGCGGCTGTTCGAACTCGACGACGGCACGCCTTATTTCCCGGTTGGCATGAACGTCTGCTGGGGCCGCAACACCCAGGACTATGAGCGCTGGCTGGGGAAGCTGGAGGCGAACGGCTGCACCTGGGCGCGGCTCTGGATCGGCCCGTGGGACCTCTTCACGCTGGAGAACACCACCGGCCTCGGCCGCTATGACCAGGCCGCGGCGTGGCGGCTGGACTACGTCACCGAACTCGCGGAACGCAAAGGCATCTACCTGATGTTCTGCCTGGAATCGTTCAACAGCCTGCGCGCCAGCGCCCCGAACGAGTATTGGCAGGGCTGCCCGTACAACTCCGCCAACGCCGGGCCCTGTAACATACCGGAGGAGTTCTTCACCAACGCGGAAGCCCGCCGGCTCTTCCGCCAGCGCCTGCGGTACATCACGGCCCGCTGGGGGTACAGCACGCACGTTTTCGCCTGGGAGCTGTGGAACGAAGTGGACATCATCGAGGAGTACGTCGCGGCGGAAGTGGCGCCTTGGCACGCGGAGATGGCCCGCTGCCTGAAGCGTCTCGACCCGAACCGGCACATGATCACCACCAGCTTCGCGAACTCGCCGGGCGACCCGGCGGTTGACGGCCTGCGCGAGATGAGCTTCGTGCAGACTCACAGCTACGGCGCGGCGGACATCGCGGGCGAGCTGCGGCGTTACTGCCTGGACAAAGCGGCGCGCTACAGGAAGCCCCACATTGTCGGCGAATTCGGCCTCGATGCCGACGCCAAGGGAAACGGCCAGGACCCCGAAGGCGAGCACATGCATGAAGGCATCTGGGCCAGCAGCCTGTCGCTTGCCGCCGGCACCGCGATGATCTGGTGGTGGGACAACTACATTGAGCCGCGCAACCTGTACCACCACTACAAGCCGCTCGCCCGGTTCTTCGCCGGCGTTGACTGGGGCGAGCACGAGCTGCGGCCGGCGCAGGCCGGCTTTCGTTTCACCGGCGCGTACCCCGGCCGCGTGCTGGACGTCCGCATCGCCGGCAGGCATAACGTCTGGGAGGACCACCCCAGCAACCGGCCTCTCACCGTAACAGTCCAGCGCGATGGCACGGTCATCGGCGCTGACAACCTTGGCGCCAATCTCCACGGTCTGGTGAACCACAAGCCCTGGCACAACCCGGTGACGTTTGAGACGGAGTGCGGCCGCGAGTGGGTCCTGGCCGTCACTGTTGCCGGCGTGAACCAGTATGGCGGCGCGACGCTCAAGATATTCGTTGACGACGAGCTGTTCGCTGCCTGCGACTTCGTTACCGATCAGTCAAGAGACAAGGAGACGGTCACGAGGTTTAACGGAGAGTACAGCATCGAAGTGCCCGCCGGCAAGCACAGCATACGCGTCGTCAACGCTGGCCGCGACTGGCTGCTCTGCTCCTACAAGTTGCTCGGTTACGCGCTGAAGACCACACCGGACCTGCGCGCCTTCGGCATGCAGGACGACACGCTGGCGCTGCTCTGGATTCAGAACGAAACCGCCTCGCGCTATGCCCGCACGATGGAGATAAAGCCCCAGACGGTGGAACACGCGGTCCTGACTGTGAACGGCCTGCGCAAAGGCCGTTATCTTGTCGAATGGTGGGACACGACCCGCGGTGAAGTCCGTCGCGAACACGCCACGGCCACAGACGGAGCGTTGACCATCCCCGTCCCACCCGTGGCCACCGACATCGCCGTGAAGCTCCGCCGCCTGTAGCGCCGGCGTCTCGCCGGCTGTAGCATGGGCGTCCCGCCCATGCACATGGCCGAGACGGCCATGCTACGCGCATCCCGCCCCCGCGCCCCGGTTGCCGCGCTGCGCGACATGCTGCGGCAGCCCGGAACGGCCACACGCGCCATGCGAGCCATCTGCTGAGCCTGGCCCCCGCGGCTCTGCGTCAACAGTTGTGTATGGTGTCCACAGAACTGCACCAATGGCTTGCCCAGCTACTGCTGAGCAACCCGCCCGGCTTGCGCAAAGCCATCCACAGCAGTCCTATTCTGCTTTCTTGCTTTCGCCCTTCGCCCTTCTCGCGGCATCGAGTTCCCTTTGCGCCTGCACTGCGTAGTATTGCGCCGTTGAAAGTGACCATGCATCGCAGCCAGGCGCCTTGCTAGCAGCATTATTGGCCTTAATCATCTTTAGAAAGTCGATCGCGCGCTTGCAGTAAGCTTCGATTATTGCCCGGCGCGCAACGTCACCCTCGGCAGCATCGCACTCGGCTGTCATCCAGCGCCGCGACCACATACAGACCTCCTCCGTCGAAACCATACCGTGCTCAAAAGCCTTCTTGTGTGTTTCATACGCCTTTTGCGCGGCAGCGGCCAGTTCCCTTGCCGTTGGTGCACCTTCTACCGCTGCCTGGTCGTCTTGCGCATTGAGGTCTCCCAAGAAGAAGACCGAAAAGAAACATGCAGTGACTAGAAGAGCAGGCGCACGTTTCATTGTCTTCCCTCCAAAAGTTTCCGGATTTGATTCAGGTGACACCATACTTATCTTTCCCCCCGTTTTCGGCTTCGGAAGTTCGGTCCCACCGCACGCCAATTCGCGACGATGCGCGCCCCCGTTGCCGCGCCCCACGGGCACGCAACGAAACGTGGCCGTGTCACCAACCCTGACCCCTGAACCCGAAACCCTGAAGCCTGAACCCTACTTCTTCTCGGGCCTCGGGCCGTAGTGCGGAAGCTCGCCGCCGAACTCATACGCGCCCAGATCGGGCGCCTTACCCGCGAAGTCATCGTTGAAGCCCGGCAACACTGCGCCGGCATCAAGCGCGCCGCTGCCGGCCTTCAAGCGCAGGTCGTTGACGCTGATGTCGCACTGGCTCTTCTCGTCCGTGGGCGGCTTCACTCCTGAAGCGAACAGCGTCGCGGCATCCACCAACAGAGCGTGTTTGTAGACCGGCGCCTTGGCGCGAGCTTCATCAACGGTGGCATAGCGGATGCCGTTCCACTTCAGGAACGTCCTCCACGGGCCGCCGCCAAAGCCATCGTAGTCGAAATCGCAGCCCTCCATGGGGGCGGTGCTTTCGTAGGCGTAGTTGGCGGTGGTGCCGATGAAGAGGTTGTTGCGGTAGACGCAGTTGCGGACCTTCTCGCCGGTCATCAGCACGAGCGGCATGTCCTTCTTGACCGAGGTGTTATGCACCATCAGCGCTCCGCTGGGGCTGTTGTGCATTTTGAAAACTTCGACACACACGTTATAGAGCACGTTGCGGAAGATGTAGACCGGCCCGCCGTACACTGGCTGCACGGAAATGCCCTGGAACACGTTCGTGAAGCGGTTGCTGAAGCAGCGCGTGTTGCGCTCCGAGTAGTCCATCTCGATACCGTCGTCGGTGCATTCGCTGATCTCGTTGTTATGGAAGTCAATGGCCGCGCAGCGCGGCGACGGGAATGTATCGAGCGCATCCGAAAAGCCGCGGATACGGTTGTAGCAGACCACGTGTCCCATCCCCGTGACCTGGATGCCGCGAGGGTTCTCGATGCCTTTCGACCGCGGCCACGTGCAGGGCCCCTCGATCACGTTGTCGGAGATGAAGAAGTCGCGCACCCCATCGTTGTCGTTGTTCGTGCAGGTTAGGCCATAGTCCACCCCGTGCATGTGGCAGCGACGGATCACCAGGCGCGCCGAGCGGTGCCCGACGATCGCGTAATCCGCGTTCCGGATCGTGAGCTTCTCAAACCAGACGTCATGGACGTCGCCGGCAGAGATGCCGCGCCCGGGCCGCTTGGCGGCCTTGCCCTGGCCGTCAATGATCGCTTCCCCGTCGCCGGCGCCGCGCCAGATCACCGGCCGCCCCGGCTCGCCGCTCTTCTTCGCCGTGAACGTGCCTTCGTAGACACCTGCGTGGAGCAGGAACACGTCGCCTGCTCTGGCTGCCGCCTGGGCCGCGTCCAGTCCATGGTACGGTTCGCCTTGCGTCCCCTTCCCTCCCCCGCTGCCGGGAACAACGTGGTAGGTGGGCGCGCCCGCCGGCGCAGCCGGTTCGGCAATCGTCCGGGCGGCCAGAGTCTTTTCCGTGCGACCGCCGTCCGGATCGTTGAGCTTCAGCTTCAGTTCGTATGCCGTATCCGGCGCAAGCACGAAGATGCTGCCGGCGAAGAGCCACGCGTCGCCGGGCACATCGAGCTTGGTGCCGTGCTTCTCGGCCTTGTGCGCGCCCTTCTCGACGCGGAAAAGCGGCGGTCCTTTCTTCCACTCCACGTCGCCCTGCTTGCGGTACTCGACGTCAATCTGCGCGTTCTTGTTCTCGTCGCCGCGGATGATCCAGTACACGCCAAGACAATGCAGCGTGGGCGGCTCCAACACGGGTTCGCCGATCGGCTTTGAGGCGTTCTCTGCGGACGCGGCGCAGAATGCGCACAGAGCGAAGCACAGGCACAACGTTGTCTGTCTCACAGCAAGCCCCTATTTCTCATCGGGCAATGCAACCCGCAGATCGAACGGCTCGTACTTGATGGCATCGAGCACTTCCAGCTCGGTGCAACAGAAGAACCGCGGGCTGGTGACCTTGTACTGGATGAAGCGCGTCGTGACCGGCTTCTCCGGGATCAGGCGGAACGTCGCGCCCGTGATGGTCTCCTCGTCCGGCCAGATGTGATTCGCGGGCAGGTCCTTCCAACGCCAGTCGGTGACGAGGAAGCCGGCCGATGTGAACGCCTTGCCGTCGTCCGACACGAGCACCTCCACCTTGTCCTTTACCTCGCCTTTCAGCACGTCGTAGAAAGGATAGCCGTGGACGTTCATCCCGAAGCTGGCGCAGGCGGCGGGCGCGCCGAGGTCGAGGGTGATAACGGGGTTGACGTTGCCGTCCCAAATCGCGCCGGACCGGTACGACGTGCCGCCGGCGTACGGCGGACCGGCAACGCCGTCGGTCAGCTTCTTGCCGTCGGGATCGCCGGCGTCCCAGTTGTTCCCCGACGGACGCGACAGCGTGTAGCTCTTGCCAACGGCGATGTTCTTGCCGTACGTGACCCACTTGCCGCCGAACTTCTCGCCGCCGGCGTCCTTGCCGTCCGAGTACCCGTACTTCAGCTCACCGCGCGCGCCTTTGCGATTAACCGTCAGCGAGTTCATCACCGGATGGTCCTCTCCGCCGACGTTGACTGTGAACCTGCACGGCAGCTTCTCGATGAGTTGCGTGCAACTGCGTTCCACAAGGGACCTGTCCTTCTGCGGCTCGGACCAGTTGAGCGTCACCTCAAGCGGCTTGAACGTCGTGTCGGCCGGTGCGTAGTTGGCTTCCATGCGAAACGCGTAGATGCTGCACCCCGACGGCGACGCCTCCGTCGTGTTCATCAGGTACTTCATGAGGACTGAGCGCGTGCCTTTCGGCGCCTCCACGGTCTCGTAGTGGATCACGTCCCACGGCGGCTTGATCTCGGTGAGTGTCCAGCTCTTCGTCCAGGTCTTGCCGGCGTCGAAGGAGTGCAGCATGTCAATGTGGCTCTTCGGCGCGCGGTTGTAGAAGCGCCCGCCGTACGTCAGTCGCACGATGTCGGCCGGGGCGTCAATCCGGTACACAAGCCACGCGTCCTCGTTCGCCTTCGCCGGGTGCACCGCGCCCTGGTAGCCGATGTGCTGCTTGACGCAGGCGATGTTCTGCTCTTCCGCGATAAGCTCCTTGTACTTCCCGCCGTGCAGCTCGGGCCAGAAGACGATAGATTCCGTCTGGTCCCCCGCGCCAACGTAGACCGTGTTCTTGCCCAGGCTCAACCGTGGCTGCGTCTTGCTGTTCAGCACCGTCGTGGTCATGACCTCGAGGCTCTTCAACTGCGCATCCGCGGCGGCGGCCTTGGCGGACAGCTCCACCTTTATCAGGATTTCGTACGCGCCGTTGACTTCCTGAACCAGGCTCACCTTCACGGGCAGTTCGCCCGTCCCGGCGGACTTCCACACCTCTTTCCAGTGCAGCCCGTTGCTGGTGCTGATGGACACCTTCGCGCTGTCGTCGGCGCTCTTGCAGAAGACCAGCGCGTCAATCTTCTGGCTGGTCGTGACGTTCGCCGATTGGACTTTGAACACGGCCTCAGCGGGCGCCCCTGTCTTCTCAGGTTGCAGGCCGCGCGGGTCGGCGGGAGCGATGTTCACCGCGCTGTGAAGCGCCGACTTGAAGTCAGCCGCGGCCAGGCTCGGCTTGAACTGCCACACGCCGTTGCCTCGAATGCGGTACCGCGGGTTGGGGGCTTCGGGGTCCTTGCCCAGGTTGGGCACGTAGAACTCAGGGCCCGCGCCGAGACTCTTGTAGTGCCGCGTGTAGACCTCGCCGTCCTTCAGGTTGAGGATGTAGCGGTGCCCCCAATCCCAATCGAAGAAGTAGTAGCGGTACTTGAGGCCCTTTGGGTTGAAGCAGCCGTACTCTTCGTCCAGGCTGCGCGCTGTATCCGCACCGATGAGGAAACCTCGCGGGCTTGTCGCACACAGACAGTGATATCTGGCAACGTGGCCCGGTTCGGTCTTCCCGCCCGACGCTTCGCACGCGCCGGGCTTGCCGATGTCTTCGACGCCCGCAATAGTCTTCCCGTCGCACAGCGTGTAGATCGCCGAGAGCGAATTGTCATACATGTGGAAGCGGCCGTCGTACTCCACCTCGCACACGGTGTGCATGCTGATGTCCCAGTACTTCGGCTTCAAGCCCATGTTGTACCAGATCCCGCAGTTGATGCCCGAGATCGTGCTGCACATGGTATAGCCGTAGTCGTTGAACTGGCGGATGGGATCGGTAAGCGCCATGCCGTGGAGCTCAATCGGCTGGGTCTGCCGGCGCGCTATATGGTTCCAGTAGAACATGGCCCAGCATTTCTCCTGCGGCGCGGGCCACTTCGCCGTGATGCTGTGGATCATGCTCGGCAGGTCCGAGTAGTCCGGCGACGCATCGGTGACCACCTTGAGATTGCAGACTTCGGCATGTCCTGCCGACGCGGCCACGACCAGGATGACACTGCCAAGCAAACGTTTCACGGTGGGTTCCCTCAGAACGGAAGACTCGTACCACCGAATACACCGTAACGGAATGGATGGCGCCGCCCGCGCTGTTATTGACTGTACTCGCGTTGGATTTGCGGTAGGAAACAAGGCTGATCCGAAGACTACGCCTGACCGAAAGGATTGCACATGGCTGATACTCCAGTTCGTCTCGGTTACGTCGGCTGCGGCTTCGTGGCGCAGCGCATTCACATCCCTGATTTCGTGGCGCTGCCCGAATGCCGCCTGCTGGCGATCGCGGAAGTACGCAAGGACCTCGGCGACCGGGTGGCAAAGCGGTACGACATCCCCAAGGTCTACCGCTCGCACAAGGAACTGGCGGCAGATCCGGAGATCGAGGCGGTCGGCGTCTCCGGGCCGTACTCGTTGCAGGGGCACATCGCGGAGGACCTGCTCAGCGCCGGCAAACACGTCTTCATGGAAAAGCCTTGCTGCGTCGATGCCCCAGGCTTCCGGTCGTTGATGGAAAGCAACAAACTGGCGGACGA
>JAPLOD010000561.1 GCA_026692735.1 Planctomycetota bacterium | reverse complement strand
GCGAAGGGCGATGGCGCGGCCGACGACACCGCCGCGCTGCAGCAGTGCATTGACGCCGCGCGCGCTCACGGCAAGAACGCCATCGCTTATCTGCCGGCGGGACGATACGCCATCAAGGACACGCTGAAGATCACGGGGCAGGACTATTACGTTGGCGGCGCCGGCTTCAACACTCAGCTTATCTGGAAGGGCGCTGAGGGCGGGACGATGGTTGCCGTCAGCGATCCGCAGAACGTAACGCTGGAGCATATCGCCGTGGGCAATCACGACAGCGGCGCGATGAACAACGGCGCGGACATTCTGCAGACCGGTTCCGACAAGCCGTCACGCATGACGTACGACGGCGTGTTCGTGTACGGGATGTACCAGAAGCAGCCGTTCAAGAAGGGCCTGCAGTTCTCGGGGCTCGGGCGCGAGGCGGTCGTCGTCATGCCGCACGTGCAGGGCAACCTGCGGTTCGTTGACTCGGCCCAGGCAACCGTCCTGGCGAACACCTCGTTCGAAGGTTCCATTGTCGTCGAAGGCAAGGACAAGCGGCGCGAGGGGCTGCTGGGCTTCCAGACGCGTCTGGCAACGCTCGTGACGCACGGCCTCTACCTGAAGGACAACCACAGCATCGTCATGAGCGACTTCTACGTTGAGCAGGCGGACAACGGCTACGTCTTCGAAGGATCGCCCGACAACCCCGTCGGCCGCGCGACAATCCAGGGCGCGAAGGTCCACTTCAACACGCCAAAGAACGGTCCGGCTCAGGGCACGGCCATGACGATCAACAACTACGGCGGCCAGATTTTCTTCGGCCACGACCAGTTCTACTGCGAGCCGACGAACGTGCGGATCGTCCAGACGGGAGACCGGCCGCTTGAGCTGTTCCTGCTGGCCAACTGCTTCTACAACACGAAACCGGACATCCAGAAGGGGGCGTCCGCGCAGGTATACCTCGTGGGCAACGACGGGTTCAAGCTCCCTGAACAGCAGACGCTGTACACCGCCGACGACAGCGTGAGGCCCGACACGCTGGCGAAGATCGCCACCGCGCTGGACGACCTGCGCCGCCTGGGCGAGACGGACCTGAAGCTGAACCACGGCAGCGCGGAAGGCAAGTGACGTTGCCGCCGGACGACGGACCGCCAACTGCTCTCAATTCTGCATTTTCCATTTTGCATTTTGAATTGATGATGGCATGCCGTGCTCATTCATCTCTCAGCGGGAGGAGTCGTCCATGCCCAATGTTTCGTTCGACGGCTTTGCGGTAAAGGTCGGCGGCGAGCGCAAGCTGGTCCTGTCCGGAGCGGTGCATTACCCGCGCAGCACGCCCGCACTGTGGCCGCGGATCTTGAGCAACAGCAAGGCCGCGGGACTCAATACCATCGAAACCTACGTCTTCTGGAACCTGCACGAGCACGACAAGGGACGCTACGATTTCACGGACCGCCTCGACCTGGCGCATTTCCTGCGCCTGTGCCAGCAACACGGCCTGTACGCGATCCTGCGCATCGGGCCGTACATCTGCGCCGAGACGAACTTCGGCGGCCTGCCCCCGTGGCTGCTGCATGAGCCGGGCATGGTCACGCGCACGAACAACGAAGCGTTCAAGCGCGAGATGCTGAAATGGCTCCGCACGCTCATGTCCCAGGTGGGCGACCAGCAGGCCACGCGCGGCGGGCCGGTGATCCTGGCGCAATTGGAGAACGAGTACAACAACGTGGCCAAGCGGTACGGCGACGAGGGCCGCAAGTACATGGAGTGGGTCGTGTCCATCGGGCGCGAAGTCGGGATCGAAGTGCCGCTCATCATGTGCGAAGGTTCGGCGGAAGGCGCCATCGAGACGCTCAACGGCTTCTCGGTGGCCGAACGCGTTCCCGAGTTCAAGAAACACCACACCAACATGCCCGCGCTGTGGACTGAGAACTGGCCGGGCTGGTACGACACGTTCGGCGTGGCGCATCACCAGCGCGACCCCCAGGAGATCGCGTATAACGCGATCCGCTTCTTCGCCGCGGGCGGCACGGGGGTCAACTACTACATGTGGCACGGGGGCACGAACTACGGCCGCGAAGCAATGTACCTGCAGACCACCAGCTACGATTTCGACGCGCCGCTTGACGAGTACGGTCTGCCCACCACCAAGTCGGAACACCTCGGCAAGCTGCAGCGCGTGCTTCAGGAGAACGCCAGGTACCTCCTCAACACAACCGCCCAGGTTGACGCCGCCGTCCCGCCCGGCGAGAAGGAAACGCTGCCGCGGCTGGCGAAGTACCGCTACTCGCTCGGCCCCAGCGCGCTCGTCTTCCTCGTGAACTCGACGGACCAGGCGCACGACCTCTCCGTCAACGGCGCCACGCTGAAGCTCCCGCCGAAGTCCGCCGCAGTGGCGCGCGAAGGCAACGGCGCGGAGATTCTCTTCGAGAGTGCGTACAACGACACGACGGTCAGGATCCAGCGCACGTGGAAACCCACGCGTGCCGCGCTGGCCTTCAAAGCGCTGGCCGAGCCGTTGCCCGACGCGCTGCCCGAGGGCGAGCGCACGACATTCGAGCTCGAGACGCCCGTTTCGATGCTGCCGTACACGCAGGACCGGACCGACTACGGCTGGTATCAGGCCACGCTCGCCAGTTCTAAGGCCGCCGAGGCGACCCTTGCGCTGCCGATGGTCCGCGATTTCTCGATGCTGTTCGTGAACGGCAAGTTCGTCGGCGCGCAGCCGGAGCGGCTCGACGAAGACCGCCCCAAGCACTGGAAGCACGACTACCGCGTAACGCTGAAGAAGGGCCGGAACCGCATCACCGTCCTTGTCGCCGCGTTCGGTCTTATCAAGGGGGACTGGATGATTGATGCGCCGATGAGCGAGGAGAAGAAGGGCCTGATCGGCGACGTGCTCCTTGAGGGCGTGCCGCAGAGGCTGCAATGGACGCTCGACGTCGGCCTGCAGGGCGAGCAGCGCAGGCTCTTCGACCCGATCATTGGCGGGACGTTCAAGTGGCAGGCGCCGAAGGGCAAGGCGCGCCTGCGGTGGTTCCGGGCGGAGTTCGACGCACTGAAGGCCGATGCCGCGGGCTACGCTCTGGAGGTCGGCAAGCTGCACAAAGGCCTGATCTGGCTCAACGGCCAGTGCGCCGGCCGCTACTGGCAGGTTTCGGCCGCGAAGATTGACACGTCATGGCAGCACGACTTCATCACGCTCACCGGCGTCGGCCACCCCACGCAACGCTACTACCATCTGCCCACGGCCTGGCTGAAGGAACGCAACACACTGGTCATCTTCGAGGAGACCGAGGCGGCGCCTGATGGCGTGAAGATCGTGGAACGGGTGTGAACGGCTCATTCACCGCGGAGGCGCAGAGGGCGCAGAGCATACGGCGGATGACATGGGGAAATGGAAGCAGCCGCCGTCAGCACGCGACGTCGTTAGGAAGATACGTCGGCTGTAGACACAGAACGAGCACAGTCGTCATGGCAGCGTTGTCCTGTACTCATCCTTCTGCAGGCCGATCTTCTCGATGGGGATCTTCTGGAAGCCGAGGTTGGGGGCCAGGAGCAGCCAGGAGGCGCGGTGCATGGAAGCTTCGCCGGCCCTCCGCTACGGTGCCAGGGGGATCGTAGCCAAGTCCGTATGCCTGGCCCCTTCGCGCAGCAGTTCGCTCTGCATCAAGTGGACGTCCTTCACGGTCCACGCGCCCAGCCTTGCGACGGCCGTCGTCGTTATCATCCCGCCGATGCGCCGCAGTTCGCTGAAGTTCGAGCTCCTGACGCGCGCGATCGTCAGGTGGGGGCGGAACTCCCGGTCTTCGCTATGGCTGGCGAGCGAGCGCGTTTCCTGCTCAACGCGGCCTTGGAGCGCCTTCAGCGCTTCAACGCCGCCGCCCACGCCGACCCAGACGACACTCGGCTTGTTCTCGCCGGGAAAACACCCCAGGCCTTCAAGGCTCAGCTCGAATGGCTGCACGCCCTGGCAGGCGCGCTTGAGCGCCGCATCGGCCTGAGGCACCGTTTCCGGGGCAATGTCGCCGAGGAACTTCAGGGTGAGATGGATCTGCTCCGGCTTGGTCCAGCGCACGGCGTCGCCGAAGCGCAAGCGGCGCTGCAGCTTCTCCAACTCGGCAAGCAGCGCTGGATCGAGGTTGATGGCGATGAAGGCGCGCAGCATCTGCGTCTGTGGCGTAGCCATGGCTGACCCTCTCTGAGGCGGCGAGGATACCACACTCGCACCGCCTGAAGTCTCAGCCCTGCCGCGAGCGCGTCAACCGGCCTTCTTGGGCTCCGGCGGCGGCGCCGGGGGTTTAGCTGGCTCGGTAGAGGGCGCGGGCACGGGGACCGGCGGCAGGGACGTCGGCTTGGACTCGGCGCCGTGCGGACGGGCGCGCGTTTCCAGCAATACCACTTCGAGGAGGCGCTCCTCGAAGTCCGTGTGTCGCGTGTAAAACTTATCGCCCGTGGTGACCTTGATGCT
>JAPLOD010000560.1 GCA_026692735.1 Planctomycetota bacterium | reverse complement strand
GACAAGCTTCATCCTGGTCGGTGCTTCCTTTCCTGGTTCCGATCCTCGTTGCCGCGATGCTTGCATCTCCATACACTAACCCGCAGCGAGCTCAACTGTGAGCGAATTCATCCGGGCGACGCCCGTCGCGGCCGTCCCGCCGATTACGAGCCAAGAGCGACAATGTTGTCGTTTTTCGCCGGGCCGTTGGCGGGCCGCCAACTGCGTCTCTGTCCCGCCATGTCCCGCCGTGGGTGCATGGCGTGGTCCACGAAATGGTCCACATGCCTGTTGGCGAGCAGCATGAGCCCATCGTCTACGAAACGACATCATCTCCGACCGCCTTGACCACGCAAAGGCGTCAGTCACCGAGACCAACGCCTTCCGCCTCTGCCTTGGTTCCGCTTCATTTCCGCTTCGAGCAAGCGGGCGGCGTCTTTCGCCGACATTCCTGTTCCTGACGATGGCTTGGTGGACGTGGTTGGCGAAGCGACATGCGGCACTACCGCGACCCCGACGCGACCAGCACGCAGGCGATAAGCAGGCGAGGCTGGCGGCGGCGAGGCTGAACGGCTGTACTGCTAACCGCGACACCGGGCTGGTCTCCGACGTGCCGGGCGAGATCCGGTTGCGCCCAAGCCTCTGGGGCGCCATCCGGTGGGTGAAGGCCGGATGCCTGAACGCGAACGATGAAAACGATGGACTGGCCAACCGATCAGGGACAACGTTACGATCAGCACTGTTCCGGTTATTTGTCACCTCCTCCTGATCAGGCAGCTCAGCGGTGCCAGATCCCCGACCGGGGTGTCGCCCCAGTTGATCGTGACCGCGGTGCCGTTGGCGTAGGCGATGCGGCTGGCCTCGGGTGCCAGTTCCTCGTAGTCCTCGACCAACTCGACGTGTGTGTCGGCCAGTTCCTCGTAGGCGATCTTGTAGCCTTCAATCACATCGCGGATCGAATCGGTGTAGAGGTCGCCATTGGCGCCGGGCACGTAGGAGACCTCCATGCAGGGCCGGGCGCCGAAGGCGAGCGCCCGCAGCAGGCCTTTGCGCATGCCGCACGAGCGATAGCCGTGCACCCAGCCATCCTGGTAGGTGATCAGCCCGTGAATCGCCAACTGATAGAACGGCACGACTCGATCGACGATGCGTTTGAGGTTCTCCTCGACGTACTGGAGGCACCAGCCGATGTTGTAGGGCGAATGCTGGCCGCCCTCATCGAGAAAGGGCAGTGCGTAGGCCGGCGCGATTTCCTGCGACACCGCGCCGTAGAGCGCACGGTAGGCCTGGGTCATCTTGCACTGCGAGAGGGCGAACTGTTCCTCGTCGGCCGGATGCCGCGGGTCATGGCAGCGGTAGAGCGGGTTGTTTTGCGCGTCGCAGTAGTAGTGGCCTTCGAAGCCCAGGGCCTTGATGCGCGTCACGTCCGGGCCGTAGCGGTCGAAATAGGCGACCGGACAGGCCTTGACCGACTGGCCGCCGCCCCAGATCCCGCCCAGCACCGGTGTGTTGTCCTCGTGGCGCAGGATCACCTCAGGGTCGTAGGTCTGCCCGGCTATGTACATGTCGGTGAGGTTGTCGTGCGGCACGATCTGGTAGCCCATGCCCTTGGCCTTGGCGATGAGCTTGCGCAACCCCTTCTCGCCGCCCAGGGCCGGTTCCACCGGGAAGCGCTGCGGGTAGGCGCCGTCATGCCCGCCCAGGTTCCAGCCCGCCAGAGTAATGACCGCCTTCTTGATCCCCACCTCCTTCATGCGGTCGAGGATCTCCTCGGCCTGCGCGAAGGTGGCGTAAACCTTCATCGGCACGTTGCCGTCGAGCGAACTCGGCTTGAGCCCATGGAAAATCTTGGTGCGCATCGCGCCCGCCGAATAGGCCAGCACCGGGTTGCCGGCCAACCGCGGCTTCAACGGCGACACGCCGCGCTCGTTGACCAGATAGTCGCGGTAGGCCTTGGCCAGGTCGAAATAGCCGTCCTTCCGCCCTTCAGTGAAGCGGACGACGAGTTCCTTGTCCTCCTGCTTGATTGGCTCGCCCGGCTTGTGCCGTAAGCCGAAGCTGGCGTAGATGCGGTTGCAGCCCTCCTGGTTCATTTCGGTCACGGCGTGGCAGAAGAAATCGCCCTTGTGGACCACGGCGAGCGTCCCGCGCGTCCCCTGCTTGAGGCCAAAGCAGTTCATGACGTTGAGCTTCTCCCACTCGCTCTGGTGCATGTAGATCCGGTCGCGAGTGATCGTGGGGAGATGCTCCTTGAAGCGCACGAGCGTGCCGCAGAAGTCCGGCAGGAGATAGAACCCCTCGTCGCCGACGCGGGTCTGCATAAGCTCCGGCATCACATCGAGCGTCATCAGCCGGCGGTTGATCGACATCTGCTCGCAGATCCAACCGGCCTTCACCGTCACGCGGAACCCGTCGGCCTCGGCCCGGAACTCGACCGGGATGAACAGCCCGTGCTTTTCATTGACCAGTTGCAGCCGGAAGCCGTCGGCCAGCGGCCTGTCCTGAGCACCGCCGAAGGGCTGGACCAGGCGCGGCTCAAACTCCATTACCTGGATTTCGCGCAGGACGGACAGGTCGTAGAGCCTCGCCCGCAGGACGGTCTTGAGATCAAGTGCAAGTTCCCGCTTCTTCGTCGTGATGGTCAGGGTTTGGTTCTCAATTCTCAATGGCACAAGGAATCTCCATGCTTCCGTGCGGATCTCAAGGCGCAACGGTCATATGCAGACGGCGCCCCTTTCGTCCACGTTTACCTCAGATTCGATCTTGCCGTCGACCTCGCGGCCGGTCACGCCGGCGACGATCTGCCCTGCCGCCAGATAGGCCTTCGGAATCGTCATGCGACAGCGGCGCGTGCCGGGGGCGCGGCGCCGCAGGCACAGCGTACGGATGACGCCGGCTTCCAGCTTCACATGGACCTCGACGTTGCCGTGCGCCATGAGCCGGAACTCCAACTCCTGCCAGGTTCCGGCCGGCAGGCCGGGAAACAGGCGGATGTTCTCGCCGTCGGGGCGAACCAGCATGCGGGCGATCGCCCGCACGTAGGCGCCGGCCACGGTGGTGAACCACGGGTGGTGGATGCGGGACTTGTCAGGCGAGCAACTCTCGCAAAGCGCGCTGAAGTCCAGTCGCAGCGCCGGGACCTTCCGCAAGGCCGCGAGCGCCTCGTCGGCCTTGCCCTCATTGGCCAGGACATAGGCGCTGCCCACGTGCGCCCACGCCCATTCAGAGACCATCTCTGGATCGCCGGAGACGCTGGCGCTGCTGTGGCCGCCGGCGTTCTTGCGTCGCCGGTGCTGCCGGAGCGCCTCGCGCTTCCCGCGCCGCCATTCGACCACCGCGGGGTCCGCCGGCTCGTCCGGCTCCGGCACCATGGCCACCCCAAACTCCGTGTAGAATCCGCCGCCCACCTCCCTGGCCAGGCGGCTGGCCAGTTTCGACAGCCGCCGCCACTCCGGCGCCTCCGGCTCGTCCAGCTTCAGTATATCCGCGATTTCCGCCGCCAGGTGCAGGCTGATCGCGGCGCCGCAGGCCATGGCCGGGCCGTCATCATAGGCGCTGATGGATTCATCCACATCGATGCCCGGCACGATCATGGCATGGTTCCCGGGCAGCTCGACCAGTTGCCAATGCCGGTAGAACTCGGCGCATTCCCGGATCAGCGGATAATACCGCCGCCAGGTTGCCTCATCATCCATGTAGCGGCAATACAACCAGGTGTAGTTGACGATGAATCCCGGCAGGAAAAACTCGTAGGCGTCCGTGCCGTTGCGGTCGGCGATGTGCTGGCCCGATTCCGTCGCGCAGGTCGGGAAGCGGGCGCCGAAGCCGGAGACCATGCGCGAGCTGAACGGGAGGCAGCGGCGGCGGAACTCCAGGATGCGCCGCGGCATCTCCATGTCGCCGCAGGCCATCAGGCCCAGCATGGGGAACTGCTCGTCCCAGAAGTAGCCCGCGCCCCACGAACTGTTGAACGGGTTGGCGGGCAGGCTAAACTGCGAGTAGCTGCAGCGGACGGTGTAGAGCTGCGTGTCGAGGATCGCCCGCAGCTCGGTTTCCTCGGCGGGCAGTTCCAGCATGAACCCATCGTAGTAGGCCTTCCAGGCGGCCTGCTGGGACTTGCGCAACCCGGCGTAGCCCTGCTCCGTGACCCAGGCCCGCAGGCCGTCGATCGTGACTGCCGGGTCGGGCTTCTCCAGCTTGATGGCGCGAGTCTCCTGGTTGATCGCGCGCACCGGCGGCGACATCCAGTCGTCCAGCGGCGTGTCAAGAAGCTGCGGATCATTGCCGAGATCGTCGGCCAGAAGCAGGCAGAACGCCACGCTGCCATCGGCCGCCAGCGGCGCCTCGACCTCCAGCCGGTTGCCGACCGCGCGCGCCTGCGCCGCACCCGACACAACCAGCGCGATGCGGCTGCGGTAGACAATGATGCCGTCAGCCGTGGTGTCGGCGGCGATGCCGTTGTCCCACGCCGGTTGCGGCGCGAAGGTTGTGCGGTAGGGAATCTCTTCCGTCCCCACCATGCAGAAGGTCCAGACCGCCTTCGCCTTCCAGCCGCCCTGGCGCCTTGGGAGGCCCGCATAGCGGCGGTGCAAGACGACGACGTTCCTTTCAAGATGAACGAACGATTCCGCGCGCATCGTCGCGCCGCCGCCAAGAGCGATGTCGGTCTCGACGATCCCCTGCCGTGGCCGCAGACGCTGACTCCAGGCCGTCACCGCGTTCAGATCATCCTCTCCGTCGAGCCGGACATCAACGAAGCCCCACTCGAACAGGTTGCTGTTGTAGCGGTCATTGGTGCGTGCATGGCGCCGCCCAGTCCAGACGATGCGCGGCGGCGGCCAGCTGCCCTGGTCGGGCGTGAAGTCGTGCATGGCGCCGCGCGCGTCGAGGCAGAGCTTGATTTCGTCGTTGCCCGTCAGGGGACCAAACCGCTTCGTGTCGTCGGGAAGCGATGAGCCGGATACGTCAAACAAGTCAGTTATCATGTTGTGTTCATGTTCTCCTGGATTTGCGTAGTTCTGCCCGGTGGCCGGCAGAAGCCGGCCACCGGATATCGTCATCAGTACTTCCGGATCGTTACCAGCCGGCCGCTCTTCGGGGGGATGCCACTGAGTGAAAGCCCGTCCCCGTAGTAGTCAAACCCCGGGGCCGGGGCGTTGGCTTCGGCATAGAGCTGGCGCACGCCGACAATCTCCTGCCAGATCAGCTTCTGCTTGAGGCCGAGCTTGTCCAGGTCCACCTTGAGTTGGGCGGTCTTGACCTCCTTCTCGTCCCTGTTATAGACCAGGAACATCACCCGATCTGGAAGCTGCCACAGGCCGACTTGGATGGCGGCGTCGGCGCAGGTCACGCCCGGCGCCTCGCCTGGGGCAAAGTGCTTCGTCGCCTTCTCGACCATGCCGAAGTCGATGACCGCGGCGGATAATCCGCCGGCGACCCACGCCGGGAGGTCCTTGGTTACACGCGCCAACTCGGCGGCGTCAGGGGCGGTCAGGCCGATCAGGAGCAGTTGATGCGCAGGCAGGGCC
>JAPLOD010000559.1 GCA_026692735.1 Planctomycetota bacterium | reverse complement strand
GGGCGCAGCCTGCTCGGTGTTCGAGAGCTGGCACAGCGCGCGGGCGCACGCCAGCCTCATTCTCTCGTCCGCTGCCTGGAGCCCCTTCTCCAGCCGTTCGGTGATGGCCGTGCCATGCTCACGGGCAAGCCGCGCCAGGCGGTTGACCACCTCCCAGGTACTCTCTGTCTTTTCACTCTCAAGCTGCTTGAAGAGCTGATCGGCCAACTGCGTGACGGACGGCTCTTCCAGCCCTGTCGCCAGCGCGCCGCCATCGGCTTCGCGCGGAGGTTCTGCCGGTTCCGCCCCGTGGTCTTCGGCCAGGAGGCGGGGCAACGGCAGACCTGCGGCAAGCGCCAACAGCAGACCGGCAGCAAGTGACCGGCACAGGCCAAGACGGAATCGGAGGAAAACGCTACGAAGCGCAGTCATCGCCACCACTCTGAGCACAACGTTCCACAGCGCCTCTGGGTTCGCTGCAATCCCGACATTTGCCTACAGATGCGGCCACGCTCGCACGGCCGCCGCGACCGTCTTGACCTGCTCGTCCGCCAACTCGGGAAAGATCGGCAGGCTCAAGCACTCTCGTGCCGCTGTTTCGGCATGCGGGCAAGCGCCCGGCTTCAACCGCAGGTGCGCGTACGCCTGCTGCAGATGCACCGGCAAGGGATAGTGCATCCCCGTGCCGATGCCCTGGGCCTTCAGATAGTCCGCCAACGCGTCGCGTCGCGGGTGCCGAATGGAATACAGGTGATAGACATGCGTCCGGTCCGGCGCCACGAGGGGCAGCTTCACCGCGGTCCCCGCCAGCAACGTATCGTAGATGGCCGCCAGTTCCCGGCGCCGGGCGTTCCAGCCGTCGAGATGCGGCAGCTTGGTGCGCAGCACGAAGCCCTGCAAGCCTTCCATGCGGTAGTTAAAGCCCACTGTGTCATGGTAGTAACGCCGGACCGACCCATGGTCGCGCAGAGCCCGCACTTTGGCCGCGAGGCCGGCGTCTTGCGTAACCACCATGCCACCCTCGCCACACGCGCCAAGGTTCTTGCTTGGGTAGAAACTGAAGCCTGCGATCGTTCCCAGCGACCCTGTACGCCGGCCCTTATACGTCGCGCCATGGGCCTGAGCGGCATCCTCCACCAGTGGCAGGCCCTTGCACCGCGCCAGGTCCTGGAAAGCCTCCATGTCCGCCGGCTGTCCGTAAAGATGGACGGGCAGGATGGCCTTGGTGCGCGGCGTAATCGCTTTTTCGGCGGCTTTGGGGTCAAGCAGGAACGTATCTGGCTGGATATCCGCGAAGACCGGCGTCGCGCCGCAATATGAGATCGCCCACGCCGTGGCCACAAACGTGAACGGCGTGGTGACGACTTCGTCCCCCGGCCCCACGCCAAGAGCCAGCAGCGCGAGGTGCAGGGCCGACGTGCCGGAGTTCACGCCCACGGCATGGCCCGCGCCGCAGTAGGCCGCAAAATCGCGCTCAAAAGCCTCGACTTCCGGACCCAGGCAATAGGCGGTCCGATCCAGGATTCTGCCAAAGCCCTCAAGCAATTGGGCCTTCAGAGCTTGCGTCTGCGGGCGGAGATCCATTAGCGGTATCTTGATGGCGACAGGTTCGCTCATGTGCCGTAAGATAACCAGTGGCCGGACGGCTTGCAAGCAGCGTGGGGCGAAACCCGTGGCGCGCAGTCTCGGAAACCTGTTGGACTTGGCTCTGGAGGTCTGCAAGGCGCAGACCGCCAGGCTGGACGCCGCCCTAAAGCGGCTGTTGGAGCATCCCGACAAGGAGGCGGTGCATGATGTTCGCGTGGCCTGCCGCCGCCTGCGCGTTGCCTTGAAGATAGCCAATCCGTTTCTCAGGAAGAAAGCCGCCGTCACCATTCGCGGCCGGCTGAAGGACCTGCTCGAACGGCTCGGTCAGGCTCGCGATACCGAAGTACTCGCAGCCCGCGCCTGGAAGCTTCTCTCCGCCGAGCACGCGGTTGATGGGCAAAGCTTGCCCCGCCCAGCCGGCCGCGACGGCCCGCTACGGCTGTTGCGCCTGCTGCAGGAACACTCTGACGCGCAGCGGCGCGACGCTGTGGAGGCGATCCGGCGCATGGGTCTGACGTCCGTCCCGCGTATGATCGAGGCCATGACCGCGGGCCCGCTCGCGAGTTCAGAACGTGCCCGCAGACTCCTCGCGACACCACTGGCCAGACACGCCCGCCAAGTGCTGTCGCAGCGCACCGGG
>JAPLOD010000558.1 GCA_026692735.1 Planctomycetota bacterium | reverse complement strand
GAGGCAGAGTCTTGGCGATGAGGAGAACGCGCGGTTACTCACTGATGGTGGCCCTGGCGGCGCTGGTGGCCATTTTCGCCGCCGCCATGCTGCTGTCGCGCGGCGTTCTGGAACGCATCCAGACGGAGCGCGCCGCCAGCCAGCGGGAGGCCGCGATGCGGTAGGCGGAAGGCTGGCTTGAGCGTGCGCGGCAGGCTCTCGCGAGCGGCCAGCTTCAGCCGGGCGGGACCTTCAACGCCGACGGCGGGCAGGTCTCCTGCCAGGCGACGGCGACGGGCGTGCGGCTGGAAGCGCTGGCGCTCTGTACGCAGGCGGTGCCTGTCTCCAGAGATGCGGGGCCCGGCGCACTGCCGGACAAGCCGGCAGTGGCACGCGCCCCGGCGCGAGCGCAACTGCGGCGCGGCGTGCGCGTGCGGTGGGAAATGGAACGCCGGCCTCCGGGCGCGGCGGGGGAATGGAAGCGCGTGGCCTGGTCCGCCCGCAATGAGACGCTGCAGCCATGAGCGACGACAGCACACTGAGCCCGTCCACGGGCGAGGACGACCGTGCCACGATGCCGCCTGCGCCTGGCTTCAAGCCGCGGCTGTTCTTCATGCGGCCGAGACTGCAATGGGGAGCGGTGCTGTGCAGTCTGGCCGCGCCCGCTGCCTACGTGTCCTACACGGCGAATCTGTCAGGCCCCGCCGTGGTTTTGACCATTATCATCGGGGGGAGCCTGCTGCTGCTCTATGTGGCCGCGGACGCGTTCGACCCGGGGGCGATACCGAGTCCTTCGCGTCCCAGCCGCGCGGTGGGGTACATCCTGAAGCTGCTGGCGTTGGGGCATGCGGTCGGCGCCATCAAGTTCGCGTACCACATGTTCAGTGGAGACGAGCCTCGCGCCGTTGACCTGTCGTTTCTGGCGACACTCTCGGTCCTGATGTGGCTGTGGCTGATCGCCGCGCTGGCCTACCTGTGCGGCGATGCGCACATTCACTCGGTGAAGCACAGCATGGAACGGTGACGGCACGGTATTGCGCACGTCCACGGCCTGGAAGGCCGTGCCACGAGTTCACTCGTCCTGCGTTTTCCTTACGGATTCGGTTGCGACGACGGACTGCCAGCGCTGCAGGCGGCCGGCGATCCATTCGGACTCCTCGGTCATGCCGTGCGTCGCGTAGAATTCCTGCAGCGCCGTGAAGCGCTTCAGCGGATCGAAGCCGATGTTCCAGAGCAGCTTGCGGTGGCAGACGGGGCAGTAGTGCACGGGCGTGGCGTCCAGTTCGGGCAGACTGATGGAGTAGTTCATCGAGCAGCGGTAGAAGGTGCAGTGCGTGATGCCCAGCATGTGGCCGGCCTCGTGGTTGAGTACCTTGCAGGCGCGGCGCAGGGCCTTGACGTCGTCGCCGGGGCTGCGGCGCATCTCCGTGAATTCGGGGTAGTAGCGGCACAGGCTGTAGACGCCTACGCGCCGGGTGAATGAGGCAACGCCAAAGGCGAATTCCGACGCGGCATCGGCGTAGAGATCGGCCATCGTGACGCCCAGGTAGAGCAGCGCGTCCTTGGGCAGTTGCGGGATCAGGATTTCGCGCATGAGCGCATTGCCGTCGTACTGCTTGTCGTACGTGCCGTGGCGGTGGCCCAGCGGAACATTGCGGTACAGCTTGCTCCCCGCGACTTCAAGCGGCAGGGGCTTCTCTATGCGCGCCGGCAACTGGAAGAACGCAGCGGCGTAGTCGCGCAGGTCCTCCAGCAGTTTGGCCTGTTCCGCATCGAAGGGCCCAAGCGGCTGCAGCACGATCGTCCGGCGTTCGTCCGTGGGCCGGAAGCGGGCGGCGAGGCGATAGCGTTCGAGCGTCTGCGGGCTTTCTTTCTGAGCGGCAGGCAGGTCACCCGGCTTGGGTGCCGGCATGGGCTGGAAACCCTTGGCGTCCGGGGCCGGGATGGATGCATAGACGTGGTTCCGCAGCTCCAGTTCCGCCGGGTCTTCGGCCGCATCGCCAGGAGCTCGGCGCTGGGTGGCGTGCAGCAACGGCGCCAGAACGCATAACGAGACGCAAAAGAGGAGCGCGAGGGCGCGGCATTGGTGGACGCAGCCACCGATGGCACGGCAAGACATGCGAGCCGGTGCCGGCGAGACGCCGGCGCTACAGGGCAGGAATCCTGGCCCCCAACGGTTCATCCGCGAACCCCCTTTATGCCCACACTGAACGAGAGGAACGCTCCACCATACTCAACGAGCGGGGCGCTGTAAACATGCGGAAAACCAAGCGCTTGGCGGAAACGGGCTGAGTCGTGGACTGTCGCCGCTGCACATGTGCAATTCTGGACACGAGTTTCAGATTTTCATGCCACAAAGCGGGGTACTTCTCCGTCTTAAGGCATCAGTTCGGCAAGTCGTGCCGTGACTGCAGTAAGGAAACGCGGACAATGACCCAGCCGCAACCCACGCCCTCAGCCGAAGCCCTTCCGGAACTCAAAGGCCTCCGCGTTGTTCAAGAACTCGGCCGCAGCCCCAAAGGCGTGACCTACAAAGCGCGGCGCCTGGTCGAACAGGACGTCGTCGCCGTGAAGCTATTCCGGCAATCGCAATGCGAGAAGCAGTTTGTTGTCGAGCTGCCGCAGAAGGCCGAGGCCACGTTCGTCCTCGAGCACAAGGGCCTGGTCCGCAGCCTCGGTTGCGTCAACGAGGGCGGTCGCCTCCTGCTGCTGATGGACTACGCCCACGGCGAACCGCTGTCGAGAGCCCTGCGCCGCGGCGCGCCTTTCCCTCCGTCTCGAGCCTTGCTGGTCGCGCTGCAGTGTGCCAATGCTCTGGCGTACGCGGCCCTGCACAAGCTTCATCACGGCAGGCTGCATCCGGGCGACGTGATACTGGGCGAGGACCACGCCCGCATCGTGGGCGTAGGCCTGGGGGAACGGCCTGAGCATGCCGTGTGGTCCGCGCACGATCCGTACCTCTTTGAGCCGCTCATCTACACCGCCCCCGAAGCCATGCCTTCAAAGCCCAGCGCGCAGACGCCGGCGGCTCAGGCCGCGGTGGACATCTACAGCCTGGGCGCCATACTCTACCATCTGGCTACCGGCGTTCCTCCCTTCGGCGGGACGGACGAAGGCACTCTGGATGCTGAGCGCAAGGCGTTGCGCGGACCTGTGGCGTGGCCTGCGGACAGGAAAGCCAGCCTGCCGCCCGCCGTCGTCGCGCTCACGGAAAAGATGCTGGCCCCCGCACCGGAGCACCGGGCGAGTTACAGCGCCGTGAGCACCGCGCTGACGCAGGTGTTGGCCGCGGTCGAGAAAGCCGAGACGCTTGCGCCGCCTGCGCCGGTGGTCGAGGGGGCTCTCCAGCCCCGTGCGCCCGCCGCTGCGAGCGTGGAAGACTCCGCGACGCGGGCACCGATGGAGACCGGTCTCAGAGGCGGCATCCGGCCCGCCGTTTCGGCAACATCCACGACGGGGCCGGTGGCGCCGATCTATGCCGGACCGCCGCAAGCGCCTCGTTCCAGGCTGGCGAGCCGCCTGTACGCGACGTTTCTGGTCGGGCTGACGGCGCTGGTCTTCATCGTGGCCGTGGGGCTGGCCGCGAAGATCTTCCTGTTCGATGCGCTCAGGCAGTCCGCGGCCGTCGGCACGCCGACTCAGCCGCCCGCGCCACAGATCCAGACACCGCCCGCGCCGCCAACTGCGCCGGTGCAACCTCCGCCCAAGCCGGCGCCCGCGCCTGTGGTTGCCGTCGAGCCGGCCGCAAGGACCGAGGACTACGTGACGGCCACGCGGCAGGTTGAGCTGATCCAGGAACTGCTGGCCAAGAAGGAGATACGCCCGAGCGCGGGCGTGCTGAAGATGCTGAAGACGATCGCGGACAAAGCCGGCCGCGACACCACCACGGGCGTGAAGGCCGCCGTGCTGGCGGCTGAGGTCGAGGACGCCCTGCTGGCGCCAGAGCGGAAACCGCAGGCTGCCGCTCCGCAGCCGGCCGTCGCCGACGCGGAACCAAAGAAACCGGAAGCCAAGACCGAAGGCCCGGCGCCCGTCATACCCGGCGTCGGCCGCGCCGGAACTCCGGTGGCCGACAAACCCGCGCCGGGCACGGAACCGGGCGCGCCGCCGCCGCCCGCTAAGACCGGGCCCGTGCAGACGACGGAACGCCCCGTGGGCGGCGAGGGCTCGGGGTCCGGCAAGATTGCCGCGCCTCTGAAAGCGCTGATGCAGCAAGCCAAAGCGTTCCAGTACACGGCGGCCATGGACGGCCTGGCCAAACTGGCCGCCAGCAGTGAAGGCGAAGAGAAGAGCACGGTCGAGGCGTACGCCGGGGTGATGCGGCAGGAGCAGGAGTTCTTCAAACGCTGCCGCAACCGGCTGGTGGATGACATCCAGCGCCGGCCGCGGCACGATTCGCCGCTGCAGGTCTTCCCGCGGAAGAATGAGCCGGGCGACGACATCGTGGACTTCGATGAGACGGGCCTGAAGATCTCGGAGAAGCGCGGTGCCGTCACCAAGCAGCGCACGCACCCGTGGGAGCGGACGCCGCCGGCGCAGGCCTGCGAACTGCTCAAGCTGACGCTGGACCGCACCAACGTTGACGATCAACTCGGGCTGGCCATCACTGCCTTCAACCGTGGCCTGAAGGACGAGATGAACGCGGCGCTTGCCGCCGCGCGCGCGCTGCCCGGCGGCACCATGCGGGCCGACGCGCTGGAGAAGGTCCTCAAGCAACTGGCGCAGATCATCGAGAGCGCGCCCGCGGCGCAACCATAGCACTACCCGCCGAGGCGCCCGGTGCTGACGCTCACGTTGCCGCCGCATGCACGCGTAATCGCGCTGGCTTGGCGGCATATGCCGGGCTAGACTCTCCACGCCATCGCTGAGGACACGACAGGTGGACGATACACAGTCTTTTGCGGGCACGCCCTTGCTCGACGACACCGTCACCGACGCCGGCCGCGGATTCCCGTCCCCTGCCGCTGTAGCGACGCCGGCCGGGAAGGGCGATCGGAGCGCGTCGGCGTATTCCTTCCAGGATCTCACTGACGACGCGTTGCTGTCTAACGCGCCTCGGATCGAGTACCTCGGCGCCCAGCGGCCGGCGCTCGGCGGCATTCCCCTTCTGGCGAAGATTGGCCAGGGCGGCATGGGCGCCGTATACTATGGTCTCCACCCACAGCTAGGCGTCGGCGTGGCCGTTAAGGTCCTGCCGCTGCATCTGGCCAGCCGGAACCCGGAGATGGTGCAGCGCTTCATACGTGAAGCGCGGATCGCGGGCCGCATCAACTCCGTGAACCTGATCTACGTCCGCGATGTCGGCCAGGACAGCGGCTACTTCTACCAGATCATGGAATACGTCCGCGGCGTGTCGGCAGGTCTGTGCCTGAAACGCCTCCAAGCCAGCGGCCAGGTGGGTCTCTCGGAGGTCCATGCTCTCCGCATCTGCATTGCCGCGGCCCGGGGCCTGGCCGCCGCGCACGCATGCGGCATCATCCATCGAGACGTCAAACCGGACAACATTCTGGTCCCCGTGGCACTCGAAGAGAGGAAACTGCTCTTCAGCGAGGCCAAGGTTGCGGACCTGGGCTTGGCGCGCACTGAACACGGTGAACCGCCCGCGGATGACGCCGCGCCGAGGAACCAGGGGCGACGCAAGGACGAATCGCTCACCGTCGTCGGCAAGACATTGGGCACCTGGGGTTTCATGGCGCCCGAACAGGCTCACGACGCCAAGAACGCCGGCAAACCTGCCGACGTCTTCAGCCTCGGCGCAACGCTCTATGCCCTACTGGCTGGGCAGCCGCCGTTTCGCGGCGTCGCTGTAGCGGAACGGGTGCTGAACACGGTCCTGGACCGCAAGGACCCCATCACGAAGCTGCGTCCGGATGTCTGCGAGCCCACTGCGGTCGTGATCGGGTGCTGCCTGCAAAAGAACCCCGCGAAACGTTTCCCGGACGGGGCGACGCTTCTCATGGCGCTGGAGGACTGTCTGGCGACCGCTGCAGGGCAGAGGCCGCCAGACGATGTTGCTGTCAAGAGCATGTCGCTCTTGGCACAGGAGACTGTGGACTACACTACCACAGCCTTCCCGGCCGCACCGTCCGCAGGACCGATGGTTGCGGCGCATGCCGCCGGCGGGGTGGAGTCCACCGCATCCCCCTCCACGCCCGCCGTGCCGGCCATTGCGGCGCTCGCGCGGGCCAGCAAGCCGGCGCAGCTCATCGGTGCGGCGGGAGTAGTGCTCTTCCTGCTTGGGACCTTCGTCTTCCTGCGCGGCGGCGACAGCCGTGTGGCTACCGGCTTGCGCGCGGGCAACAGGACGGCCGCCGTGGCAGCGCCCGCACCGCCCGAAGCGCGCGCCGCTCAGCCCGAGACCGCAAGCCCGACACCCGAGACACCCGCCGATCTCCAGAAGCGTGCCGACTTCGACATCGCACTGTATCAGGCGCACGAACACCGCGCCGCCAAGCGTTTCGCCGAGGCCAAAGCCGCATACGAGAGAGCCAAGACCGTCTGGCCGGACGCACCCAACGCCGGCGAAGCAGACCAAGGCATCGCGGCTGTCGCTGCCGATGTACGCCGCCAACGCCGCGAGGACCTGATCGGCGAAGGCCGGTTCTTGCTTGCGGCAGGGAAATGGGCGGACGCGGAAGCTGCCTTCAAGCAAGTCCTCCGGGACAACCCCAACGACGAAGCCGCGACGAAGTGTATCGTGGATGTTCAGTATGAGAGGACGATGGCCGAGGGCCGCGACAAGCTCAAGGCCGGCGACCTCGCGGCGTCAGAGGCGGCCTTTCAGCGCGCACTGGACTTGCCCGGCTATGCACACGTGGAGGCGGCGAGGGCAGCCCTCGAGCAGGCGAGGGTGTTGCGTACGCGGGCTGCGCTGCCAGCGCAGCCGGCGCCGGCTGCGCCGGCAACGCCGGCAACGGCCGCTGTCGTTCCCGGCTCGCTCGCAAAGCTGACGACAAACGAGCTCGAAGGCGGGCAGGAGTACACCAACTATCTGGGCAGGGGCAGGACCTGCAAGATCATCTTCTCCAAGCCGACATCGAAGGACTCGCTGACAGGGGTTTTCCATCTCGGGATAGGACCCTACGGTCCGGGCGAGATTGTCACTACCACACTGTTTCCGGGTGGAAACACGACGTGCCTCATTTCCATTTCGCTGAACGGCCAGGAGATCTTTGCCGGCCACGACAAAGCCTCCAATGCCGTGTACCTCAAGTGGGGCGAGCAGCGCTATCCATTTCCCGCGGGCATTCTGCGGCCAGGCAGGAACGAGTTGCGCGTCGCGAATATGGAGCCGGACGGCAATCTCTACCAATACCCCTATTACAACATCGGTTCCATCGAGATCATCGGCGCGCTGCTGCCCGCTTTCCCACCGGTCGTCAGCCAGGCACAGCGGAACGTTATACAGACGTATGACCGTGTCTTTGAGTTGCTCGCCCCAAAAGACCTCGACGTCGCCTCCCGGATTGAGCAGTCGCTGCGCCTGGCCAAGAGCGTCTCGGCGCCTGAACTACAGGGGTTGGTTGGGGTGCTGGAAAAGGCCCAGACGCTGCACAGCCAGGCACTCGCCAATCTCGCCACGAACCCGCCTGCGGAGCCGGTGCAGATCGAGAAGCTTAAGCTGACCGGCACAGTGATTCGCATCAAGGATGACAAGGCCTTCATCAAGGCACAGGGCATCGAGATGCCCGTGGACGTGGGGCTTCTGCCCCTCTCTGTTTTCCTGAAAGCGGCAGCCTTTGACGAGACCAGGCCCGCAGGCCTGGCCGACAAGGCGGCGTACTTCTTCGCATTGGGCAATATCGAGACGGCGCAGCAACTGCTTAGACGCCTCAAGAAGGGTGAAGCGCCCGCCTGGGAGTCGCTCTTCGCTCAGCGCGCGGCGTTCGACCGGCTGCTGAAGTTCGAGGCCTCTGTTGCCGCGATTGAGGTTGCGCTGAAGAACTCCAACACCGCCGAGGCGCTGGGACTGCTCAATGCGGTCAAACAGGATTGCCCTGATCTCGTCGCGGCCAACAAGGAACGCTTCGTCTACCTGACCACGGCAGCGGAAGGCTCAAAGGTACGGTGAGTCGCCTAATAGTCCTTCCGGCGGAAGCACCACATGGCCAGCGCCAGCATGGCGAGGGTGAACAGCGCCGTCGTCGAGAGCGACCACGCCCAGTCAATCTTCGGCAGACGTCCGGCGAAGGCGCGTTGAAAGGCCTGCTCCGACAGGTGCGAGCGTGACAGGAAGGACACATTGAGTGCTGCCAGATCGGAGGTCTTCGGCGCGATGGCGTACAGGGCGTCGAGGGTGTTCATCAGCCAGGCGGGGGCCATCTGGCCGGCGTACATGTCCCGCAGCCAGTTGCGGATGGCGAGCAGCGTCGCACTGGTGCCCCACACGAAGATCGCCAGCATCGCCGCCAAGGTGCCGGAGCGCGACAGGACGCCGACCAGCACCGCGACCGAGTGGATGACGGCGAACGTGGCCGTGATCGTCACGACGGTGACCAGGAACCACGGGTTGGCGTACCCGGTGCGCAGCGTGATGGCCAGCCAGCAGCCGGCGATCAGCACCGCCGAGAGGATGAAGACGAACCACAGCCCGCCGATGTATTTGTAGAGCAACAGCCGGCCACGCCCGATGGGCCGCGCCAGGACCAGGTCCAGCGTGCCCTTCTGCAGCATGCTCGGCACAAACCCCGAGCACACCAGGATGGCCACGAAGATGCCGACGCCGCCGGCGAAGATGTTGGCCATGAACAACTGCATGGTGACAACCATCTCCGCGACGCTGGTCTGCAGCAGCGGGAAGTTGATGGCGCCGTACAGCAGTTTCATCCGCGACGCCCCGCACAGCTCATGGGGGTAGTCCGTCCGCACGGCCAGGCGGAAAGCCGGCGGGTCCTCGCTGAGAAAAGCGGCTTGAGTGCGGGCATAGCCCATTTCCCGGAAGCGCCCTTCCAGGCAGGCGCGGTAGTCCTGCGGCGTGAGCGGGTCCTTGTCCGAAGGGGGCTCCGGCGGCCTGACGCCCGGGCGGCGCGCGCGGGCTTCGGCCAGAGCCTTCTCGGCGCGCCAGCGGCGCGTGAGCAGGTCGAGCATATCGCGGGTCTTGAACGTCAGCGTCAGGCAGAAGCCGCCGGAGAATTCCGGGCCCCAGCCTTCCTGCGCGGTCACCGGTTTGATATCCGTGGCCTTGCATTCCACGTTGCCGCCAAGCCAGGCCCAGCCGAACCTGTGCCCGCGCTGCTGCTGCACGCCGAGCAGGGCCGCCTGTTTCTCGATCACGCCCTCGGGCTTTTCGGTCTCGAACGAAGTGCCGGCGCAGAGCACGATCAGGATGAGGGCCAGCACGAGCAGGACCTGCAGGGACTTGCAGTCCACGGATTCGCGGAACGAGTCCGCCAGGATCGTGCCGAATTGCCTCATGCGGTTCCTCCCGCGCCCTTGTCAACCACGAAGATCACGAAGAAGAGGAAGGGCTGGGGGGTGTTGTTCCCTTCTCGTGGTCTTCGTGTGCTTCGTGGTGGACTGCGGGGCCCCCCGCGCCCTTGTCCACCGCTTGCAGGAACACGTCCTCCAGCGACAGGCGCTTGCTGGCCACCGACCGGATGCTCACGCCCCGCGCGCGCAGCAGGTCTATCACGCGGTCGAGGTCCGCGTCGCTGCGCAACTCGACCTCGCAGCCGCCGGCCACCTGCCGCGCGGAGACCGCGATCTCCAGGAGGGCCTGGCGCAGCGCCTCGTCGAGCGGCGGGACGGTTGTCAATGCGAACAGGATGGCGCCGCGAGTCAACGCTTCGAGGGTGCCTTCGCGCACCAGCTTGCCTTTCTCCAGGATGCCGACGCGGTCGCAGAGCCGCTCGACTTCGCTGAGCAGGTGCGAGTTCAGGAAGATGGTCATGCCCTGCCCTTTGAGCTGTCTGAGGATGTCCCGGATGTGCGCGCGGCCGACGGGGTCCACGCCGTCGGTCGGCTCGTCCAGGAACAGCACCCGCGGCTCATGGACCAGCGCCTGCGCCACGCCGAGCCGTTGCTTCATGCCTTTCGAGTACGTCCGGACCTTACGCTGCGCCGCGTCGGCCAGGCCGGTAAGCTTGAGCAGTTCGGGGATGCGCTTGCGCCGCGTCTGGGCGTTTACGCCGGACAAGGCCGCGTAGTAGTCGAGCAATCCGGCGCCGCTGCGGTAATCCGGGAAGCGGTGGTCTTCCGGCAGGTAGCCGACGGGGCGGCGCGCGGCGGCGCTGCGCGTGCTTACGCCGAGGACCGTCGTCCTGCCCCGCGTGGGCCGGACGATATCGAGCAGGATCTTGACCAGCGTGGTCTTACCCGCGCCGTTGCAGCCCAGCAGGCCGTAGATCTCGCCGGCCGCCACCGCCAGGTTGACGGCCTCCAGCGCAACCACGGCGCGCGAGCCGGAGCCGTACGTCTTGTGCAGGTCCTCGACCGCTATAGCGGGATTCGACACAGCCACTCCTGAAACATCGGCTACTGGCTACTGGGCATTGGTCCCCGACTGCCGGCCAATAGCCAATAGCCAAGACCCAATAGCCAGCCGCCAATAGGAGTATCCGAAGCGCCGCCATACTGCAAACAGTTGCACAGTACGACGGGACGCTTCGGCCTGCGTGCTCTTGCGTCCCGCCGGCGTCCAGCGTACCGTGGGCTTGGATCAGCCGCCCGGAGCACCAGCGATGATGTGCAACACTCAGCACGTTCTTCTCGGCGTCGCGTTGGTGCTGGCGGGCGGCGTTTTCGCGGGGGAGGCGCAAGACGTGGCGCAGAAGCCGGACGGACCTTTCAGCGTTGCGGTTGACGAAGCCAAAGGCACATTCTCCGTTCGAGCATGGCCGTCAGGGAAGACGTTCATCGCCGAAGGCAAGCTGAGCGGCACGGGCGGCACCAGGAAAGCCGCGCCCGCCAAGGACAGGATCTTCGGCAACGGCGACGCGCTCGAGGTCTCCTACCCCAACGGCAACCGCGACACGTTCCTGGTCTTCCGCAACCTGCCCTTCGTCCTCTTCCGTGCGAGCCTGCACAATGGCGGCGCTGAGCCGACGCGCATCAAGGATGTGCGCCTGTTCTCAGCGGGCATTGAGCTCGGCAAGAAGCCGGCCGAGCTGCGTGCGCTGGGCACCGGCGGCCTGACCGCGCCCGACAAGAACCCCGGCAGTTACGCGTGGCTGGCCGTCGCCGACCCGCAGACGCGCAACGGCGTGGTCGCCGGCTGGCTCACGCACGACCGCGGCAGCGGTGTCGTCTTTTCGAGCGTGGAAAGCGAGCGGGTGCGGATTGAAGCCCGGATTGACTACGGCCGGCTGCGCATCGCTCCAGGCAACGACGCCGACACCGAGACCCTCGCCATCGGCTACTTCGATGACGCGCGCCTGGGCCTCGAAGCCTGGGCCGATGCCGTCGCCAGGGTGTACTCGATCAAGCTGCGCCCGCAGCCCGCGGGCTACTGTACGTGGTATTCGAGTCCGCATGGCGGCGCGTCGGACGAGAAGCACTTGGCGGAGCAGAGCGATTTTGCGGCGAAGAACCTCGCGCCCTTTGGTTTCTCCGTGATGCAGATTGACGACGGCTGGCAGGAGGGCACAGGCGGCGGCAACGGGCCCAGGAAAGTCTTCGGCAGCTTCAACGCCAAGGGGCCATATCCCGGCGGCATGAAGGCCACCGCGGACGATATCAAGAAGCACGGTCTGACGCCGGGCATCTGGTTCATGCCCTTCGCGGGCACGCACAACGATCCCTTCTTCAAGGAGCACCAGGACTGGTTCGTCAAGACCGAAGACGGCAAGCCCTACGACACCGCGTGGGGCGGCACATGCCTGGACATGACGCACGCCGGCGCGCGCGAGTACCTCCGTGGCGTGGTGCGGAAAATCTCCAGGGAGTGGGGGTACACGTACTTCAAGATGGACGGCATGTGGACGGGCTCAGCCACCAGGCAGATCTACGTCAACAGCGGCTATAAAGAGGATGGCATCGGCGACGCCGTGTTCTCGAATCCCGACAAGACCAACATCGAGGCCTACCGCGACGGCATCACACTGGTGCGCGAAACGGCCGGCGCCGGCGTCTTCATCCTCGGCTGCTGCGCTCCGCAGAACATGCGTTCGTTCGGCGGCGCGTTCGGCCTCGTGGACGCCATGCGCGTCGGGCCGGACAACGGCGCGGAATGGGGCGGACTGCTGGCCGGGCCGCTCTTCTCCTCGCGCAACTACCACCTGCACGGCCGCATCTGGTACAACGACCCCGATCCCGTGTATGTCCGCGCCAACGTGCCGCTGGAGCACGCGCGCGCGATCTGCTCCTGGGTGACCATCAGCGGCGACCTCAACCTCAGCAGCGAATGGTTCTTCGGCCTGCCCGCCGAACGTGTGGACATCCTGCGGCGCACCATGCCCAGCCACGGCCTGCTGCCGCGGCCGGTGGACCTGTTCGAGAACGAGCCGGCGCGGATGTGGCTGTTGACGGACACACGGCGCTCGCCGCGCCGCGATGTCGTCGCTCTGTATAACTGGACCTCCAAGCCGCTCGACTTCGACTGTCCGCTGGAGCGCCTCGGACTGGCCGGCGATACGGCATACGTGGCGTTCGATTACTGGGCCAACGCCTTCCTGCCGCCGTTCAAAGGAAGCCTGCGGGCGGCCCTGCCCAAGGAGTCCTGCCAGGTCCTGGCGGTGCGGCCCGTGCAGGACCGGCCGCAACTGCTGAGCACCTCCCGGCACATCACGCAGGGCATTGTGGACGTGCTGGAAGAGAAGTGGGACGACGCGAGCAAGACGCTGAGCGGCACGAGCAAGCTGGTCGCGGGCGATCCCTACGAACTGCGGATCGCAGCCTTCGCGCCCGGCAAGGCCTGGAGCATCGAGAGCGCCGAGGTCTCCGCGGAAGACAAGGCGGCCGGCGCCAGGATCGCCTCCACGGAAACAAACGGTTGCGTGCGCGTTACCATTGAGTGTCCGGCGAGCCGGGATGCCGCGTGGTCCGTTCGCTTTCGCCCGGGCGCCGTTGCCGCCCGGCCGCAGGCGGCGGCGCGGTTGAAGGCCGAGGCCGAACCGTTCAGGCCCGTCAGCCTGTCGTGGGAACGGACGGACGGCGTGACCTATGAGGTCGCGCGCGAAGGCGGCAAGACGGCTGTCACGTCCGCGGCGAGCTGGATGGACGCCGACACCGAGCCGGAGAAGACCTATACGTACACCGTGACGGCAGTGGACCTCGCGGGCAATCGCTCCGAGCCGGCGAAAGCCACGGTCACGACGCCCGCCTTGCCGAAGCTGCCGCCCGTGCCGCACGTTCACCTTTCAGACCTCAAGCCCGCGACGGCGACCGTCGGCTGGGGCCAGGCGGGCGTGGATAAGTCCATCGAAGGCAAGCCGCTGACCGTTAACGGGAAGAAGTACGCGAAGGGCATGGGCGTGCACGCGCCCTCGGAGCTGCTCTACGCCTGCAAGCCGGAATACAAGCGGTTCGTCGCCGTCGTCGGACTGGATGACGAGAAGCGCGATGACGAACGTCCCAGCGTCGTGTTCGAAGTGCACGCCGATGACAAGCTCCTGGCGCAGAGCCCCAAACTGACGTGGCGCACCAACAGATGCTGGCACTTCGACGTGCCGCTGCCGGCGGTGACGAAGCGCGTCCGGCTTGTCGTCACGGACGCAGGCGACGGCATCGCTGCCGACCACGCCGACTGGGTGGATGCGGGGTTTGTCACGAGGTGAGCGAGTGCCACGGCCAGCGGTGGGGCCCTTTTCCACAGGAATGACCACGCGACGCCGGCGGATTCAGCTATAATCGCGTACAGCGAGCGAACCACGAAGCCCACGAAGAACGGCGTACGCGAAAGGCTTTGTGTTGTGTCCGTCTTCGTGCTCTTCGTGGTTCAGTCAGTGGCGGAGCGATAATGGGCGATCTGCTGAACCGCGTGCACGACATCCCCATAACCAACCCGCGCGCGATCGTCGAGATCGTGCTGCTGGCGATGGTTATCTACGTCATCTTCGCCTTCCTGCGGGGATCGCGGGGCGCGGGCGTGCTCCGCGGGATGCTGGTGCTGATCGGCCTGTCTATCGGCGTCGTGTTTTTGGCGGCGCAGTTGTTCCGGCTGGAACACATCGTGTGGGTGTTTGAGAAGCTCGCAGCCCTTTCGATCGTGGCCGCGATGATCATCTTCCAGCCCGAACTGCGGCGCGGCCTGCTGCGGCTGGGCCTGAACCCCCTGATCGGCCGCTTCGTGCGCGCGGATTCGCCGGCCATAGATGAGATCGTGGAGGCGTGCGCGAACATGAGCCGCAAGTCCATCGGCGCGCTGATCGCCATTCAGCGGCGCGTGCCGCTCAACGAGTACGCGGAGCGCGGCACGGTGCTGAACGCGGAGATCTCCCGCGAACTGCTCGAGACGATTTTCTTCAAAGGCAAGCTGGGCGAGGGCACGATCCTGCATGACGCGGGGACGATCGTCATCGGCAACCGCATCGCCGGCGCCGGCTGCCTGTTCCCGCTCTCGGAGAACCCGGAGCTGTCCAAGTCGCTGGGCACGCGGCACCGCGCGGCGCTGGGGTTGACCGAAGAGAGCGACGCCGTGACGGTGGCGGTGAGCGAGGAGACGGGCAGCATCTCGCTGGCGGTCGAGGGGAAGTTCACGCACGGCCTTTCGCCCAAGGAACTGCGCGAGAAGCTGACAGCGCTGTGCCTTGAATCCGTGGAAGGCACCAGCCCCGCGCCGGAAACCGCGTAAGCGCACTGCAGCGGAGACAGAGATGATCGGCCAGATGAACGAAAGCGGGAGGCCCAGCCGAAGAGTTGTCGAGGTGGCCAAGGAACTGGGGCTGGACCCGGAGGCGATTCTGCTGCATGGGCACTATATCGCCAAGATTCCGATTGACGAGCTTCTAGAGCGGCAGAACCGTCCGGATGGCACGCTCATTCTCGTCACTGCCATGACGCCCACGCCGCACGGCGAAGGCAAGACCACGACGACCATCGGCCTCGGGGACGGATTGCGGCACCTGGGACACAAGGCGGCGATCTGCCTGCGGGAGCCGTCGCTGGGCCCGTATTTCGGCATCAAGGGCGGCGGCACGGGCTCCGGGCGCGCCCAGGTCGTGCCCGCGGAGGACATCAACCTGCACTTCGTCGGCGACATGTACGCCGTCGAGAAAGCCAACAACCTGCTGGCCGCGATGGTGGACAACCATCTGCAGCACGGCAATGCGCTGGGCCTTGACTCGCGGCGCATCGTGCTGCGGCGCGTGATTGACCTGAACGACCGCGCGCTGCGCGACATCATCATCGGGCTGGGCGGCGTGAAGAACGGCGTGCCCCGGCGCGACGGGTTCAACATCACGCCGGCCTCCGAGGTCATGGCCATTCTCTGCCTGGCGCGCGACTACGCGGACCTGGGCGAGCGCCTTGGCAACATGGTCGTCGGTTTCACGTACGATGGCGCGCCGGTGCGGGCCAGGGATATCCAGGCGGAGGGCGCGATGCAGGTGCTCCTGCGCGACGCGATCCATCCCAACCTCGTGCAGACCATGGAAGGCACGCCGGCCTTTGTGCACGCAGGGCCGTTCGCCAACATTGCCCAGGGCACCAACACCGCCATCGCGACGCGCCTGGCGCTGAAGCTGGCCGACTACGTGGTGACCGAAGCGGGCTTTGCGACGGACCTGGGCGCGGAGAAGTTCTTCCACATCAAGTGCCGCAGCGCCGGCCTGGACCCGCGGACGGCGGTGATCGTGGTGAGCGTACGGGCGGTGGAGTATCACGGCGGGTTCACGCCGGACGGCGGTCTGGGAAATCTGGCCAAGCACATCGAAAATATCCGGCTCTTCGGGCTGGAGCCGGTTGTGGCGATCAACCGTTTCGCCGACGATAAGCCGGAGGAGTTGAAGAAGATCCTGGACTTCTGCCAGAGCCAGGGCGTGGAAGCGGCGGTGGGCGAGCACTATAGCCTGGGGGGCAAAGGAGCGACCGCGCTGGCCAAGGCGGTGTTGCGCGTGATCGAGAAGAACGGCAAGGCGAAGCTCCGCTACCTGTACGACCTCGACGATTCGCTCACCACCAAGGTCACCAAGATCGCCAAGCAGCTCTACGGCGCCGCAGAAGTGTTCTTCGACCGCAATGCCAAACAGGACCTGGCGCTGCTGAACAAGAACGGCTTCGGGAAGCTGCCCGTCTGCATCGCCAAGACGCCGTTGTCGCTGTCGGATGACCCGGCTCTGCGCGGCCGGCCGCGGGATTTCCGGATCGCGGTGAACGAACTCCGCGTGTCGGCGGGAGCGGGGTTCGTGGTGGTGATCTGCGGCAGCATTCTGACCATGCCGGGTCTCCCCAAGGTGCCGGCAGCGGTGCGCATGAAAGTGCTGCCGGACGGGCAGGCCATCGGGCTGGCGTAAGACTTCGAAACCGCAGATGGACGCTGATGAACGCGGAT
>JAPLOD010000557.1 GCA_026692735.1 Planctomycetota bacterium | reverse complement strand
GGCCGCCGCGTCAAGCCGCTGCGCGGTCTCGTAGTCGTGGAAGTGGCTGAGGTCGGCGCTGATGACAAGCAGCGTCTCCGGCCCGCCCCAGAGCGCTTCGAGCACTTCCGCCATCTCCTCAGTCGTGGTTTCTCCGACGATCAGAGGGACGATGCTGAAGCCGGCCTGGGGGGCGTGACCGTCGGTGCCGCCGGCGGCAGGCCGCTTGCGCTTGGAGGCCGGCGGGGCCAGGACGTATTGGAGGAACGGGAGTTGCGTTTCGAGACAATGCTCCGGCGCGTGCGGTTCGTCGGCGATCCTGACCTGCCGCAGCGCGAGGAGCCTCTTGGCGGCGTCCTTGTCCACGGGCACGACGCCCAGCGGCGTGACGAAGCCATCGGCGCCGCTGACAGCCACGCCATCCACGGGGACGTAATGCGCCGGCCCGGCCAGCACCACGCGAGTAACGACGCCACGCGCCGAGGCGAGGCGCGCGTACGCCGACCCGGCCACGGGGCCGGAGAACTCATAGCCGGCATGCGGGACGATGAGCGCTTTGGGCAGCCGCGGCTGTTCCCCTTTTCGGGCAGGGCCAAGGCGCTGCTCCGCCGCGCGGAGGCAGGCGGCCACAGATTCGCGTAGCGTCTCCGGGTCGTCGGGGTAAAATGAACCGGCAACGGCAGGGCTGCGGAGTTGCATAGGCACCTCCTGGCTTGTGCGTATGCATTCTACCACGAACGAGACGTTCGTGGTACCACGGGCAGCAGGCGAACGGTAGACCGCCGGACCCGAGTGGCAAGCGGAGGACGATGATGGAGAAGCTGGAGATGCACACCAAGGCTCACACCGAGTTCCGTGATATCACCGAGGAGGTGCAGGCGGCGGTGGGGCGCAGCAAGGTCAGGTCGGGCACGGCCCTGATCTTTGTGCCGCATACGACCGCGGGCCTGACCATCAACGAGAATGCCGACCCCGACGTCACCGGCGACATCATGGCCACACTGGAACGGATGGTTCCCTGGCGGCAGGCGCATTACCGGCACAACGAGGGGAACAGCGCCGCGCATATCAAGGCGAGCATGATGGGGTTTTCGGCCGCGGTGCCGATCGAGAACGGCGCACTCGTTCTGGGAGTATGGCAGGCGCTGTATTTCTGCGAATTCGACGGTCCCCGCACGCGGCAGGTGTGGGTCCAGGTCAGCGGCGCGTAACGCCGCTGCAGGGCTGCGGCTATTTCGGCGGGGTTTCGCTGCCTGGAGGCGGGACCTTGGCTTTTCTGCCCCCCTCGAAGTAACGGTCTTCCCTGGCTTTGACAATCACGGTGATCGAGCCGCCGAGGTTCGCGGCGTCACCCTCGGCAGCCTTGATGCTCTTGTTTGCGATCACCAGGGGAACGGTCTTGCTGTCAGCGTACGCATAGTTGAGCCGCAAGCTGTTTTCTTCCTTGCCTCGCTCCATTTTCTCGACCCGCAGACGGTCAGGAAACATGGCCCTCTGCTCGTTCTTGGTCTGTTTGCCCCGGTCCTTGTAGTTGCGGTCATAGATGACGTTGTAGATCTTTTCCTCGTTCCGGAAGGGCCCGAACAGCTTATCGTCGCTCGCCTTCTCCTCCTTGCCCATCACGAACAACATGCCGGCGGCCTCCGCCTTCACGTACATGTTGGCGCCCAGCTCGAGGTTCTCCCGGTACGTCCTCTCGCGCACCTCGATCTCGCCCGCGACCTGCCTCTGTTCCTTGGTGCGCACTACGTTGAGCACCAGGGCGACAACCCCCAGCAACGCAATGACGCCAAACGCTATGACCAGTTCCGGCCCGCCGCGGCGCCTCTTCTTTATGCCTCCCACGCCGCCGCGGCCGCCTTCGGCCTCAACGCGCCGCGAGGAACGCGTGCCAGCCGCTGGCGCCGGAGCGGCGGGCGGCACAATCTGCGCGCCGGCGCGGCCACTGGTGCGGTTGCCGGGAACCGCCTGCCCCGCGGGGATGCCTGCCTGTCCACGGCCGCTGGTGCTTGCCGGCTGACGACCGCTGCCCGGCACGCCGGCTGGGCCCTGTCGTCCGCTCGCCCGGTTGCTGTTTGCCATTCCATCCCCCTGCTATGGCAGCCCAACACATTCCGTGGGCTCGAACTGCATGACTCGTTCCTGTTCTGCCGGCCAAACTTTTATTTTACTATACGACGTTCCACCGGAAATGGACAGCATAACCGCAAAAAAAACCGCAGCCAGTGAGGGCTGCGGCTGCTGCCACGCAGAGGGGCGGCCGCGCGTGGGCCGCCCTAAGAGCCTGGCACCCGCCGCAGGTATCTCTGCGATACCATGCACGGGCACTTCTCAGTAACTGGCCCCGTACAGCCCCCACATCTCCGGGCGGCTGAGCCAGCTCTTCAGGACATGGCGCACATGGAACGCACTGGGGTAACGCTGCGCCGGATCGCGGCACAGGCACTTCACGCACAGGCTTTCCAGCTCGGGCGGGACGCGGCGCCGCGTGAAGTCCGACGGCAGCGGCGTGGGGCTATGCCTGAAGTACGGGTCGAGGTCCGTCGGCCGCTGGACCTGGTTGGGCGCGCAGCCGGTCAACAGGTAGAAGAGCACCGCGCCGAGCCCGTACACATCGGTCCGCTCCGTGAAGGTGCCCGGGTCGCCCGCCCACTGCTCCGGCGACAGGTACGCAGGCGTGCCGATGGCGCGCACGCTGGCATCGCTGGCCAGCGAACCCGACAAGGTGGTGTTGAGATTCGGCGCGCCGGGCTGCTGTTCGGTGGAGGCGTACCGCTTGGGCAGCTCAGCCGCGTTGAGCGGTTGCGCGAGGCCCCAGTCCACCACCACCACTTCGCCGCGGCTGCCCACGATGACGTTCTGCGGCTTCAGGTCCAGGTGCAGGATTCCGGTCGAGTGCGCGTGTTCGACGCCCGCGCAGATCTTCTCGAAGAGTTCCGCGACCGCCAGCATGCTGTAGCCGGTCAGGCCGGGGATGCCGGCCTCGGAAATCTTCTTGAGGACCACATCCAGGCTCGACCCCTCGACCAGAGGCATCGTCATTAAGACCTGGTCTTTCCCGAACGCCCCGAGTTCCAGCAGGCGCGACACGTTGGGGTGGTTGAACTTGGCGGCATACCGCGCTTCCTTGATGATCCGCTCGGGCGACCACCCTCCCTGTGGGCTGCTGGCCTTCAACACCACCTCCCGGTCGGCGAGCTGGTCGTAGGCGATCTTGCAGGCGCCCTGCCCCCCCAGGCTGATCTCTCGCCGGACCTGGTAACGGTCGGCAGGCACGGAATTAAGCCGTGGCTGAATCTCCGATGCCGGAACGGACTTCGGCTCCTGAGCTTCAGACCTCTGAGCACTTGCGGCAGATGGCTGGGTCGCCATGACTCTCCCTCCAGTAAGGTTGCCTTGCTGCGGACTTGGCGTCATATTCCCAGACGCGGTTTTTTCAAGCACTTCCTTGGGCACGTGCCCTCTTTCCCCGTTCGGCGCGGCCGTCTGGCGGGCACGCTCCGCCTGAAGCCGTGCCTTCTCCTGCCGCTCGCGCTCAGCGTTCTCGCGCGCTTCCTGTTCGCGCTTGAGCTGTTCCTGGCGCTCGCGTTCCTTGCGCTCGGCCTCGACGCGCTCTTTCTCCTGCCGCTCGGCGTTCTCGCGCGCTTCCTTCTCGCGCTTGAGCTGTTCCCCGCGCTCGCGTTCCTTGCGCCCGGCCTCGGCGCGCTCTTTCTCGTGCCGCTCGCGCTCAGCGTTCTCGTGCGCTTCCTTCTCGCGCTTGAGCTGCTCCTGGCGCTCGCGTTCCTTGCGCTCTGCCTCGGCGCGCTCTTTCCCCTGCTGCTCGCGCGCGGCGTTCTCGCGCGCTTCCTGCTCGCGCTGGAGCTGTTCCTCGCGCTCACGTTCCTTGGCCAGGCGCGCGGCGTGCTGTCTGTCCGTCTCCGCCGTGCTTGTGCCATCGAGCACCGACTGGATGAACGCCATGGTCTGGTCCACGTGGCCGCGCAAGCGCTCCGGCAGCGCGGCCTCCGGCGGGAAACCGGCCGGTATGGCAATCGCCTTGTGCACCGCCAGGCTGCCTGACTGTTTGGCGCCCATCTCGTGCAGCAGCGCGCGGATGGCGGCGGCGAGGTCCAGGGCGGCCACATAGCGAGCTTCGGGGCTCTTGGCCAGGCAACGCGTGACCAGTAACCCCACACGCCGCCGACGTTCATGTCTCGGAGCCGCTCGCGCGCCGCGGCGCTTTCGAGCGGCAGACAGACCGTGGCCTGGTCCAGGTGCAGACGCTTCGTCTGCGGGTCCACGACGAAGCCCGCCGGGCCGATCTCCAGCACGAGGAAACGCGCGGCGTGCGCGGCGGCGGCGATGTCGGCCATCTCCAGGCCGTAGCGCAGGACGTCCAACTCGGACGAGCGTGTGCCGGACCTGGCGAAGACTTTCTCGAGACTGTCGCCGGAAGGCTGCGAGAAGACGGCGGCGAGTCCGTTCCTCGCTGGGGAGACGAAGAGCACCTTGGGCACAGCGGGGTGGTCAACGCGGCTGCAGAAGGCGAGCTCATACACAAGGCTGACGCCCGTGTCGCCCTTGAGCGTGGCGGCTCGCCGGACGCGGACGGGCTGGCCGGTGCGCTTGTCGCTGCCGGTAACCGTCCCGGAATCCGCGCCGGCATCCCCATCCAGCTCGAACCGCGCCGCGAACTGCGCCGCATCGTCGAGTACGGGTTGGTGAAGAACCGGCCCCTGTTTGCTGCCCAAAGCCACGAACGCCCCCCCCGCGCACGTCTGGCACGCTGTCTCACCTGATAGTCTTAACGGAGCCGACAAGCTTTGCAAATGCGCGCCGGTCTTTGCCGCGCTAGTTTCCGCCCGCTTCGCTTTGCGGGACGCAGTGGAATACCGCCGGTTTGTCGGCGGGAATGGTCTTGGCGATCTCAACGCTGACGGACTGGGCGACGAATGTCTCCGTCTCGACCCCGTTGCCGCCGCGGTTGGCGTTCTTCTCGAGGCCGCCGGGATCGCCGACCTTGATGAGCGTGTACTTCCTTCCTTTCTCGAGGTCGGCGATGTGCAGGCTGCATTTCACCACGCCGTCCTTCCGTTCCGGGTCCATGCGCACGCTGACCGGCCGCGCGTTGGGCGTGGCCGATCTCCGGCCCGTCACTGCCAGGGCGAAGTAGACCTTATAGGGGTTCTGGAAGGACAACCCCTTCTCCGTCGCCGACAACTGCTCATGGGTCAGTTCTTCCCTGCGCTGCCACGTGGTGTTGAAGACCAGGCTGCGCGCTTTGGCGCCCACCGCCAGCATGAAGTGATCGCATCCCCATTCCGGATGCTGCGTGGGGTACAGCTTGGCGCCGACAACGACCGGACGGCCCGCGGCCAGGTTCGTCCGCACCCAGCGGATGAACGCGGAGAGCGGGTCGCCTTTCACGTCGCGCTGGTTCCACGGCTCGTATGAGAAGCCCGCCCCCTCTATCGCTTTTCCGAGTTCGTGCGCGTAGAGGTCCGGGTGACGGGGACTGCCCGCCTTGTTGATGACGCTTTGCGGAATGTACGACCCGTAGTACAGGCACGCCATCTGAATGGCCGCTTCGCCGCACCAGCCGCCGGCCGGAGCCTGCGCCTCCTGGCCCGTGTCGGGAATGGCCAGGTTGACCTCAAACAGGCTGCTGCCCGTGCCGCCCGCCGCCGCGTTGGGTTCCGCGGCAAGCAGGTTGAACAGCAGCAGCGTCAAGGCCAATGCCACCGGCGCTCTCGCTCGTCTCATCGCTTCCCCTTTCCTCCGGACCGCCCGCAAGGCATTAGACGCGGCGTGGCGCTGCCATGGCGGCGGAAAACTTCCGCGCGCTGCCGCATGCCATGAAATGCCGTGCGGAATGCCGCCGGCCGCCGACGCCGCTTTCGGGTGTTCCCCGTTTGGGTGGCCGCGCTATTTCTCGATAGCGGCCGTGGCGAGCGTGCCGAGCCTCGTGCCCGACTTGTCCAGGATCACCAGGCACACTTTGGCCGCGTTCGGCGGCACCTTGACACCGTCGGCGAGTTCCTTCGCCTTGTGCAGCACGAGCGGCTCCTTGGGCGAGACCTCGACCGTCTTCCTGCCTTGCGCGATTTCCTTGTCCTGGCCGTCCAGGAATACGACGGCTGCCTCGCCTTTGTAGAACACGCCGAAGCGGCCGTTGAGGCTCAGCTTCCCGCCGGCGACAACCGCTTTGAACGCCTCGCAGGTGACGCCGGTGTCTGTCGCGTCCAGGACGGGGTAGTCGCCACCGATCCTCGCGGCGTACCAGTCCACATGAAACGCGCTGGTCTCACCGGGCTTCAGCTCGGCGAAGGGGCTGAGCAGCTCGGTTTCCAGCACGTACGGGTTCTCGGCAACGTTGTCGGACATCGGGGTCTCTTTGCCCCAGGCGACAATGCTCCCCTTGCCCTGCGTCCAGATTTCAACGGAAGCGTCGTCGGGGTACGGCTTGCCCGGTTCCCAGGTGAAGCGTTCGACGAAGACGCAGCCTGCCGTCCCGTTGACGAGCGCCAGCCAGCCAGCAGAGCAGTCCATCGCGAGCTTGCCGACATGGTGCTCGTAGTGGACGCGCATCATCTTCCCGTCGGCCTGGAATTCGGGGTTGTCCTTCCTGCCGAAGAGCACCGTGTAGCCCTGGGCGTGGGCGCTCTTGGGGTTGACCGGAATGTACACGCGAATGTTCTTGTCGAAGCCTTCGCCGCTGCGATTGGCCATGGTGTGCTGGCTGACCTGCCAGATGCCCCAGCGCCGGTTCTTCGTGTCAATGTTCTTCATCTCGCAATCAATGCTCACGCGAGCAGCGTCGTCGCAAACCTTGATCCGGCGCGTGAACTGGATGCCCGTGCGAGGATCCTTCTGGCTGACCAGCTTGACGCCAGCCCAGCGCACATTCTCATCGGTGCTGGCGCCGCTATGAGGGCTTCCGTCGAGGATGGCGTCGGGCGGGCCGGGCCAGCGGTCGTCGCGGTCCCAGCCTTGCGGAGCCGGCCAGAGCTTGCTGCCGCCGTAGTTCAGCCATGAGCCGTCCGGTCCCAGCCCGTTCGGCGGCGGCAGCTTGCCCGCAAGCTGCTCGTTTACCCAGAGGTACTCAAAGCCGTCGAGCGTGAGCTGGACAATGCGCCCGCCGATGTCGGGGACAACCTGGAGGTCCACCAGGCCGTTGCGGAGCTCCAGGGTTCTCCAGCCCCTGTAGCTGGATTGCCTGGCCTCGGCCGCCATTCCCAGTTCACCCATCAGGGCGCCAAGGACGAGGACGACTGCGAGCAGATAGCGCTTGGTCATGAGCACGCTCCCATTGGGAATGAGGCCGCCTGGTTGCCGTCAACGCCGCATCTGCAGCGAATCTTGAGGTCTGCTCCGCTATCCTAGAGCCCGCCTCAGGGGGTGTCGAGAGCGAATGCGCAGCAACGCCGCGAGGAGGCCGAAGGACAACATAGTGGCACCGAAACGCTTGAATCCCGGTTGAGTTGGTGTAGGAAGAAGTCCTGTGGCGGTTCCGTCCTCTTGCCCTGTCGTCCAATGGTAGGACACCAGACTCTGAATCTGGGTATTTAGGTTCGAATCCTAACGGGGCAACCAAACACCCGCGGAAACGCGACGGCCGGACGCGAAGGCGATCAGCCTTCGATCTCCCCCAGGGCACTCATGCAATATTCACGCACTTGTGCAGGCGTGCGCTGCCTTTGAGTCCACGGGGCGTCTCAAACATCGTTCAGGAAATCGTCCACGTTCCCCTTGGCCACGCCGATCACGGAGTCGGCGCAGCCGTAGTACACCCACAGTTCCTTGCCCAGCAGCACCGCGCCGCAGGTGAAGACCACGTTGCTCACGTCGCCCTTCAGTTCCCACGCGAGCTCGGGCTGCAGAATGAACTCCCGCTGCCGCTTGAGCACCTTCGTCGGGTCGTCCAGGTCCAGCAGCGCGACGCCGAGCCGGTAGGTCATCGTCTTGTCCACGCCGTGATAGACCAGCAGCCAGCCCTTCTTCGTCTGGATAGGCTGCGCGCCGCCGCCGATCTTGGTCGCCTCCCACTCGAACTCCGGCTGCATGATGCGGGTATGGTCGGTCCACGTGTGCAGGTCGTCGCCGAACGACAGGTAGATGTCCGGCACGGGCCTGTGCATCAGGCAATAGCGGCCGCCGATCTTCTGGGGGAAGAGCGACGCGTCCTTGTTGTTGCCCAGGACCGTGTTGCTCAGGATGACGCCCTGCCGTTTCCAGTGCACCAGGTCCGATGACGTGGCGAGCGCCACTTGCGTCCGCTTCAGATCGTACGCCGTGTAGCACATGTAGAAGGTACGGCCGATCTTGACCACGCGCGGGTCTTCCACGCCCTGGCTTTCCTCGGGCACTTCGCCCGGCGACAGCACCGGCTTGTCGAGCCGCTCGAAGTGCAGGCCGTCGCTGCTCCAGGCATAGCCGATCCACGACCGGTTTCGGTCGCCGGGGTTGTGAGCCACGGCGCGGTAGAGCAGATGGAACTTGCCCTTGTCGTGAATGGCGGCGGCGTTGAACACGGTGTCCTTTTCCCAGGGCACCTCCGGCCGTGGCTTCAGCACTGGACCGTCACCGGCTCTCTTCAATTGCAGCATGTGTTTCCTCCGTTGCGTGGCGATGCGTGAAGCCTACCTGTCCGGCCCGGTCAGTTCAACCTCGATCGCATGCTGCCCTGCACCTTTGCCCTTCCCGTACTGTGCCTTGACGTGGCCGCGCCAGCGCCAATAGTGGTACCCATGGTTGCCGACCCGCTCGCCGACTCGCAGCCGCCGCGCGTTCCTACCGGCCTGCGGCGTTACTTCGTCGCCGACCTCCATCTCGATGGCCAGGACACGCCGCGCGCGCTCAGATTCCGCGAATTGCTGACGCGCCTGTCACAAGAGGCCCAGACGCGCCCCGTCGAACTCTACATCCTCGGCGACCTCTTCGAATTCTGGTACGAATACCGCAGCCAGGTCCTCGACCTGTACCGCGCCGACATCGCCGCTCTGACCGCCGCATGGGAAGCCGGCGTGAAAGTCTTCCTCTTCTTCGGCAATCGCGACTTCGCCTACGGCCGCTACGTCCAGCGCCGCTTCGGCGGTACCGTGCTGGGCGACGGCGAACAGATCGCGCTTCACGACTCGCGCCCCGCCTGGCTCGAACACGGCGACCTCCTCTGCACCGCCGACCGCCGCTACCTGCGCTTCCGCGGCATCATCCGGAGCTGGCCCGTGCGCCTCCTGTTCTGGCTGCTGCCGTGGTGTTGCGCCAGCAAGCTCATCGAGCGCATCCGCCGCCGCACTGCCGCGGACAAGGCCGCCAAGCCCGCGGCCACCGTCGCCATGGACCTCGACGCCGCCCGCCGCCGCCTGGAAGAGAAACGCTGCCGCGTCTTGCTCTGCGGCCACACGCACCAGCCGAGGGGTGAGGACCTCGGCGCGGGATACCGGTTGATCGTCCTGCCGCCGTGGTGCGATACGCCCGCCGGCATGGTGGACGACGACCGCGGCTTCAGGCCGTTCAGCCTCGAGGATGAGTGACGGAGACCGGATACCGGATGCCGGATGCCGGATGCCAGATGCCGGATACCGGATACCAGATGCCGGATACCAGATACCAGATGCCGGATGCCAGATGCCGGATGCCGTATCCGGTGTATCCAAGGGAAACGGGCTTTTTGCGCCATTGGCTTCAGATTGAGGAGTCTCACATGAAACGCTATTCTCTTTCGCGCCGGAATTTCCTGAGCGGTGCGGCGGCTGTCGCCGCCAGCGTGACCATCGTGCCCCGCCACGTGCTGGGCGGCGAAGCCGGCAAGGCTCCCAGCGACAAGCTCAACATCGCCTGCGTCGGCGTGGGCGGCCGCGCGGGGGCTCACGTTGACGCGGCGGGCGGGCAGAACCTCATCGCCCTTTGCGACGTGGACAAGGGCCGGCTGGCCGGCCAGGGCAAGCGCTTCCCGAAGGCAAAGACCTTCACCGACTATCGTAAGATGCTCGACGAAGTGGCCAAGGAGATTGACGCCGTCTTCGTGGCCACGCCCGACCACCATCACGCGTTCGCGACGATGGCCGCGATCAAGCTCGGCAAGCACGTCTACTGCGAGAAGCCGCTGACGCATTCCGTGTGGGAAGCCCGCCAGGTCGCCGAAGCCGCCCGCAAGGCCAAGGTCGCGACGCAGATGGGCAACCAGGGACTCTCCGAAGACGGGCCGCGCCAGCTCACCGAATGGATCGCGGCCGGCGCCATCGGCGGTGTCACCGAAGTCCACATCTGGACCGACCGCCCAGGCGGCTGGTGGCCGCAGGGCTTCAAGGAGCGCTTGCCGACCAAGCCCGTTCCCGCCAACCTGGATTGGGACATGTGGATCGGCGCCGCCCCGTACCGCGACTACCACGACAAGCTGCATCCGTTCGCCTGGCGCGGCTGGTGGGACTTCGGCACGGGCGCGCTGGGCGACATCGGCTGCCACGCCATGGCGCCGGTCTTCATGGCGCTGAAGCTGGGCCTGCCGACGGCGCTCGAAGCGGAGACGTCGGGCTCGTCCGTCGAGAGCGGCCCGAACTGGTCCATCATCAAGTACGAGTTCCCGGCGCGCGGCGAGATGCCGCCGGTGAAGCTGACCTGGTACGACGGCGGCAAGATGCCGGCGCGGCCGGAGGAATACGAGAAGGACCGCAAGTGGGACAACAACGGCACGCTGCTCGTCGGCGACAAGGGCAAGATCATGCTCTTCGGCTACAATCCGCGCATCATCCCCGAAGCCAAGATGAAGGACTTCAAGCTGCCGGAGAAGACCCTCCCGCGCGTGCCCGGCGGCAACCATCACGAGGACTGGTTCATCGCCTGCCGGGGCGGCCGGCCGGCATGTTCCAACTTCGATTTCGCCGGTCCGCTGGCGGAAGCGGTCCTCGCCGGCAACATCGCCGTGCGCGTGGGCAAACGCATCGAATGGGACGGCCCGAATATGAAAGCCAAGAACGCGCCGGAAGCCGACGCGCTGGTCCACCGGGAATACAGAAAAGGGTGGACGCTGTAGCGACTGTGGATTGGCGATTGACGATTGGCGATTGCGGAGTGGGGAGAGCACAGAGCTTGACGTTGAAATCGCGCTGAAGCGCGACCCCGATTGCCGCCTGAAGGCGCCAATCGCGGCCACCCATCACGCGCCTGTGCCACCGGCGGGACAACTACAGCAGTTCCTTGAATTCCTCAGTCGTAAGACCGGCGTCTTTGACGATTGCGCGCAGCGTGCCGCGCTTCAAGTCCTTGCCAGGATGGTTTGGCACCCGCACCAGAACGTCGCTGCCGGCCTTCTTGAAAATCAACTCGCCGGAAGACCGAACCTGCACCCAGCCGGCCTTCATAAGAGCTTTCACAACATCCCGGCCTCGACACGCAGGCAGGTCGCTCAAATCAGCACCGTCAACACGCGGGTATTGGCCTCGCCCAACCGAAGGGGTTCCGCCTTCCAAGGCACAGCTCGATGCTCGGATGCGTATGCTGCGAGCAGTGAGTTCAACGCTCGCTTGAAGTCTCGTAGAGCTTCCTGAATGGTATCGCCTTCCGCAATGCAGCCTTTCAGAACTGGCGTTGTGGCTGTGTAGCCGTCCGGTCCCTTCTCCAACACCACCGGGACTGCATGACGGTTTGCGTTGACGTACTGCCTTTTCGGCTTGTCCCGCCAGGGAATGTGTACCTTGTGGCAATAGTCACACATGACAACCGCGTGCAATAATGGTTTCTCGCGTGGCATGGACTCCGCGTCAGCCTGCGACGCCCCCCTAATACTCGTGCACGCCTGAACTGTAACGCGCCTGCGCATATCCGTCAACTCCCCCCGTGCAATCCTATCACGTACGCCTCCCGATAGTGACTGGAAAGCAAACGGAATGCCGCTGCCGGCGCCCGTCACCGTTTGGCGTCGTCGTCGGGCCACCCCTTCCCGTCGGGCAGCTTGAACTGCACGCAGCCGGCGAAGAGGTCTGGCGTCACCTCCGGGTCGCCAACCTTGAACGTGCGGCCCTCGCGCAGCGCCTTGCCGTGCTCGGCGAAAAACTTCAGCCAGCGTTCCTTCAGCGCCTTGGCGGCTGCGGTGTCCAGCTTCCGCGAACTGCACTGCGGGTGGGTGTCGGTGAAGAGCCAGGCCAGCCGTTCGAGGCAGCGCTGAACCATCTCCGGATCGTCCAGCCGCGCGGCCAGTACCTGCAGCGCGTCGAGCTTCCCGCCGAGAGCGTACGCCGCGGAGACAGCCGCACGGAAGAGCCACTCCTCCTTCGCCGTCGCCAGCACCTTCACGACGGGCTCGCGCAGTTGCTCGGCCTTCAGTTTCTCGGCGACGTGGCACGCGGCAATCTGCACGTCCACGTTGCTGTCGGCCAGCAGCGCCGGCAACTGTTTCAGCAGCAGGTTGGTGAGCGACAGCGGCGCGTAGTCCAGCGCCTTCTCGCGCACGTACGGAATCTCGTGGTCCAGCAGCGCCACCCACTGTGCCTTCAGCCCCGGCGGCCGGAAGCCCTCGCGCAGACTCGACGCCATCGCCAGGAACACCGCTTCGCCCGGCGAGGTCGGCACCGTGGGCACGTCGGCGCCGCGGGCCAGCAGCATCTCCCCCGCGCGCAGCAGTTCGGCGCAGTTGCCGCGCGGCCGCGGGTAGCAAGACGTTTCGACTGGCGCGGTCTTCGTCTTGATGATGGCGCTGTCGAGCGCCTTGAGAAGATGCGGCGCATCGTCCTTATCGCCAACGCATTCGGTCAGGAAAGCGCCGCAGGCCACGCTGTCCAGCGTGTCGTGCTGGAACAGCAGCGGGATGAGCTTGCGGGCGCGCGCGGCGAATTCCGACCGCCACGCCTCCTTGACCATCCAGCGCCGTTCTGCCTCGCGGGTGTCCTACCAGAAACCGCGCGACGGGAGCTTCTTCTCGAGGTACGGATCGGGCAGGCGCAGGCTGAGGCTCCGCGCCGCCTTCGC
>JAPLOD010000556.1 GCA_026692735.1 Planctomycetota bacterium | reverse complement strand
GTCGAGCGTTTTCGGGGCGTCATGAACTTCCAGGCCGTGGACCGCCTGCCCGTCTGGGAATGGGCCATGTGGTGGGACAAGACCATCGCGCGCTGGCACACCGAGGGCCTGCCCGCGCGGCACAAGACTGTCTACGGCATCGCGCGCTACTTCGGGCTCGACCCGTACCAGCAGTTCTGGTTCAGCACGACGGACGCGACCATCGCGGCGACGCAGCACCACGTTGCGGGCGGCATCGCCACCATGGACGACTACCTGGAGGCTTTGCCGGCCTTCTACCCGGATCACAGCGGAGCCATCGCCGGCATGAAGCCGTGGGCAAGGAGACAAGCCGCCGGCGACGTCGTGGTGTGGATCACGCTGGAAGGTTTCTTCTGGTTCCCGCGCACGCTGATGGGCTTCGAGCGTCTCATGTACGCGTACTACGACCGGCCGGAGCTGATCCACCGCATCAACCGGGATCTGCTGGGCTTCAACCTGCGCCTGCTCGACCAGATCGGGAAAGTCTGCGCGCCGACGTTCATGACGATCGCCGAAGACATGTCGTACAACAACGGGCCGATGATCTCGCGCCAGGTCTTCGACGACTTCATGGCGCCCTACTACCGCACGCTGCTGGCGCGCGTGAAAGAGATGAACATGCTGACCATCGTGGACACCGACGGCGACGTGACACTGCTGGTGCCCTGGCTGGAAGCGGTGGGCGTCGAGGGCGTGCTGCCGCTCGAACGGCAGGCCGGGGTGGACGGCATGGAACTGCGCGGGAAGTTCCCGAAGCTGCGCATGATCGGCCACTACGACAAGATGGTCATGAACCGCGGAGAGGACGCCATCCGCGGCGAGTTCCAGCGCTTGCGGCCCCTCGTGAAATCAGGCGGCTTCATCCCCAGCGTGGATCACCAGACCCCACCCGGAGTGTCGCTGCGGGAATACCGAGTCTACCTGCGCCACCTGAAGGAGTACGTGCGGACCTGTTGAGCGCGGGCCTCGCCGAACGCAACGAGAAACCGTGAGACGGACGACGCCCAGGCTACGGACGTGGGCAACAGTGGGTTTCGGAAAGCGCGAATACCCGCAGGGCGTTCTCGCGGGCGATCCTGCGGAAGGCAGTCTCGGACAGCCGGCCGGCAGCGCGCTCGCGTTGCAGCAGCTCCATGATCGGCAAGGGCTGCGCGGCCTGGCTCGCGGAGCAGAGGTCCGAACCGAAGAACAGCTTTTGCTGGAAGCGCTCGAGGAACCGCGACGCGAACGCTGGATCAGGGCCGCGCGTCAACGCGTTCAGGGCGCTGCGCGCGGAGAGATCGGCGTATAGGTTCGAGCACGTTTCGAGCAAGCGCACGATGGCGCCGCCCGGCGTCACCGGGCCGGACGGGTAGCCGCCATACTGGCTCGAGTCCGCGTCGCCGGAAATCTCCGCCCAGAAGCGCTGGCCGTGGCCGACGAAGACGGTGCTCGGAAACTGCCGCAGCATCCGCTCCAAGCCGGGGAAACCGGGGGCGTCCAGGTTGCGCTCAGCGTCCATGTGGTACACGACCGGCATGCCGAACTCGCCGCAGATGGCGTAGACGCGCTGGAGACGGATGTCGTCAACGGCGAGCCCCGACATGGCTTCGCCGTAGCCCCGGCAGCCTTGCTCGCGGTACTGCCGGAGCCGCTCGCGCAGGATGGCGCTGTTGTCCCCGGAGGCGATGCGCGGGTCCACGTTGCAGAAGGGAATGAAACGGTCCGGGTGCCGCCGGCAGACGCCGAGGACCTCCTCGGTCGTCACGTAGAAATGGGCTTCTTCGGGGCTCTCGATCGGAAGCAGCGCGGCGCGCTCGATCCCGGCGCGGTCCATCGCGGACAGGACGGCCTCCTCGGTCAGCAGACCGTCGTTCCCAACGTAGAGCCGGCCGATGTGGCAGTGGGTGTCAATGTACCGCACGGTGACGCTTCCCCTTCACCGCCCTGCCGCATCCACAGGCCCAGGCCGGACGATATGAGGCGCGTTCTTGATCCGCGGACGAATGGCGAGCCAGTCCACGCCCTGGAAGTCGGGGTCGGGCATCGCCCGGATCTCCTCGTCGCCCTGGTAGGGGCACATCGTGTCCACCCAGACGATGAGGCGCAAAAGGCTCTCGGCGTCAACCTTGACGTCGTGGTGCTTCCCGCTGGACGCACGCTCAACCAGCCGGCTCTTATAGGACAACTGCGTCATGGGCTTGGGCGTCTGGTAGCCGGCGGGGTCGGTGGTGTGGTACGCCTCGACCATGATCATGTCGGCGATACCCCAGCCTGGTGGCGGGTTCTTGGGCTGCGCGTAAGGCTGGCCCCACGTCGGCCTGCCGATGAAGGTCCAATACGTTTCGTCGAAGCCGAGGAACCCCGGCCGCGGCGTCATATCGAAGGTCTTCCGTCCGGCGCCGTCGCCCTGGTGGCACTTGCCGCAGTACTTGTCCAGGACGGGCCGCACGTAGCGCGCATAGCTCACGGTGTCCTCGCCCCACGGCGGCGGCGTGATTCGCAGCGGCTCGGCCCGCACGGCGTAGGTCCTGGCGCGCGCTTCTGAGGTGACGCTGTGGAGTTCGTGGCAACCGAGGCAGCCTCTGTGTTCGCCGGGCATCACATTCGCGAAGCTGCGCATGGTGTGCAGCGCGCGCTGCGAGCCATCCAGAAGCTGGAAATGCAGCGGTATCCCCGCGGGCGCATAGAAGGCGACGGAGCCGTCGTCCCCGATGGGCACGGTCCCGATGAAGCGCTTGACGCCCTCGGACTGCACGCCCGAGACGACGGGGCCGGTGGAGAGGTACGGCCGCTTGTGCCAGTAGGTGTAGGTCTTGTGGTCAATGCTGAGGACGCGCAGGAACTTCGCTTTGCCGCGCAGTTCCTCGGGCGCTCCCTGGTACACGTTGGCGCTGTAGATGACGCCGTCCTTGGGCTTGAGGCGGTCCTTCTCGCCGGGCCACTCGACGGCGTCCGGCACGACCGGCGGCTTGAGCCGCGGCTTGAGCGGCATGGCGTCGAAGATGTGATGCACGCCCTCGTAGATCAGCTCGCGGTTGCCGTCCACGTCCATCAGGTAGAGGACGAACTTGCCGCCACGATTGGCCGACACGATGAAGTCCTGCTCACCGAGCGGATAGGGCGAGTAGTAGGCCTCGTAGCGCCCGCTGGCGTGGTACCTCGGGGACTCCACGGGATCAACCGGGCCGTTGCCGCACTCCGGCCAGACCACGTCCGCCGTGATCTTGGTCAGCCCGTGCGGGAAGTTGAGCCCTCTGTCCGGATCAACGATGCCCACCGACCCCGCGAACCAGTTATGGTGCGCGCTGCCCGTGAACAGCACGCGGCGGGTGCCGGGGATGTTGCGGGCGTCCTTAAGCACATCGGGCCAGACGCTCTGGTTGCCCCACAGCATGTTCACCTGCGTGCCATCGGGATGGATCGTCCAGAGCTTCTGCGCGCGCCACAGCGGCTTGTCCGTGTACTCCCAGCGCGTGTACACGACGCGCCCATCGTCCATCATGCTGGGCAGGTAGTCCGGCTCGTTGTTGGCCGAAAGCAGGTAGATGCCCTTCCCGTCGAGACCGCACCGCGCGAGAACGAAGGCGTTCGTCGGAGGCATGCAGCGCACATAGGTGTGGCCGCGCGTCGTGGAGAAGAGGATGTTCTGGCCGTCGGGCAGGTAGATGGGGTCGAGGTCGTCGTAGGGACCGTCGGTGAGCTGCACCAGCCCCGAGCCGTCCACCCCTATCTCGTACAGGTGAAATGTCTTCTCGTTATGGGGCTTGAAGCAGAAGAGGACCTTCTTGGCGTCGTACGACACGTCCGGCCGCCAGAACGAACCGTGGAAGGGCGGCTGCGGCATGAGCTGCTTCAGCGTGCCTTCGGGCGACAGGCCGCGCAAGACCAGCAGCCGCGCGCCGGGCACAGCCATGTAGCCGAGACGATGGCGGGTCTCGTGGTTCCACTCGGAGCCCTGCGGATACGGCATGTCCACGAACAGGACCGAGTCAAAATCCACGACGGGATTGCGGAACATGATGCGACGCTTGAGTTCGCGGACGGCGACATACAGCCGCGGGTCCGCGCCGGCCACCTTTGCCGCACGTGTCTCCAGTTGCTCCAGTTCAGCCGTCTCTTTGGCGAGATCAACCTTGTCGGAGAAGCTCGTGGTGAGCCTCGCCGCGAGTTGCCGCGTCCAGAGGATCTCCTTCCGGATCCGGTCGGGCGTGGGGTTGTTGTCGGCCTGGTGCAGCCAATCGCGCTCCAGCGCCGCGCGGGCCTCGGCGGCTGTCCGGTCCCGCGTCTCGGGCGTGGAAGGCGTGACGTATGGCGCGACGGCCTCATTGACGTAGGGCCGCAGCCGCACGCGCGGTCCGGCGTCCAGGACGAGCTGAACCCATTCAGGCGAGAAACGCGCGGCATCCCCAAGCGCCTTCAGGTCCCGGAACCTCTTCTCGCAGGCCTCGGTCTCCTTCCAGCTCTGCGCCTGTTCGGGAGTCTGGCTGCTCCACTGGCGCTCGGTAAGCGGCTTGTATTCGCTGAGCATCCCGACGATCCGCGCGGCCTCCTTCTCGGCGAACGCGCGGTCCACTGCCATCTGGTATTGCCCCGCCTGCTTGCCGGTGACTCGGACGAAGGTGTCGTAGTCCTGCGGGAAATCGGTCTTGAGTCTTCTCTGGACCACCTCGGCGGTTTCACGGCGGACCGGAGCGTTGCGCTCAGCCACTTTCCTCGCGCAGTCCATGAACGTCTCGGCGAAGGACTTCGCCGGCGCGTAGAGCGTCCGAGCGAGTTCGTCCTGCGCCGTGAGCTGCCGCACGATCACGTCATTGCCCTGCCTGTACAGCACCGCGATCTCGTCGGCGCTCAGCGCATCGGCGTAGATCCGGAGGTCGTCCATCAGGCCCTGGAAGCATTCGCCGCCGTTCAAGGAACCGATGCAGCCCGGCGCGGCGCCGCCGGTGGCGATGGGGCCGGGACGCTTCAGCGATCCGATCTCCTTGCCGTCGAGGAAAACGCGCATGAACTCGCCATCGAACGTGGCCGCGCAGTGGTGCCATGCGCCGTCAAGCACCTGCCGCGGCTCGATCGGCGCATCGCACTCCACGTAGCCGTTGATGTTCAGTCCCAGCGAGAGATGCGTCCCGTTGTCCTGGTAGGAGAAGAGCACGCGCTTGTCGCCGTCTTCCTTCCGGAAGATCTCGCGGTACGCGTTCAGTTCCGTCGGCATTGTCCACGCGCTGAAGCTGATCCTGGCGAGATTGGCGAACGCCGGCTTGCCGGGAATGTGCAGCATGTGGCTGCCGGAGAACGCGAGCGCGTTGCCGAAGATGCCGCGCACCCTCTGGATGCCGGCGCCCTGGCCCGGCGGGGCGAAAGCATCGCAACCGTTGCCGCTGACGTCGCGGCAGTTGTCGCCGGATTCCTCGTCGAAGGTCCAGTGGGCAAGGAGCGGCTTGCCGGCGGCCGGCTGCTCGGCCGCCAGGAACGCGGCGCGATCAGTCAGGCACGCTGCGGCAAGCGTCAACGCCATCACGGCAGAGAACTCCCGCGTGTTCATGGCTCAAGTCCCTCGTGTGGATTTCAAAGCCGTCTCCACGTCGTACGCGATAAGGATGATGCCGCTCATGCATGTCCCTCCTGCGGGCACGCGCCGTGTCTACCAGCGCTCCCGTCTGACGATCTTCTCCAGCGGATGCCGGTCTTTCCCGGCGGGAGGCGCGTCAGCCGGATAGCCCAGCGCGAGCAATTCGACGACGGGGACCGCGGCGGGGATGCCCAGGATGCGGCGCGCCGCCGGCGCGTCGAACGCCCCGATCCAGCAGGTGCCCAGGCCCAGCGCCGTGGCCGCCAGCGTCATGTGGTCAATGGCGATCGCCACGTCAATCGGGTAGCACTTCTCGCCGCAGCGCATCACGTGCCCGTCCGTCTCGGCGCAGCACGCGATGACCACGGCCGCCTCGCCGACAGACTTCTGGTTGTTGGCTGCGACCGCCAACTGCTGGCGCGTGTCGCGGTCGGTGACGACGACTAGGCGCCACTCCTGGAAGTTGCGGGCGCTGGGCCCACTGCGAGCTAGCTCGCAGTGCCACGAGCGCCGGCCAGCCTCACTTGCAGTGCACCAGCACGCGCAGACGTTTCACCCGGTACGAACCGGCACTCCCGGAAAACGTCCAGTCGGGATTGCCGCCAGGCTGGTTGCCGATCCCCAGATCGGCGCTGCCGCCCTCCCTCCAATGGTTCAGGGCGAACAGCGTCTGCTTCGCGTCGTGGTTATGGACCTGCATCGAGCCGTAGCCATCAACCGGATCGCCCGGCTGGTCGCCAAAGTCAAACGTTTGCGAAGACGCGTTCGGCACCTTGGCGGAGTTCCCCCCGCCGTAATTGTTGGGCCAGAACTCGATGTTGCCGCCCGCCAGGCCCGTGCCGGTGACGATCCCCTTCACGTTCGACCAGACGTTCATGTTCGTCACGTTCTGCTGGAAGCGGGCGCCGGAAGCCAACGTCGGTATCCCAATCTTGCTCAGGTCATCCGAGAAGGCGTCCATGGACACGTAGAGGTACTGTGTCTCGCCGCCGCCCCGTTGCAGCTCGAGGAAATAGGCGATCCGGTCGAATGGCGGCTTGATCTTGCTGCGGTTGTCCACGTCATAGGCGATGCTTGGGCCGATCCTGGCCAGGTCCAGGTCATACACCAACTGGTACTCCTTGGACTCGGGGGCGCTGGTCTCGAGGCGGTCCGGCGGCGGCGGCAGCGACTTCAGTTCGTCCAGCAGCCGTCTGGCCTCCACAGCCGCGGGCGCCGAACCGTAGGACGCGGCGATCTCGCGGAGCCGGGCCTGGTACGTCCAGGGGTCCGAGGGGTTCTGCTTGAACCAGGCCCGATGTTCCTCCAGGAGCTTCGCCGCGCGTTGGTTGCGGAAGTCCTGCATCTCCTTCTCCGCCTGCTTGGCGCGTTCAGCCAGGGAAGCCGGCGCTGCGGGCCCAGGATCGGGTTCCGAAGTCGTGGAAACCGACGACAGCGGCTTGTTGGAGGGAGCGCTAGCGGCCCCGCTCGCACCCGACGCGGCGGCCTCGGGCCTGCGCGGTGTGTCTTTCGACACGGCAGGCGTCGCGCCGGCCTCGACGGGGGGCCTGTTTCCGCCGCCGCCCTGCCCGCTGGACAAGAGGATAGCCGCAGCCACCATCAAAGTGATCCCGCCGACTATCAAGCCAATGACAACCGGGTTCAAGGCGGGCTTCGTGCGCGGAATAGGCTGCGAGTCAGCCGCCTTGGGTAGCGCCGCAGTGGAACTGCGCCGTGTGCTCGCAGGAATGCGGGCCGCGCCGGTCGTCGTTCGCTGCGTCGCGGGCTTCGGAACCGGCCGCGCACAAGCACCGCATAGCCAACCGTTCCCCGCGGTCTGGACGGCGCGGCCTTCGGCCACCTCGCCGTCCGTCACGCGCCGCCCGCACTGTTCGCAGTACAGGATATCCATCCAGCCACGCGCTCACATCTACACGGCAATCTTGTGCCCTATGGCAGAGCAGTCTGAGACACTCATACCGCAATCGGGCCAGGATGCACTGAAAATTCCCCCCCTCCCGCGGCCCGTGGAAGAAGGCGTAGCGCCAGAGGCTGATTCACGAACACCCGCTAGCCCGCGTCCTCAGCGACGAGCGCCAGCATGCCGGCAAGCCATGCTGTCCAGCGGTCGCGTTCGTCGCGGCGGTCGGCGGCAGCCGGCACATTCTCCACCATCGGCAGTGCGTACGCCACGCTGCCGCGCTCCACACGATGGACCAGCACCACGGGCAAGCCGTCGCCGTCGCGGGACACCACGCGCGCGGTCGCCGGTTCCAACTCGACACGCATGTTGCGTGGGAACGCCGCCAGCGGCCAGCGTGCGCCGAACGCCTGGACCTCCACTGCGCGCGGACTGCGGTAGTCCACCGGCCGCGCCCCCAGCAGACGACAGTAGGCGTGGCCCCAGTTCACCGGATCGGGGCCGTGCCACACCAGCCGGCCGCCGGCGCGCACCCATGAGTCCAGGGCCTCTGCCTCGTCCACCGTGAGCAGGGCGCCGGGCACCACCAGCGTCGTGAGGTCGGCGGGCAGCGGCTCATCGCCGCGCACAACCCGCACGGTGTGGCCAAGCTGGTTCAGAAGATGGTTGGCGATCACAAGGCGACGCGAGAGCTGGTGCGGGTCATTGCCGGGGTTCTCCTGGTCGTCGCGCGGGTAGTATTTCCTCGGCCAGTAGATCCCAATGGCGGCGGGCTCAGGCGCGGGGGCCGGCCGGTCGGGCAGAGAGAGCGCGAATTCAAGGTAATACTCGAGGCCCGGCTTCACCTTGCCAGCCGCGTCCACGAGGCCCAGCGTGCTTTCGAAGCCACACTTGAGGTACGGGTGCACGCGAGCGGCGATGTCCTTCAGGCACCACCACAGGAAGCCGTTGGCGCCGGCCTGCCAGCACGCCGGCAGCATGGCGCGCAGGTAGCCGTCCTGCTGCCGCGCGCCGAAGGTGACGATAGTCCCAAACTCCTGCGCCATCACCGGCGCGAAGGCGCGGGCGCAGCGGACGTAGAACGGCAGCAGCGAGCGCGCCAGGGGATCGCCCAGGCCGTCGAAACTGATGGAGTGCCACGCTTGCACGGGGTACGCGTGCATGCTCAGCAGGTCGCAGCCGGGCTGCTGGCCAAAACGCCAGCCGGTATCGCCGGTGATCTGGTTCTGCTCGTTGCCGGAGATGATGATGGCCTGCGGATACGTCTCGCGGACGGCGCGATTGACCGCACCGCACCAGCGGATCACCGCGGCGGGCGGCGCAGCGTGGCTATCGGGCAGGCAGCAAAGCTCGTTGCCCTGGTCAATGGCGAGGACATGGTCGTGGTGGGGGGCGATGGCCTCCGCGGCGCGGCGCGCGAACGCAACGCCGCGCTCGACCATAAAGGGGTCGCTGAAGACGTTGCGCTCTTCGCGCCACTTCGGCCAGAAGATGCCGCCGCTCATCCAGCCGACGAAGAGCGATGGATGGGCGGCGATGCCGCGCTCCCCGCACCAGCCCAAAAACTCGCCAAGCCGCGCGAAACTGGGCTCGTCGTAGCGCCCTGCCTCCGGCTCGAAATCCTGCCAGCGCAGGAAGAAGCGGATGCAGTTGAGGCCCAGGCCGCGCAGGACGTCGAGGTCGTGGCGGATTTCGTCGGCCGGCCACGCAGGCCACAGCTCCACGCCGCACGACGCAGGCCAGTAGTTGGCGCCCACCGGCACGAAGCGCTTGCCGCCGCGCCGAAAGTATCCGTCCTCGCCGAGAGTGTACCCCATGCCTGCCATGACGACCTCCGTGATGAGCCGCCGCGCCGCCCCTGGAGACTGCGGCACCGGACGAAGTGTCTAACGCACCTTCGTAGCGGGCGCAAACTGTTCTGAGACGCGGCTCGACCCGGAGGGTCGCGCTAGGTTAACCCGTGGTCCCATCACGCCGTTCTCCGCGTTCTCAGCGTCTCCGCGGTGAGACAGAAGCCTCACTCCTCGACGAGCTTCCACTTCTTCTGCATGGCGGTGTCAAAGTCGCCGATGAAGAGCCACCAGTTGCGCAGCGGTTTGCCGTTGTATTGAAGGCCGCTGCCGGCGCCGGGGATGTTCTGCATCCAGTAGACGAACCACTTGAGACTATTCTTCTGCCAGCGGTCGCTGTTGAGCGACTGCTTCTTGCCGGAGCCGTCCGGTTTCCAGTCTTCGATGTCGGTCTCGACGAAGCGCGGGTTGGCCCAGTCGTTGTCCTTCTCTGCGTTCGGCGGATAGTGCGCCCAGCCGCAGCCGGGATGGACGATCTTATGCGACCTGTCGCTGCCCACGAACTTTCCCCAGAAGAGCAGGTCGGCCCATTTCCCCGGCGGCGTGCGGTCGCGGCCGTCAACGTAGTTCAGGGTCGCCTCGATCTGGTGCATGTGGTTCTCGCATGCCTCCGACGTGCCGCGCTGATAGTTGTAGTGATAGACCGTGTAGGTCTTCTTCAACACGGGCAGGTCGTTCGGATCGCGGTTGCTGTTGCTGATGTCGCCGAACGGCCCCGCCATGTTCGATTCCCACAGCACCAGCACGCCGCCGTGGTAGCCCCAGATCCATACTTCCTTCACGCCGCGTTCTTCCACCCAGCGCTGGATGCCAATCTCGTTCATGATCGCGTTGTAGTCGGTGAACGGCTCTTTCTGGCCGGGCTTCTTGGGCACGGTGGGCATCGGCGCGTAGAACTCGAAGCAGGCCAGCACGCGGTACTTGAGGCTCGGCTTGGCCTCGGCGTCCTTGTAGCCGTGGTAGCGGGAACCGTCTTCGAGCGCAGCGATGAGCTCCTGCGTTTGCCGCTCGGTCTTCTCGCGCGTCTCCTTGAACGGCGCACCCCAGTCGCCTGTGATGGATTTGTCAATCAGGTCGCCTTTCAGCGGGAAGTATTTCACGACGACGATGGGGATTTCCATCGGCAGGGCAGGGGCGTCCTCTGCCGCAACGACCGCACGCAGAGCCCCCAGCACGACAACAGCACACAGACCGCCTCGCAGGGAAGATGTAAGCCGCATGGCATCTGCCTCCTCTTGCCGAATACTGACGAAAGCACGATAACGTGTGCCGTTGGCAAATGGAAGCCCCGCGAGGGAATCCGCGGAGAGGGGGTGTAGCATGAGCGCATTACTGGCGCAGGAGGCCGGACGCAACCGGTACGTTCTCAGCAACGAGTGCATCCGCCTCGACTTCGACCTGCGTACCTCCGACACGATGTACAACTACATCTGGGTGCGCAACCCGACGACGGGCAAGTTCGAACGCCTCTACAACTTCGGCTGCGATGTCGGCGCGCGCGAACGCCCAGTGGCGCGAGCCGCCGGCTCGCCCGGCGACCCGGACGTTCGCCCCACGCCGCACATCGTAAACACCATCGGCGTGAACATGCGCGCCAAGGCCGACGTCAGCGAGACCGAAGCCGCCGTCACGCTGACCTATCCGTCGCCGCTGGTCGTCTACAGGCAGTTCGAAAAGGCCAGTAATCCGGCCGCGATCTGGAACTACCCCGATCTGCCCGACCCCCTGCCGAGCTCCATGCGCCTCGCCGATGCCACGCTGGCCGTGACGTATTCGCTGCGCAAGGGCGAGGCGGCGTTCACCATCTCGGCGAAGCACCTCGGCGGCGTGATCGAAAACGTCACCCCGATACTCAATGCCATGTGGGTGGATAACGAACACGTGCCGCAGACGATGTACATTGAGGACATTGGCGAATTCGACTGGGACAGGCCCGCGCCTGTCAGCCGCGCCGAAACCTGCGATGTGCGCTACTTCCTCTTCTACAATCGCGACGGCAGCGGGCTGCCCTACGGGCTCGTTGTTCAAGGCCGGCAGAAAACGTGCGTCGCGCCGCATCCGGGCAATCCCGACGGCGAAGGCGTCTTCAAGGTCTGTTCGACGAACCAGGAGTTCATCCCCAGGCGCGCGCCGACGGGACGCTTCAATGACACCAATGTCTACCTGATGCTGACCGACAGCCGCATCACGCCGCCGCTGCGCTGGGTGCTCTTTCCGGAGCTGGGCTGGGGACAGGGCGGCACGGGCGCGGAACTGCTCGCACGGTTGCGCGCGCGAACAGAGGAAAAGCACCTGAGCTGGTGGGATGGCGCCACGCGGCAGCCCAGCGTAGAACTGTTCCTGCGCCTCTGGCCCGCGCGCCAGGAACCGGCAACGTTGTGGCGGTGATCGGGTCATTGAGCTGCGGGGCGCCGAGGAAGAGATGATCGCCATTCCCAATCCCGCGTTGCGCGTCATTAGCCTGGCGACTCCACTGGCTCTTGCTGTCGCATGCGCCGTCGCCATTGCCGGCGAAGGCGACAAGGCTCTCGACGAACTCGTCGGCGAGCTCGAGAAAGAGACGCGCAAAGCGCCCGATCTGGCCAACCTGCGCACGGCCCGCCTGACGCTGGTGACACAGTGGGATCTCGTGCAGCCTGCGCAACCGGACCCCAAGGCGCCGAAGACGGAATGCCTCTGGAAGGAAACCGACGGCCTTGCGGCGCCGCTGTCCGCGAAGCCGCTCGCCGCTGCGGTGGATGTGCCCGAGGACGGCGAGTATCGCGTCTTCCTGCGGCAGATGCTGGGGCCGGACGCTGTCCATCCCGTGACGTGCACCCTCGCGGCGCAGACACACGTGTTCGGCAAGGTGCGTCTGGCGCGCGGCACGACTGGACGCGAGATCGAGGACAGCGCGCCCGTGCGCTTTGAGGACGAGCCTGCGCGCCTGGCGCCGCCGACGAAGCCGCTGCCGGTCTGGGAATACTGGGACGTGAAGCTGGCCAAGGGCGTGAGCACACTCACCCTTGCCAGCGAGGACGCCGCGGCGCGCGTACACGCAGTCTTTCTCTCAACGAGCAAAGATTTCCGTCCGAGCTTGGCCGGCGACCCCGCCGCCAACACGCTCCGCAGGCTGTTCCTGCGTTTCCGTCTGACGGAAAGCGACGCGCCGGTCAAGGATTGCGCGATGACGGCGGCGCTGACGTATCACTGGGGCCGCGGCGTCCGCGGCGCGAAAGAGCCGGTATGGGGATGGGACCTCGGCGGCGTTAAGCCGGCGCCGCCCAAGACGTGGTCGGCGTTCCGCGACATCAGCGATGGCGTGATCAACGGCAGCGGGCCATGGTCAACCTGTCGGCTGTCGTTCTCGAACGTCAGGAACGGAAAGGCCGAACTGCAGTTCGCGTGGTTCGCCCACGAAGCGGCTGTGCTGAGCACCGTGCCGGTGGCGGTTGCCGGCGGCCAGAGCATGCTGCGCGTGCCGCACGGTGTCGGCTACGTGAAACCCGCCGGCGGAAAGGCCGTCGCGGGCGTGTGGGACGGGTCTCACTTCGCCGGCGTGCTGACGGAAGAGCAACTGGTCCGGAACTACCTGGCGTGGGGCAACGAAGCCGTCGCGAAGCTCAAGCTGCCGCGGGATCATCCGCTGCCCAGGCTGCTGCGGTTCTACGCCGGCTGCGGCGTCAGCGCTCCGTACCGTGACGCTGTCGTGGAGATGCTTGGGCGGCTCGGGATCAACTGGATCGAGGGCGCGCCGCCGGCGGTTGCGCAGAAGCTCGGTCTCATCACCGACGCTTCACTGTGGCACGTGGGGCCTGGCAAGGCGGCGGGCGCGGCGGCGGGGATGTCGGCCGAGGCGCGGGCGAAGGTAGCGAAGATCAAGATCGCCGACGAGATCGGCACGTACACCGAACCGGAAGTCATCAACGCGGACGCGGCGAAGCTGGCAGCATTCCGCGAGTATCTCGCGGGGCAGGCGCAGGACCAAAAGCCGGATGAGTTCTACGGAAGCAAGCTCGATGAGCTGAAATGCATCGGCAAGCTGCCTGAGCACGCATCGCTGGCACAGCGGCGGCTGTTCTACCACTCGCAGCGCTTCTGCCACGTCATCACGGCGCGCGAGTATGCCGCGCACACCAAGGAACTGGCGACGCTCTTCCCTAACGCCCGCGCGTACAACAACTACTCGCCGCACCCGCCGATGTTCGGCGGCACCATGAACCACACCGACTGGTTCGTCGTCACGCGCCACGGCGGCCAGAGCCTGGCGTGGGGCGAAGACTGGGCCACGGGCGGCTCCTGGGGTATGGGCACCTTCCAGTCGGTGAGCTACTACGCCGCGCTGGTGGACTGCGCCGCGCGCCGGACGGGCTGCCCGTCCGGGTTTTACGTCTGCGTGAACTGCGGCAACGCCGCGCGCAAGATCTTCTCCTGCGCCGCGCAAGGACTGACGTGGCTGCACCTGTACGACTGGGGGCCGATTGACAACTGGGCCGAAGGCAGCAACAGTTGGAGCGAGCACCAGGGCGAGTACAGCCAGGTCGCCGCCGCCACATACGCCTTGGGACCGGCCGACGAGATCGTCGCCAAAGGTGCCCGCGAACCGCGTCAGGCGGCGATTCTCTACAACCGCAGCCACGAAATCTGGAACGGCGCCGAGGGGCGTTTCATCCACGACTGCATGTGGACGTTCGTCGCCCTGAAGAACTCACATTACCCCGTGGACATCATCCTCGAGGATGACGTGACGCCGGAGGAACTGAAGCGCTACAAGGTCGTTTTCATCTGGGGCTTCAACCTCGACCGGCGGCACCTTGCGGCGCTGCGCACATGGGTCGAGGGCGGAGGAACGCTCATCGCCTCGGCCGGCGCTGCGATGCGCGACGTCTACAACGAGCCGCTCGAGGACGCGGTCGCGCTCTTCGGCGCGCGCCAACGGCTGCCGGGACCTGAGGACAAGTCGTCGCGCGCGAAGGCCCGGTTCACGAACTCCGCGATCACGCCGGAAGCCGAACTCACAGCCAACGGCCTCACGGCAATCCTGGCGCCGACAACGGGAAAACAGGTGGCGGCGTTCGACGGCGGGGAGTGCGCGGCGGTGGCCAGTGAGCTCGGCAAGGGGAGAACGCTGCTGCTGGGCGTGCAGCCGGGCTTCGTCTTCCACGCCAACGGCGGGGCGTTGTCGCCGGCGCGCGAGTGGCTGGCCTTCCCGGTGCTGAAGACGCTGGGCCGCCCTCGCGCGGAGCTGCTCTATTACGCGTCCGAGGTCACGCTGTTCGAGCATCCCGGCGGCCTGGCCGTGCTGCTGACCGATTTCGGCTACGACAAGCAGCCCAAGGACGGCGTGGTCCTGTCGGTTGAGCCGCGCCGCGAAATCCGCTCGGTGACCAGTGCGCTGAAAGGCCCGCTGCCGTTTGAGCGCAACGGTGAGCGCGTTGAGGTCAAGGTGCCGGTCCTTGAGGCGGTGGACGTCGTCATATTGCGTTGAACGCACGCCAGCGATCGCGCAAGCGGCGCGCAAGCACTTGAAAGCGTCACCAGAAGCGCCGACACTTTCGCCCATCATGCGCGTGGCTATTGACGGCCTGCACTTGTTCGGCAACTACGCCGGCATCCAGGGCTCGCTGGCGCGGCTGGTCCAGGCGCTACGGAGCACCTTCCCGCAGGACGAACTCGTCCTGTACGTCCCGCGCGATTTCAAAGGTCCGCCCGCCCCCACCGGCGACAGCGGGCTGCTCGTCCGCCGCACCTGGTTCCCCGGCCGCTGGCGGACCATTCGCACGCTCTGGCGCAACATGCGGCTGCAAAGCCGCACGTACGCGGACAACTGCGATCTGCTGCACGGCCCCACGTACGCGTTGCCGGGGTTCGTCTCGAAACCGGCCGTCGTCACCATTCACGACGTCATCGCTCTCACCCACCCGCTGTTCTGCACGCCGGGAAGCGCGCGCCTGCAGCAGCGGCTGATCCCGCGCAGCGTGGCGGCGGCGCGGCGCGTGATCGTGCCCAGCCTCGCAAGCAAGGAGGAACTGCTGCGCCAGGTCAAAGGGGCCGTTGCCGACCACATTGACGTGGTTCCCTGGGGCGTGGGAGAGGAGTTCAAGCCGATCCGCTCGCTGAAGCCGCTGAGCGATGCGGGACTGGAAGAGGCGCGTGCCGCGCTGAACCTGCCGCCGCACTACGTGCTGTTCGTCGGCAACATTGAGCCCAAGAAGAACATCCCCGCTCTGATCCAGGCGTTCTTCGCGGCAAAGATGAACCGCAAGCTGCCGCACAAGCTGGTGCTGACCGGCCAGATGGGCTGGAAAATGCACGGCCTGGAGCGGCTGATCAGGACACACAAGGCCACCGACTTTGTTCTCTTCACCGGCTACGTGCCGCAGCGGGTCCTGCCCGCCCTGTACAGCCTGGCCGACCTTTTCGTGATGCCTTCGGTGGTCGAGGGCTTCGGAATGCCGACGCTCGAAGCAATGGCCTGCGGCTGTCCGGTGGTCGTGAGCAGCGACGCGGCACTGCGGGAAGTGTGCGGCAACGCCGCGCGCGTCGTGCCCTATGACCCCGTCAAGCCGCTGCAGCCGCTGCGCGAAGCGATTGAGGAGCTGCTGACGGGGCCGAGCAGCGCCCGCGAGGAGCTTACCAAGCTCGGCCTGGCGCGCGCCAGGGAGTTCACCTGGGAGAAGACCGCGCGCCTGACGCGCGCGACGTACGAGCGCGCGCTGGCGCAATAAAAAACGGCCGGGAGCGCCCGGCCGTTTGTCCCCGCATTCTAGGCAGTGTAGGCCTAATCCCAAAGTCGGGATTGCTGCCACGCGACGTACTGAGCGGGGAAGTCCTTGAATGCCGCGCAAGTACCACGCCTGCCCAATGCACGGAAGGCTAGCGTTTTTCACAAACCGCACAAGGCCTAAAAAGGCAGGATTTTTCGCCGCCGAGCGCCTATTCGTAGTGGGGGCGGTCTGTTCCCTTCTCCCCCGTGGGGAGAAGGTGGCGCTTGACTCGCCGGATGAGGGGGCCACCTGGGGGCGGTTTCCCGCGACTTCGCATTGCGGCGGCAGCCGGGACAGGTAGGATGCTGCCATCCCATCTCATGGGGGGCCTGCTCGTATGCCGCTGGATGCCAAGGCTGCTGCGCCGCCTGCCGAAGCCGTGCGGCTCGCCATTCGCGACAGCGAACTCCTGAAGGGCCTCGCGGCCCGGCGCGGCCTCACGCCGCAGTCGCGCAACCTGAGGCCGCTCACGCCGGAGGAGATCGCGGCGTTGAAGGCGCAGCACAACGCCGCTGAAGACTGGACGCAGGTGTGGGTGGCCCGCGACTTCAACGCGCACAAAGTCGTGGGGTGCTATTTCTGCGGCCAGGTACTGCTCGGAGTATACAGTCAGCAAGTGACGCTGGGCCCGAGCCTGAAAGTCGGCTCGGGCGTCTACAACTGCACGCTGAACAACGTGTCGGTCGGCGACAACGCGTACCTGGCCAACACGGCCCTGATCGCCAACTACCACGTCGGGCCGGGCGCCGTGGTCCAGGGCTGCGGCCGGATCGCGTGCCTCTCCGAGACAAAGTTCGGAAACGGGCAGAAGGTATCGCTGGGGCTGGAGATCCCCGGGCGCGACACGGCGTTCTACGCGGAGATCAACGTTGCGGTCGCGGCTCAGGTCGCGGCGTACCGGCAGACGACGGCCTTCCTGCCGGCGTACGAGAAGGCGGTCGCCGACTATGCGGCGCTCGCCACGGCTGGTTTCGGCGTGATCGAGGCCGAAGCGATGGTGCAGAACACGCCGAGGATACTCAACACCTTCATCGGCGCCGCGGCCGTCATTGATGCGGCGGGGAGCATCGAGGAGGCGACGATCCTCAGCTCGCCCGACGAGCCCGCGCTCATCAGCACCGGCGCGTGCATCAAGAACGCGATCGTCCAGTGGGGCTGCCGAGTCGAGACGCACGCGATTGTCGAGCAGTCGGTGTGCTGCGAGCACAGCAGCGTCGAGAACCACGGGCGGCTGACGCGTTCGCTGCTCGGCCCGAATTCCGTGGTCAGTTCCGGGGAATGCCTCCATTCGCTCGTCGGGCCGTTCGTGGGGTTCCACCATCAGAGTCTGCTCGTGGCCGCGTACTGGCCCGAGGGCAAGGGCACCGTCGCCTATGGCGCGAACGTGGGCGCGGAGCACACGGGGAAACAGCCCGACCAGGAGATCTGGCCGGGCGAGGGCCAGTTCTTCGCGCTGGGCGCGAACGTCAGGTTTCCCGCGGACTACTCCAAGGCGCCCTACAGCGTCATCGGTCTGGGCGTCTCCACGCCGCCCCAGCGCGTGGAGATGCCGTTCAGCCTGATCAGGCCGCCGAGCCAGCGCTTTGAGGGCGTCGCGCCGGCGTACAACGAAATCCAGCCGGGCTGGGTGCTCAGCGAGAACATCTACGTGGTGCGGCGCAACGAGCGCAAGTACGCCATCCGCAACAAGGCCAGACGCGCGCACTACGATTTCGAGATCTTCCGCCCGGAGATCGTGGACCTGATGCTCCGCGCCCGCGCCTCCCTGCGCAGCGTGGAGGCCCCCGGAGAGGCGCAGACGCGGGAGTTCTACACCGACCGCCACATCCCCGCGTTGGGCCGCAACTTCATGAAGGAACGCGCGCGGCTCGAAGGCATCGCAGCCTACACCTTCTACATCCGGATGTACGCGCTAAAGGGGCTGCTGTTCGGCGTGAAGTTCTGCCTGCAGCAGAAGCGCGACGCCGGCCGCGTCCTGGAAGCGGGCTACATCGTGGACTCGCGCTACGAACACGAGCGGGCGCTGCTGGTCAGCGAGTTCCCCGGCAAGAACGTGAAGGACCTGCTGCAGGAACTGGTGGCCGCGCACGAGAAGATGGCCGCCGACATGCTCCTGGCCAAGGAGAAGGACGACTTCCGTGGCGTGCGCATTGTCCCCGACTACATGATGGTCCACGTCCCCGCCAAGGACGACCCGTTCGTGAGAGTCACGCAGCACGAGACGGGGGAACTGGAAGCGGAAGTCGCCGAACTGCTCAGACAGCTTTGATGGAACCGCTCCAAGAATCCAAAATCGCAAATCTAAAATCGAAAATGTCCTCACTCCCACTCTTCGCTCATATCGTGCTGCACGCCAATGCGGACGATGCCGAGGTTGAGCCCCGTGTGCGATTCGCCTTTCACCTTGCGCTCAGCCTTGTCCTTCATGCGCTCGCACACCTTCTCCTTTTCCTTGTACTCCTGCTCCTTCACGCGGTCCTTGCGGTCGCCGGCGTCGTCCTTCAGCTTCTCATAGAGCTTTTGCGCGCGCTTATAGAGCCGTTCGGCGTTCGCGTGCCGCTTCCCCTTCCCTTCCTCGCGCGCGATCTCGTGAAGCATGGCCGCGTCCGCCGGGTCAATCTTCGCCACTTCCAGAGCGATATCCGTCAGGACGCCGCGCACGCGCGTCGTGGCCTCGTCCTTCTCCGGCTTGGCCTCGCGCAGAGCCGGTATCGCGACCGCGCCCATGTCGCGCAGCTTCCGCTCCGCGATGTCGCGCTCGGCGGCATCGCCGCCGATGAGCCTGGCGAGCTGCTCGGCCGCGTCCGTCTTATCCGCGCAGCGAGCCCCGCGCGGGAACACCGCAACGGCTGACACCAGCACCAGCAACAGAAGCACAGTTCGGCGAGACATTGCTTTACCCTCTAGGAGACAGTGGCCCGTTGACACCCGTGCCCAGACAGATTATGCGCCGGCCTCCGTTGTGCAACAGCAGGTGCGGCACGGCCCGGCATTGAACCACGAAGAGCACGAAGAACACGATACGGGCGCGGTTGTGTGAATGCTTGTTTGTGGTCTTCGTGTTCTTCGTGGTCAGCGTTCAGTGGCGCGCCGGCTATTTCGGCGGCGGCTGCTGGAGCAGTTGGGCGTGCAGCTTGCGCGAGCCGAGCAGATCGTTGCCCACCCAGAACTCGAACGCGTACACGCCGGGGCGCTCAAAGCGGACCTGGTTCCACTGGAAGACCATCTCACCGACGTTCGTGGGCCCGCCGAACTCGATCTCGCCCGGCAGTTCGAAGATGACGGCGTTGCTCTCCAGGGCCGTCATGCGCAGCTTGCAGGCCATGCGCCCGCGCCCTTCCGTGATCGCAATATAGACGCACAGGCTGTGATGGACCATCGGGAACGTGTTGGCGAAAATCCCGTTGAACGTCCCGATCAGCGACAGCTTGTTCGTGCCCGCCTCGCGGATCACCGAATCGCACAAGACAAGCGCCAGGAGGATAGGTCTGACGGTATGCGTTGCCATCGGTCATTCGTCCTCGGTCAGTCATCAGCCCCGGTTGCGCGGGACGCGCATCCTGCCCATGGTCGTCCGCAATGTACGCAACGTCAGCGGGATTGCGATTGGAAAATGAGGGTCGGCTTCTCACAGCCCGGCGAGCTGCTGCCGCAGGTATTCCAGGATCCCGCGCAGCCAAGCCTGCTTGCCGACGTCCACGCCATACTTGTTGTCGTGCCAGTCCTGAGCCATGGCGCGCGCGGCCTCGTACTGCTTGCGGGCCTTCTCTTTCTCCCCGGCATCCCTGTATGCGTCGGCGATAGCGACGTTGGCCGTGAGCACCTCATCGCTGTTGGGGAATTTCTTGATGGCCTTGCGGCAGATGAGGATCGAATCCTCGTATTTCTTCTGTGAGGCCAGCAGGCGGGCCAGTTCGGTCAGCGATTTCGCCGCCAGCGAACTGAGAGGGAAGCGCGTCTCGAACGACCGATACGTGGCTTCGGCCTTCGCCGCGTCTTTGAGCGCGGTCTCCTGAATCCTGGCCACGTCGAGCAGCGCGTATTCGGAGAGCAAGTCCTGGCCGTAGCGCGTAAGCAGTGTTTCGAGGGCTTGCAGCGCGTCCTCAGGCTTGCCCAGCGATTTCCCGCCGCTCACGCTGTAGAACGTGCCCGCTCTGGCGTACGCGGCGCGCGGCGCCACGTCGGCGAGCGGGTACTTCGCCAGAACCTGCTCGTACGCCGCGGCGGCCTCGGCGAGTTTGCCGTCGGTCTTCATGGTATCCGCGCCGCGGATGAGCTCCGCCGCTTCCTTGTTGTAGGGTCCGGCCGGGTGGCGCACGGCGTTGTCATGCGGCGGGTCGAGGGAGATCTCGATGTCGGTGACGCCCTTGTCGCCATCAATGAAACGCGCCGTCAGCAGATGCCCGCCCCACACCTGGTCCACGACGCAGACCAGCGTGTTCCACCCCTTCTTGATCGGCGCCGGAGCCTGATCGCTGTCGTAGGTGGGGCTGCGCTGAATCTGGTTCGACCAGATCTTCGCGCCGTTCCACACGACCTTGAGCGCGTCGTCGGCGCTGCCGGAGAACTTCGCCGCGGGCCGCTCGCCGGGACTGTAGATGTAGACGCAGCACACGGTGATAGCGTAGTCGAAGCCGTAGCCGGCCACGTCGAAGAGCCCACACATGGTCGCGCCTTCGGTCGTGCCGTTGAAGCTCATCTTGTGCCACGCGCGGCCTTGCGCCACGTCGCCCGCGCGCGGCCGGATGGTCAGTTCGTTCAGCCCCTCGCGCTTGAACACGTCATAGCTCATGGAGTCGCCGATGTACGCGGCGTTGTAGGCCAGAGGGCTGATACACAGCCAGTGCATGATGGAGCCGTCGTCGCGCGGCGGATAGACCAGCACCTCCGCGAAGTCCTCCTTGGCCGCCGACACGCCGGCAGTCAGCGCCAGGAGCAGCGCGCCAAGCGCCACAAGCCACTGTGTCCTTCGCATGTTCTGTTCCTCACTCAGAGGTCCATCGGAGCGAGACGCTCCGGCTACTGCTTCGGCCCGAACGCCTGCACTTCCATCAGGCCGACCGTGCCTTCCGGATCATTCGTGGCTTTGACCACCACGCGTATCTTCTCGGTCGTCACCGGCGTCTTGAGGCGGCTGATTTTCGAGACGCGCGTGTTCCCCGTCACGCTGTCCATCGTCTTCCAGTCCTTGCCATCCCAGGCCTGCACGTCCCAATCCCGCACGCCGCTGTCCGCGGGCGTCCACGTGGCGAAGGCGATGGTGTACACAGCGACGGACGTGATCGTCTTCGGGCCGGCGAACTTGATCTCAAGCCACTGCGGCAGCGGCGCGCCGGGCGCGGCGATCCACGTCGTGGGGAAGAACTCGCGCCAGTCCTTGATCAGGCGCTTGCCATCAATGGCGTTCTCGGCCTTGGCTTCGAGCTTGATCTTGTTGATGCGCGGTTTCTTGGCGCCCCAGTCCTGTTCGGCGACCGTGATGTCCTTCACCATTTCCGACGACGCCGTGGCAGTCGCGCCGTTGCTCTTGAGCGCCCAGTTCACCAAATCGAGTGTCTTGCCTGTGGCGGCGCCGGACGAGAAGATCTGCAGCTCTGCCACCTCGGCCCGATCGCTGCAACTGTCCATGATCGTCAGCCGGACCTGGTCGGTGACCAGCGGGGTGAAGGTCTCCGCCCGGAAGCGCCGATACGGCTGGTCGCGGCGTGAAACCAGCTTGGCCCACTTGCCGTCGGCGCCCAGCGCCTCCAGGTCGTAGCCGCGCGCGTTGTAGCTCCACAAACCGACGCGGTCTATCTGCGCGGGGCCGGCGAGCGTGACGACAAGCGACTGGGGCAGTTCGTTCGGGGTCAGGCTGCGCCAGCACGATTCCGACGCCGTGTTGCCGTCAATCGCTCCGACTGCCGGCCGCGTGCCTTCCTCCGACGTAGGCTCGGCCACGGCGCCCAGCGCGGCCAGCGCCAGGTTCGTGCCCCAGCGTTCGGGCACGGGCGCGAGTTTGGCTTTCGCGGGCAGCACGAGGTAGGCCGGGAATGTGCCCAGCGTCACGGCGAGCTTGCCGTTCTCCACCTTGCACGGCAGCGGGTTGCCGAACGTGTCGAGCAACTCCGGGCTGGCCGCGTCGGTCTCGAACGCGATGCTGGTGGTGGTATCCTGATCGCGGTTGCTGGACGTCCACATCACGACGACCTGCTTGTCGGGCCCGGGATACAGGAACGCGCGCACAACTTCCAGGGAGCCGAAGTCGAGCTTTTGCGCGCGCCCCTGGCTCTTCACAAGACCAGTGTACGTGCGCATGGCCACGGCGCCGGGGGTCAGTTGCGTGGAGCGCAACCAGAAGTCCAGGTAGCCCATCTGGTCCGTGAAGTAGTAGAAGTTGTGCCGGTGGTCAATCCCCAGCACCGCGTTCTGCCAGGCGTATTGCGAGACGAGGTACTTCATCATCTCGCGCAGACTAAGCAGGTCGCTCCATCCGCCGTGACCATAGCCCGCCTCGGTGAAATGGATGGGCTTGGCGCCGTCACCGCTGGCGGCGAT
>JAPLOD010000555.1 GCA_026692735.1 Planctomycetota bacterium | reverse complement strand
GCCGCCCCGGCTTCCTCCAGGAACTTCGCCCGCCGTGCTTTGCATTCCGGTGTCTGCTCTGCCATGTCGCCGCTCCCCAAACTGTCCCCCACAGTTCAGGTATCGGCGTTTTGCCTCAGCAAGTCCGGTGATGCACACGCGAGAGCGCGGTTGCAAATCCGCCGCATTGTACTAAGCCTGGAATGGAGGAAGCCGCCCAACTGCCCGAGGACCGCCATGCCGGACGTCGTCACGATCGTCGAAACACCCCGCGACGCATTCCAGGGCCTGCCGAAGCTGATCCCGACCGCGGAAAAGGTTCGCTACATCCGGGCGCTGCTGAATGCGCGGTTCAAACACATTGACATCGGCAGTTTTCCATCGCCCGCCGCCGTGCCGCAACTGGCCGACAGCAACGAGGTGGTCAAAGCCTTTCGATCGGAGAACTACGTCGAGCGCATCGGCCTGCTCGTCAACCAGCAGGGGCTGGAACAGGCCCTGGCCATCGGCGGCCTGGATTCGCTCGGTTTTCCCTTCAGTCTCTCATCGCAGTTCCAGTTGCGCTACACCAAGACCACCACAACGCAGACGTGGCCTCTAGTCGAGAGGATGATCTCGCGCATCGAGCAGCACGACATGTCATTCATGGTCTACCTGTCCATGGCGTTCGGGAATCCCTACGGCGAGCCCTGGGATGAAGAGGCGCTCTTCGCGCTGATCCACAGTTTGTGCAGCATGGGGGTACGCCACATTTCCCTCGCCGACACCGTTGCGGCGGCCCGACCGGAGCAGGTGGGCCGCATCTTCAAACGCGCCAGGGCCGAGCAGTCCAAGATCCAGTTCAGCGCGCATTTCCACAGCAGGCCTGAGAACTGGTTCGAATGCGTGCACGCAGCATTGGAGGCCGGCTGCCGCCGTTTCGACGCGACGGCCGGCGGGCTGGGCGGCTGTGCGCTGGCTCAGGACACGCTCGTCGCGAACATCCCGTCGGAAGAACTGGCGGCCAGGCTTGCTGCGCTGGGCTACAGCACAGGGGTGGATCTGGAACAAGCCAAGGCTTGTGCGGCGCTGGCTCAGGACTTCAAGAAAGCATATGGGCCGTAAGCCCGGCGCTCTTCTTTTTGGGGTTTTACGTTTTACGTTTCGCCGTTAGCCCATAAAATCTGCCAAACGCTGAGTTCCCGGAGGTCCTGGCATGCTGGTTTTCCGCTGCGAGTGTGAGGAGATACTGGGCATCGAGGAGAAGGACCTCGACAAGCTGGGAGAGTGTCCTTGTTGCGGGCGGATCGTGCGCGTGCCCAAGAACGCGGCCAACGCGGCCGGCAAGATCCGCGCGCGGAAAGCCTCCGCCCCGCCTGCGCCCTCGGCCGCTGTCGCCGTCACCGACTCCGACCTGGAGGCGATGGAGGAAATCGCACCGGCGGCGCCCGCCACAGTCCGGACCGGCGAGGCCGCTGCCAAGGCGAGGCCCGCGGCAGCCGCCCCAGCGACGCCCAAGCCCGTGAAGGCTGAGCCGACAGCGTCTCCCGCCGGGATACGAACAGCGGAAGCCGTCGCCAAACCAAAGCCTCCGCAAGCCGCGCCGGCTGAAGCGGCCGTTCCCCCCGCCGGGGTCCGCGCGGCCGAGGCTGTCGCAGTGCCCAAGCCATCCGAGGAATCGCTGGCAGTGACCGCAACTCCGCCCCAGCAGGAGGCCGTCGAAGAGGCGGAGGCTGTCGAGGCAGCGCCGACCGCCGAACCTCTGGAGACCGCGGCGGAAGCGGTTACCGCGCCGGCTGCCGAAGCGGCGGAGACCGTGGCGGAAGCGGTTACCGCGCCGGCTGCCGAAGCGGCGGAGACCGCGGCGGAGCCAGCAGCCGCGCCGGCCGAGGGTGAGGCAGAGCCGCTCGCCGAGCCCGTTGAAGCCGTACAGGAAGCGGGTGAGCCTGTCGACGCCGAACCGGTTGAGGTCGCGGAGGAAGTCGCTGAAGCGGTTGAAGAGCCGCAGGAGGCGGTCGAGGCAACCGAGGCGGCGATCGCAGAGACCGTTGTCATGGCCCCCGGTGCGCAGGAGATCCCGACGGTTGAGGAAGCCGCCGCCGTGCCTGCTGACCAGGA
>JAPLOD010000554.1 GCA_026692735.1 Planctomycetota bacterium | reverse complement strand
ACATGGGAAAGTGGCCTGTGTTTATCATTTCACTCTGCGTCCTCTGCGCCTCTGCGGTGAATAGTCCAGGCTAGGGCATTGCCGGCGTCCGATCTGCTGATGCTGCCTGGCGCGCACACACCTGAGTACACGCGCGGAGTGAGCGAGGGCAACACGTGAGCACGTCTGCGACGGCTCCGGCACTCTACGAAGACTGGCAGAAGCGCCGCGAGTATCTGCTTGCGACCGGCGCGCCGCAGGGACGGGCGTACCTCGATATCCAGATACACATCCTCGACTACCTGCTGAAACGTTACGCCGGGACATCGGAGGCGGAACGGCCCGCGCGCTTCGCACTTCCTCAGCCGCTCTACCTGAACCGTCGGGCGATAGTAGTGCATCATCATCTTGGGAAGGGCGAAGTCGCGGCGGTCAAGACCAAGGAGGAGGCTGGCGAGCGGGCCTCGCGCATCCTGCAACGGATAAGGAAGTGCGACCCGCAGAGCGCTATCACAGCAACCGCGGAGGGCGCGTCGGCCGAAGAGGAGAAAGGCCACGGGGCGGCCTTTGGGGCGGCGCCACAACGGCAGCCCACCCGCCGGCAGCTCAGGCGCTGGGGGTATATCGCCGGCGCACTGCGTGGCACGGAGCCGTTCCTCACGCCCTGCCGCGCCATCGAACAGGCGCTGCGGGAAGGACCGACGCTTCCTGAAGTGGCCGTGGCCTACCTCGCGGATCGTATTGAGCAGATGGCTCCTGAGGCAGCGATTGCCGTGGACCAGTTGCTGCGTTGCGATAACTCCAGCGCGCTCGAGTACGCTGTTCTGGCGTGGCAGGCGCGCATCGTCGCCGATGGCGGCGACGACGAGGTGACCGCGCGCTTGACCGAGCTGTTCTACCAGCCCGAGCGCCGTGAACAGGCCGCCGAGAAGATGCGCAGTGCCCTGGCCAACGACCACACTGGTGTGCGGTTGCGGGCGCTGGCGGTCCTGGAACGCATTGGCTCGCTTGACGACGTTGGCCTGCTGATGGATGTACTGGCGCTTCCCTCCGAGGGCAACGAGGATCCGCGCGAATGGGTGGCGCTGACGCGCGCGCTGCGGACACTATCGGGCGCGGAGGTGTGATCGGGGGTCATGAGCAGCACGATGCCAACGCGTTTGGAAGACTGGCAGCAGCGGCGCCAGTATCTCGTGACGTCCGTAGCGGCGCTGGGGCGGATTCACCGCGAAGCGCAGGTTCAGATCCTCGATCACCTGCTGGCCCGTCACCGCGACACGCCCGAGGCCGCGGAGGCGGCGCGCTTCCCCATGCGCGCGGGCGCGCATCTGGATGGCCGCGTCGCTGTGGTCCATCATTACCTTGGCGCCCACGCTGCGGTCAGGGCTCAGGTCTCGGCGGAGATTCGCGCGGCGGTCATCCTCGGCCGCATTGCGCAGGTCCATCCGCAGAGCCACGCGGAAAGGAAGCCCGCGAGCGTGGCCTCGTGGCTGCTGGCGCAGGTCGAGACGCGCTCCGTCTACTGGAGCTCGGGCTACCTGCAGAACGAGTTGCTGGCGCGGATCGGGCGGGCCGTCCAGGCGAGCATCCCCCAAGATTACGTCTACCTCACGGTGCTGGATCGCCTGCAGGCGGGGCCGAGGATTCCCGACTGGGCCATCATGTACATGTTTGAACGGCTCGATGATCCCGCCCTGTCCTCGGCGTCGGCGGCCGGTCTATTCGTCTGCTGCCAGAACGAGAGCGTTCTTGACTGCGCTGTGCTGGCCTGGCGAGACCGCCTGGCCGCCAACGGGCCGGACTCAATCACGCGTGGCCTGGACCAGGTCTTCTTCCAGCCGCACTGGCGAAGCAAGGCGGCCGACCGGTTCCGCGGCGAACTGGCAGGCAGCAGCCCGGTTGTCCGCATCGAGGCGCTCAAGATCATTGAGAAACTCGGGGGCCTGGACGACGTGGTGCTGCTTCTCGACCTGCTGGCCCTGCCCCCGATGCGCGACGAAGACCCGTGCGAACGCGACGCCGCGTTGCAGGCCGCGCGCAAGCTTTCCGGCCTGGACGAGAAAGGCGTCACGGTGACCGTGCGGACGGTGCCGCAGGCGGGCGCTCCCGCGACCCGCTACGATGACTGGCTGCTGCGCCGCAGGCGGCTGACGCATGTCTCGGCTGTCCAGCATCCGCATGTGCAGGAGCACCGAGCCAGCCTCGACATGATCCTTGAGCGTTGCCGCGGCACGCCGCAGGCGGCCCAGTCGGCGCGTTTCGCGGCCCCGCAGCAGCCGTTTCTCCACCGGCGCGCCGTGCTGGTCTACCACCAGTTGGGGAAGGCGGAGGTGGCGGGCGTTACGACCGAGACCGAGGCGGGCAAGCGCGTGTCGAAGATCCTGCAGCGGATGGCCACGCTCGATGCGCAGAGCTCGGCGCGGACGTTTGCCGAATCCGGCGTGATACAGGGCGGCGCCGGGCCCGGCAGCCAGGACCGCTCCCGGCCCGCCGGGCTGACGCCGCCGCAGCTCCAAGCCTGGCAGGCCATCGAGAATGAGATCGCGATTCGCGGGTACCAGGCCCATGTGATCAAGCTGTACAGGGACATTGACGCCGCGCTGTCGCTGGGATCGAGGCTTCCCGAGCACGCGGTGTACTACCTGGTCCAGCACCTCGCCAATCCGGATGTCGCCGAGTTGTTGGGACGGTGCAGCAACCTGAGCGTCCTCGAGTATGTGATGGGCGCCTGGCGGCACCGCGTCCTGAGGAAGCGCCGCGGGCCGCTGCAACTGATGACGTTCTTCCGGCGGCCGGAATGGCGCGAGAGCGCGGCGGACAGGTTCAGGCGGGAACTGGTGGGCGGCGACAGCGCCAGGGTGAGGCTGCACGCCGTCCGGATCCTGGGGCGGATCGGCTCGTTGGACGACGTGAGTCTGTTCAGCGACCTGTTGTGTCTTCCCCGCTGGGAACACGAGGACCCGCGCGAACGGCCGGCGCTGCTGCGCGCCATGCGGACGGTGGCGCGGACCGTGGCGCCCTGATCCTGGTCGCCTGTCACCTGATTCCGCGGATGTGCGGCGATTCGGCGCGCCTGACGCGGACGGGGTTCCGGTCGAGGAAAGCGGCTGCGTCCTTGCCAGTACCGGCGGAGGGATTTGAACCCCCGACACGAGGATCATGATAGAGGTCTCGGAGTCTGGACACAATTGCACGAATCCGCACAACTCCACTGGCGCACACGGGATGCCCGAAAGTCGTATTGAACAGGGCGGACCAGCTTTTGACAGCATTTCTCCGGCAAGTGGCCCCCAATCTGGCCCCCGTTGCGTGAAAACGTCACGTGACGTTGCGCATGTGACCGAAATCATCCGGCGCCGCTGGTCCGACATGTCCAAGCGGCGCCAGGACGCCATTCTGAAACTACTGGGAGAACGACCATGAGAGGCGGCCCGGGACCCAACTGCGGCCGGCGCGATGATGCACCGGCACACCGTCGGCACAGGCTATACCCATGAAGTCGTGCCCAATTCCGGCAGCCGGGTCGCCTTCGCGCAATACGAGCGAAGGCCGCCAGCGGCACCGCCACTGCGGGACCAGCCCGTAGTGGC
>JAPLOD010000553.1 GCA_026692735.1 Planctomycetota bacterium | reverse complement strand
ACATCACCGTGCGCGACGTGGCCGTGGCGGCGGTCATGGCCGGCTGCAAACCCACGGCGATGCCGATCCTCATCACCGCTTTCCGCGCGCTGGCGAACCCGAAGTACAACGTGCTGCAGTCGGTCACCACGTCGCACCCCGGCGGCAATCTGGTGCTGGTCAGCGGGCCGCTGGCACAGGAGGTGGGGCTCTATGGCGGCCCCGGCTGCCTGGGCCCCGGCTTTGCGGCCAACGCGACGATTGGCAGAGCGGTGAACCTGGCCATCATCGCCGTCTGCCGCTCGGTCCCGGGAGTCTCCGATCTGGACTGCCTCGCGTCGCAGGCTGAGTTCACCTACTGCTTCGCCGAGGAGCTGCGGCTCAGTCCATGGCCGACGATCAATGCGGAACGCTACGACGAGAAGACCACGACGGTGCTGGTGCTGAAGGCCGAGCCGCCGCACGACATCATTGATTTTCTCAGCCAGACCGCCGGCGACCTGCTGGACACGATGGTAGACAGCGCGACCACGCTGGGCAGCAATAACGCCTACATCCCGGGGAACCTGATCTACGTGCTCACGCCCGACCACGCCCTGCTGCTGCACCGCGAAGGCTGGGACAAGAACAGGATTCGCGAGCACGTCCACACGTGGGCCTGCCACCAGACGCCGATGGTGCGGAACCGCGGCCTCGTGCCGGTGCGCCCGAAAGGTTTCGAGAAACTGCACCCGATGCCCGTGACGCGCTCACCGCAAGATATCGAGATCGTTGTGGCAGGCAATCGCGGCGGGCATTCGGCGGTGATCCTGCCCTGGGCGCTGCACAGCGAGGCCATCGTCGAGCGCGTCACGACGCCCGACGGCAGAGCGGCCCGGTCCATCGAGGAGTTTGCGTGCTGAGGACCGTGACGTCGGGAAGAGGGACTGGTCCGGCTCGCGGGGCCGCTTCAGGGAGTTCAGAAAGTGACGCGCCGCCGTCATTGCGATTCCTGACGGCTGTGACTCCGACAGCGGCACGTGCTTCGAGGCGGGCTACGCCTACGCCAAGGGCGCCCCGGTCATCGGCGTGCGCACCGATTACCTCCACAACCAGGATCGCCAGCCGCGGACAGGCGGATTCTCAGTCAGAGCTTTCGTTGCGGACCTGGACGAGCAACTTGCTGTCCTCGTAGACCTCCACGTTCAACTGGTTGAAGGGGTTCTGCTCGATCCAACCGGTGATCCGGTAGGTCTTGCCGGCAACAGCCGTGAAGGAGACGCTCTTCTTGTAGTAACCGCCCAAGAAGAGCAGCTTCACGGTGCGTGCGCCGGGCGTCATGGTGGCGGTGAACGAACTCACCGCGGATTGGACCCGCTTGGCGAACAGGCCTGCCGACTGGTGGGTTGGCGTGTTGTCAATGCGGGTTCCATCCAACTCTACCGCCGTGACCATTTTGTCCTTCGGTTCGAAGCGGAGCGTTGGCGCGGAAAGAGCGGCGATGGCGTCGGCAGCGCGCTTGGCCAGGGCCGCGGCTTCCTCGCTGCGTTGCTGTCCGGGCGCCTCCTGGGTAGCTCGGATTACGGCCTGCCAGTCGGCCACCGTCTGGGCCGTCGCTGCAAGTTGCCTGGCTTTAGCCAGCGCCGAGGCGGATCGCGCTTCGCCAAGCCCATTCTCAGCTCGCCGCAGGTCCTTGGTCGCAGCCTCGTCGCCGGGCTTCTCGACCAAGGCCGCCTTCAACGACGCGGCCGCCTTGGCCCAATCCTCCTCCCGCTGACTACCGGCGTCCAGGATTCGCCGGGCTTGTTGCAGCGCCTCCCCGTACCGCACGTCGCTCAGGCCTTGCGTGGCGTCGCGATCGCCGCGCTTCTCCTGTGCGGCGCGGTTGAACGCCTCGAGTGCGGTCTTCCATTCCTGTTGCGCCAGGGCTGAGCGGCCCTCGTCCATGGCGGCGCCATAGCGCGCCTCTGTGCCCAGGCGCTGGGCTTCCGCGTCGCCGGGCTTCTCGGTCAAAGCGCGTATGGATACCGATCGTGTGCAAGGGGCCGATGGTCTACATCATGCTCAACGGCGAACTGGTCGTCGAAGCCGACCTGAAGAAGTGGACGTCCGCGAAGAAGAACCCCGACGGCACCGACATC
>JAPLOD010000552.1 GCA_026692735.1 Planctomycetota bacterium | reverse complement strand
TTGCTGATCGCCAGCCGCTATATCGGCGGCAAGGGCGTGCATCTGTCTGTCAGTCTCCACACGTATTGTCTGTTGGGCATTGGGACGCTCCTGGTCTGCGTCGCCGCATCCATGCTTTCCGTCCGGCGCGTGATGCGGCTGGAGCCGGCGGAGGTGTTCAAGGGCTGACCATGGTCAAGAAGCTGATCTATCTGCTGCTTGTGCTGCTGGCGTTGGGGGCGGCCGGGGTCGTCTATCTGGGCGCCGGCGCGGCGTCCAACGGCGAGACCTACGTGGTCACCAAGGGCTCCGTCCACCGCTTCGTGCGCGGCTCCGGACGTGTCGAAGGCACCGGCGAAACGGCGCTCTGCTTTGGCATGGCGGGGCGGCTGGAGGCCGTGAACGCCAAAGAAGGCCAGGAAGTCGTCCTCAACGACACCCTCGCCGAGCTCAACCCGGCCGAGATCGACAAGCAGATCAAGCAGTCCGCCGCGGCGCTCCGGGAAGCCGAAGCGGAACTGGACGTCGCGAAGACGCCGCCGAATCCTGAGGCCATCCGGCAGGCGGAGGAAAAATACGAGCAGGCCAAGGGGGCAGTGACGTCGGCGGAGAATAAGCTGAAGTTGCTGCTGCAGCCGCCCAAACCTCCGGCGCCGCCGGACTGGGAAGTGGCCGCGGCGGAGCGGGCTGTGCAGGCCGCTCAGAACAAGCTCGAACTCACGCAGTTGGAACTGAAGAAGTCGCTGGCGGGGCCGAACCCCGATGATGTCGAGGTGGCCAAGCGGAAATGGGAGGCCGCCGTGGCTGAACGCGAGGGCGCTCAGAGACGGCTGGACGCCTTCAAGGGCGGCGTGCCGCTCCCGTTGTTCGGCAAGGAGCCCAAGGAGACAAAGGCCGACCTGGAAGCGGCGCTGGAGCGCGCCAAAGAGGCCGAGAAGGTCGCGGCCGCGGAATATGACAAGGCCAAGCGCGGGCCAAAGCCCGAGGACATCAGGGCCGCGGAGCTGAAAGTGGAGATGGCCAAGACCGATCTTGAGGGTGCCAAGGCCAGCAAGGAGCGCCTCACCGACCCCAAGCCGCCACCCCCGGCTCCGGCCCATGATATCGAGCAGGCCAGGCTCGCCTTGACCCAGGCGCAGTCCGGCGAACGGCTGGCCAAGGCCGCGCTGGATGAGGCCAAGCGTCCGCCTGACCCGGCCAAGGTCCGCGTTGCCGAAGCCGCCAAAGAGCGCAAGGAGGGCGACCTGGCGCTGCTCAAGCTGCGCAAAGAAGGGCTGCAATTGCGCGCGCCCTTCGATGGCCTGATAACCAGGCGGCACGCCGAGCCCGGCGCGACTGTGCAGGCGTTCGTGCCGATCGTCACCATGGTGGACTTCAGCAAGAAGCGCGTGCGGGCAGAAATTGACATCGGCCGCATGGCGGAGATCAAGCCGGGCATGAACGTGGTCATCAGCAGCCGCGCCTTCAATAAGGAAACGCTCGACGGCAAAGTCCTGGAACTGGGCCGCGTCGGCGTCCGGAAGATAACGGTCGAAGACCCATCCGCGTCCAAGGGCGGCGAGATTGTCGAAGCCCTGATCGCGGTCGAAGAGCCCAAGAGCGAATTGAAGAAGGAAGCCTCCAAAGTCCTGCGGGTGGGGTTGCCCGTCGAGATCGAGATAACCGTGGAGCGCCGCGACAACGTGCTGACGGTGCCCCGGAGTTGCGTGCCGCAGGCGGACGGCCAGGAGTTCGTGTGGCTCGTGGAGCGCAACAGCAAGTCCGGCACCAACGAGGCGCCGAAGCGGCGCGATGTGAAATGCGGCATGTACGACGACCACTTTGTCGAGATCCTCTCCGGCCTGACCGAAGGCGACAGGATCGTGAAGCCCCGGCCGGTCAACACGCGGTAACGGCGCCCGGTGCGCGCCCGCAGTCGCGCGTGGCGCCCTGAAGCGGAGGCAGGTCATGAAGAAAAAGAAGGACGATTTCTGGGGCAATCTCGGCCTCGGCGCCAACTTCGGCGCCAACCTCGGCGCGGGCTTCAACCCGTTCGGCCAGGCAAGCCAGGACCCTAAGAACCCGAAGATTACGGGCGCGGGCAACCTTCCAGGCGGCACGTATGAGTCGGTGACCATCACCGGCGCCGGCAAGGTGGATGGAAACGTGAAAGCCAAGAGCATCGTGCTTGCGGGCGCGGCGACCATCGCCGGCGACGTGAACACCGATACCTTCCAGGCCCAGGGCTCGTGCACCGTCACCGGCCGCGTCGTGGCGGAAGACTTCAGCTCGGCGGGCGCGACCAAGATCGCGCGCGGCGTCAAGGCCGACACCGTCAAGACGGGCGGCGCGTTCAGCGCCGGCGACGACGTCGAGGCCGACAGCTTCCGCGCCAGCGGCGCGCTGACGATAGACGGCGCTCTGAAGGCGAAAGAGGTGGACATCGAGCTGGCCGGCCGCTCGAGCGTGCAGAGGATCAAGGCCCGCACCATCAGCGTCAGGCGTGGATCCTCGTCATCCGGCGCGTCGGCGAACGTGTCCGTCGGGGGCGTCACCGCGACCTCCGCGCACGGCGCCAGCGCCAGTGCCTTTGCCTGCGGCGGCAGTGCCGGTGCCGTTGCCTGCGGCGCCAGTGGCGGCTCGAGCACGGAAGGCGTTCTCGAAGCGGACAGCATCGAAGGCGACACCGTGACCCTCGAAGCCACCCGCGCGCGGACCGTGAAGGGCAAGCGGGTGCGCGTCGGCGCGGGGTGCGAGATCGAGCGCGTCACCTACAGCGAATCCCTGGACGTGGACGAGCACGCACGCGTCAAGACGCGGGAGCAGTCGCGCTGATGGCGGAATGGCGTCCCTGGCTGCGCCGCGGCATATGCGCCGTTCTGATCGTCCTGGCCGTCTACTGGCTCTTTTCCTCCGGCGACATCAGGCACCCACCCGGGGTGCTCGTGCCCGAAGAACCGCTGCAGGTCATGCTCCAGGACCGGAAGCCCTGGACAAGGAACGGCTGCCAGATCACGCCGCTGGCGGAGTTCGACATCCGGGCGCGCGTCCTCAGCAAGGCGCGCTACTATATGGGCCGCGAGACCGAGCTGTCACCGCTCGACCTGGTTCTCGGCTGGGGGCCGCTGTCCGACCAGGAGGTGGTGGACAAGCTCTCCATCAGCCAGAGCGGCCGGTGGTTTGAATGGCGCGCGCGGAAGCTCCCCTTGCCGCCCTCCGAGGTCGCCTGCCACTGCGCCAACATGCACATGATCCCCGCGACGCCTGCCGTGGAGAGCGCGCTGTCGTCTTTGCGCCGCGGCAGCATCGTGCGCCTCCAGGGCTATCTCGTCGCCGTCGAGGGAAGCAACGGCTGGAAGTGGCGCAGCTCCCTGGCTCGCGACGACGGGGGCAACGGCTCCTGCGAGATAGTGTGGGTCCGAAGCGTTGAGGACCTGACGTGCAACCACCCGTAACACGGAGCCGTCCCGAGTTCTGAAAGCCGATACCCGATGCCCGGCGGTTCAGTCCTTCAGCACCGCGCCCTTCGCCGCGTTCAGCACCAGCTTGCTATAGCGCGAGAGCCAGCCGCGGGTGTACTTGCGCGCGGGGGCTTTCCAGTCCTTCTTGCGGGCTGCGAGTTCCTCGTCGCTCAGTTCCACGACGAGCTTGCGCGCCGGCAGGTCAATCGCGATCACGTCGACGTCGCGCAACAGGCCGATCGCTCCGCCTTCAGCCGACTCCGGCGACACATGCCCGATGCACAGGCCGCGCGTGCCGCCGGAGAAACGCCCGTCGGTGATGAGCGCCAGCTTCTCGCTCAGAGGCGTGCCTTTCAGGTACGATGTGAGCTGCAGCATTTCGCGCATGCCCGGGCCGCCGCGCGGGCCCTCGGCGCGCACGACCACCACGTCTCCGGCCTGGATCTGGTTCGCCTTGGCGGCGGCCAACGCCGCTTCCTCGCCGTCGAAAACGCGCGCCGGTCCCTTGAACGTCATCTGCACCTGCTCGACCGCGCCGACCTTGATCACCGCGCCCTGCCTGGCCAGGTTGCCGAAGAGCACGCACAACCCGCCGCGCTTGCTGTGCGGGTTCTTCAGCGGCCGGATGCACTCGGGGTTCCTGTTCTCCGCCGACGCCAGGTCCTCGCCGAGCGTCTTGGCGGTGACCGTGAGGCAGGCGGTGTCCAGCAGGCCCTTCTTCGTTGTGAGCTCCTTCATGATCGCCGGGATGCCGCCGGCCGCGTGCACGTCCTGCATGTGCCACTGCCGCGCGCCGTCCCACGCCGGGCTGACTTTTACCAGGTGCGGCGTGCGGTTGGCGATCTGGTTGAAGCGCCGGATGGAGTAGTTCACGTCGGCTTCGTGCGCCAGAGCCAGCACGTGGAGCACCGTGTTGGTCGAGCCGCCCATCGCCACGTCAACGGCCATCGCGTTGCTGATGGACGCCGCGTTCACGATGTCGCGGAACTTGATGTCCTTCTCGACCAGGACCATGAGCTGCCTGGCGGCGGCGCGCAGGAGTTCCTTGCGTTCGGGCGCGGTGGCCAGGATGGTGCCGTTGCCGGGCAAAGCGATGCCGAGCGCTTCGCAGAGGCAGTTCATCGAATTGGCCGTGAACATGCCCGCGCAGGAACCGCACGCCGGGCAGGCGCGCTGTTCCAGTTCCAGCAGCCGCGCTTCGTCAATCTTGCCGGATGCCAGAGCGCCCACGCCTTCGAAGACCGAGATCAGGTCAATCTTCTTCCCCTGCGAATCCGTCCCCGCGACCATCGGCCCGCCCGAAACGAAGATCGTCGGCAGGTTTGCGCGCGCGGCGCCCATCAGCATGCCGGGGATGATCTTGTCGCAGTTGGGGATGCAGATCAGGCCGTCGAAGCAGTGCGCCCGGACCATCGTCTCCACGCAATCGGCGATCAGCTCGCGCGACGCCAGGCTGTACTTCATGCCTTCGTGCCCCATCACGATCCCGTCGTCCACGCCGATCGTGTTGAACTCGAACGGCACGCCGCCGGCCTCGCGAATGGCCTCCTTCACCACCCGGCCGAACTCCTGCAGGTGCGCGTGCCCCGGGATGATGTCCACGTAGCTGTTGCAGACCGCGATGAACGGCTTGCCGAAGTCCTCTTCGCTCTTGATGACGCCCGTGGCGCGCAGGAGGCTGCGGTGTGGAGCACGGTCGGGGCCTTTCTTGATGATGTCCGAATGCATGACTCTCCCTTCTTCCGGTGACTCGGTCCTCTCGGATCGGGGCTCGACCCGCAGGGCCGAGCTGCACAAACCGCAGCACTGTAGTTCGGATTCGTGAGGATTTCAAACCTGAATGGGCGCTGCCACGTATCGCTCCACGCCGCATTTCTGATCTCGGAGTTGCCTTGGTTCACTTCTTTCGCCGCTCGATTGAGTCAATCACATGCAGCGGCAGCGTCACCGTCCCGCCGGCCATTTCCGCGGTGATGGTCTCCGGTGTGATGCCTCTCAGCGCGATCTCGAAGCGGCTGCCTTCGCGCAGCGTCAGCACCCAGTCGCGGAACTTCGCCGCGGCCGGTTTGGCATTTGGGTCCTTCGGGAACACCAGCGTCCTCACAGGCGCCATGCCGATGGTCCACTCGCCGTTCTCGTCCTTGATCTTCAGGTCGCCGGTGCGCAGGTCGGCCTCGAGTATCTCGGCGTTCTTCAGCGGCTCGAGCTCCTGCGTTGTCTGGAGGACGTCCTTCTTCTTCTTTTTCTCCTCGGCCTTCTCCTTCGGCTCGGGCTTGGGCGCGCCCTCGTCTTTCTTCGGCGCTTCCCGGCGCTTGAAGTCCACGCCCGGGTCCTCGTTTTCCGCCACCGCGGTCGGCGCCGGCAGCTCGCCGGGATCGGGCGCTTCCGGCAGCAGGTCTATCTTCCGCAGCACCTGGCGCGGCAGCTTCAGTTCCACGCCGCCGGGCAGCAGGAACAGCACATTCGCGTCGTCGAGCTTCAGCAGCCGCGCGCGAAAACCCTCCCCGCTCTGCAGCAGAATCCCATGCGGCGTGCCCAGCCCCGGCCTGGTGAGCGGGGCGAATCGCACCGCGGGGCCGAACTCGGGCGCTCCGGCCGCGGGGGCCTCCGTCCGCGCCGGCTCAAAACGCTCGATCTCGTCCGTCGCGACCTGCGCCGGCGCGGCATTCTCGTCCAGAAACTCCGGCCGAAACGCCATGCCGCGATCCAACGCCGCGTCGGCAAGCTGGCCTGCCAGCCGCTCGCCGGACGACAGCCGCACGCACGCGTA
>JAPLOD010000551.1 GCA_026692735.1 Planctomycetota bacterium | reverse complement strand
GCCGATGGAATAAGCATACGGGCTGTTGGCCTCCGGCAGACATGGTTTGGCGACCACATCTGTCAGCGGCACAACAGCCCGTGTTGCTTTAGCGAAAATCGCCGCCTGACCGCTACAAAAAGGGCAGAAGTCGAGCTTAGAGCCTATGTCAGTAGGCGTCATCAGCGGCTGGTGTGGATGGATGGGCCGCTTGTGTGGGAGTGCCGAATGGCGCAGGCAGGGCGCAAGCGTTTGACGTTGATATCGCGCTGAAGCGCGACCCCGATTGCCGCCTGAAGGCGTCAATCGCGGCCACCCAGTGCATAGCTGTGCCACCCGCGAGGCGTTGGTTTTCGGATTCTCGGGAATTAATGCAATATTTGGAGCCTTGAATCGTGCTAATATAAGGCAGCATTACGCAGGGGTACTATGCCCTAACGGTATCACGTGCTGATCTTTGACAATTGGCGGGGGACAGGTGGGAGGGGACGGACAGAAGCACGTGGGCTGCACATTGTGCAGTTCTGGACAGGAATCTGGCATACAGTGGCTGGGACGAGCGCGTGGCCGGAGCGAGGCGGTCCCGCTAGCAACAGTTTCCGTCAGGACCGTGTTGCCTGGCGAGCTTCAGGACGCTAGAACTGGCGCCATGCCCTGGAAACCGAGAACCGTGCTGATCCTGCTCGCCGCATTGGCTGCCGTTGCGGGCGTGCTGATTTGCGGCGTCAGGGGGAAATCGGCCGGCGCGGAAGTCGTCGTCTACACGTCCGTTGACGCCGAAGCCGCGCTGCCTCTTTTTCAGCGTTTCACAAAGGAAACGGGCATCGAAGTCACGTGCCGGACCGACAGTGAGGCCAGCAAGACGACTGGCATGGCCGAGCGGCTCCTGCAGCTCAAACAGCGCCCCGACGGCGATGTGTTCTGGAATTCGGAACAGTCCTTCACGCAGGTGCTGGCGAACGGCGGCGCTCTGGAACCGTACGCCTCGCCCAGCGCCAAGGATATTCCCGATGAGTTCAAGGATGCGCAAAGCCGCTGGACCGGCTTTGGCGCCCGTGCGCGCGCCCTCATCTACAACACGCAGAAGGTCCAGCGCGACGACGTCCCCAAGACGCTGGAAGGGCTGGCCGATCCGCGCTGGAAGGGCCGTTTCGTAATCGCCAAGCCGCTCTATGGCACGACGCGCAGCCATCTCGTGGCCATGGTGCTCGCCCTCGGCGAAGAGCGCGCGTTCAAGCTTTTCCGAGCCTGGCGCGATAACGGCCTCATCCTGGCCGAAAGCAATAGCGATGTCCGCAACCGTGTGGCCGATGGCACCTGCGACCTCGGCCTGACGGATTCGGACGACGTCTTCTCGGCCATGGACCGCAACAAGCCCGTGGACTTCGTTGTGCCCGGCCAGACCGCCGACTGGCCCGGCGCGTTCTTGATTCCCCACACCGTCTCCGTCCTGAAGAACTGCCCGCGCCCGAAAGAGGCGCGCCTCTTCGTTGACTACCTGCTCCGCCCTGAAACCGAACGCTGGCTGGCCGAACAGCCCGCCCGCCAGATTCCTGTCCGCGATGTGGGCGCGAAGTTGCCGGCATCCCTGCTCGACCTCAGGCCCGCGCGAGTGGATGCCGCCAGACTGGCCGACAACGTCCTGCCCTTGGGTGAGAAAATCTACCGGGTTCTGCTGGGCGAAGAGAAGTGACAACGGGCTACTGACAGCGCGCTGCAGCCTTCATCTTCTCCAGTCCCGTCTTCGCCACGGTCAGAGCGTCCTGCTTCCAGTACTCGGCGTTGAAGAGTTCCAGCGAGAGCACGCCGGAGAAACCGATGGCCCGCAGGTCCTTGAACAGTTGCGCCAGCGGGGCCACGCCGTCGCCGGGGTAGACGCGGTCGGCGTCGGTGATCGTGTCGCGCGGCGGCGTGGCCGGATAGTCGTTCATATGGAAACACGGCAGCGTCGCGCCTTTGAGCTTCCCGATGCCGGCGAAGCCTGAGCCGCCCTTGAAGAGGTGGTAAGTATCGAGCAACAGGCACACCTGCGATCTGCCGCAGGCGTCGGCGACCTGCAGGGCCTCGTCGAGGCAGCCCAGCGTCTTCGAGAAGCCCCAGACTTCCAGCAGCGGTGTCACGCCGGTCTTCCTGCCCAGTTCCATCAGCACGGGGTAGCGCTCGATGAGCTTCTCCGTCGCGATCACGACTTTGTCCGCGCCAAAAGCGGGCGCGGCGATGTACTTGCCGCCGAGCTGGGCCATCATCTCCATATTGCGCTGCGCTTCGGCCAGCCCCTTGGCGCGCACCGCGTCGTCATCCACAGCCCATTCGAAGAAACCGATGCCGTTCGCTACGGTCAGACCGTTGTCGGAGAACATCGTGGCGAGGTCCTTGAGCGACCCGCCGCCTTTCACGTACGCGTCAATCTCCGCGATCCACGGCTCGATGCCCTCGTAGCCGGCCTTCGCGGCGATCCCGATCTCCTCGACCAGCGACAGCTTCTGTCCGCTGATGGTGCTCGTGTTCAGACCGTAGCGGAAGGTCGCCTTCGGTTTCGACTCAGCTCTCGCACGCTTGCACGTAGCCATGATCCCCTCCTCTCGCAGCTTCTTCGGTTTGCGGTGCGCACATCCTAACTGTAACGTGTCGGCAGGGCAACTGAGTGATCGGGCCATCGGGTGATCGGGTGATCGGGCCATCGGGCAGAGATCGCATTGTTCACTACGCGCTCGCGGCGCTGCTCCTGCTGCCGTTGCTGCTCGCGTTCGCGGGCTCCGGCGGCTTCTCCGATGCCTATGGGACCTACCAGACCTCCGACCCCGCCGCGCTCGCAGCTCGCCGTTGGGCCCTCGCCGCCGCTACGGGCCGCAGCCTGCTGATCGGCGTGCTGGCGACGCTGCTGGGGCTCGCCCTTGGCATCCCCGCGGGCTGGTTCCTGGCCCAGCGCGGCGGGGGGCGCTCTGCCAGATCGCCCTGCCTGCTAGCCCTCGCCGCCTTGCCGCTGGCCCTCCCGCCTTCAGTGGCCGTCAGCGGCTGGATCGGCCTGCTGGCGCCCGCCGGCGCGGCATCGCGGTTCAACGCCCCCATCCTGGGCTTTGCCCCTGAAACGCGCGGGTGGCTGTTCAGCAGCGCCGGCGCAGCATTCGTCCTGGGGTTGAGCTTGTGGCCGATCGTAGCGTTCGAAGCGTGGCCGGCGTTCCGCCGCGTCCGGTTCAGCGAAGCATACGACGCCGCGCTGCTGTACGGCTCGCGAAGCCGCTGTTTCTGGCGAGTGGTGTTGCCGCAATCCAAGGGCGAGCTGGCTGCCGGAGCGCTGCTGGCGTTTCTCCTCGCCAGCAGCGACTTCTGCGTCAGCTCGCTGCTCATGGTCCGCACGTTGCCGATTGAGATTCACGACGCTCTGACCGTCGGCAAGACGGCCGCCGCCGCCTGGGCTGCGCTGCCGCTGCTTATCATGGTCCTGGCCATAGCCGCAGTCCTGCATTGTGGTGCAGCCGTCCCGGCTGCATGCAGGCGGGACGCCTGCACCACAAGCGCGCGCTCGTCCCCCGTGGCATGCGTTTTCCTCGTGGCCGGCGTGCTGCTCGGTTTTGCGCTCCCGATGTGCGTGTGTCTTCTCCAGACGCTCACCGGCGGCAGACCGATGTCCACCGTCTTTGGCGCGGGCAGCGATGCGCTGCTGACCTCGGTGCGCCTGGCCGGCGCCGCCACGCTGCTGGCCGTCTTCGTGGCCGTGCTCCGCGCCGTGCTGTGGCCGCAGGCGCGAGTGCAGCCGCTGAACACCGCGGGGCTGTTTCTGCTGGCCGTGCCCGGCTCCTTCCTGGCCGCTGCGCTGCTGACGGCGCAATTGCAGTTGACGCAGTGCATGCCCGTCCAGACGTTCGCCGCCATCATTCCGCCGCTGATACTGACGCTTGGCTATCTGGCGCGTTTCATCTATGTCCCGCTGCGGCTGGTCGAGGAAGGCCTGGCCGCCCTCGACCCTGACCTGTTCGATGCCGCGGCGCTCGCCGGCCAGAACCGCCTCGCGCGCGGGATTTCCATTGCGTTGCCCTTGGTTGTGCCCCATATTGCTGCCGCGGCCGCGTTGGTGTTCGTGCTGTCGCTGGGCGAAGTGGCGATCGCGGACAAGCTGCATCCCCCGGGGGTGACACCGGCCACAGTATGGCTGTTCCAGCAACAGCATTTGGGGTATGATGAGGCTGTGTTCGGCCTGAGTCTGTTGCTGGGAGCCGTGGTGGCGGCGGTGTTGCTCGCGGCGGGCATCACGATGAGCGTGTTGAGCGTGCGGCTTGGGCGGACCCAGGCGCCGAACCGGATTGGCGGATAGACGAACGTTGGACACCGGATACCAGATACCCGTAAGAGGCTTCGGCCGGCCCGTGGTGCTGCTCCTGGCGCTGGCGCTGGCCGTGTGCGTGTGCGCCTGGGCTCTGATCGCGGGCCTGTCGGGCCAGCATGCGGCCACGACGTCTGCCCCACGACAGACGCCCGCCTGGTTTGCCGTGGGCACGCTTGGGCTCGAGCAGGGACAGTTCCAGCAGCCGCGGGGCATCGCCACGTTCCCCGATGGTTCCTTCGTCGTGGTGGACCGCGCCGCGCGCGTGCAGCACTTCGCTGCCGACGGCACGCCGCTGCGGCTGTGGTCCATGAAGGACCGTGCGGCGGGCAACCCCAAGGGCCTCTGCGCGCTCCCCAACGGCAATCTGCTCGTCTGCGATACGCATTACGGCCGCGTGCTGGAGATGTCCGTCAACGGGCCGGTCGTCAAGACGTGGGGCGGGCCTGGCTGCGGCCCGGGCCAGTTCACGCGCCCGCTCTCCGCTGTCGCTGATGCCGGCCGCAAGGTGGCGTACGTCGTCGAATACGGCTACCAGAACGACCGCGTGCAGAAGTTCGCTCTCGACGGCACCTTCATCAGAGCCTGGGGCACGTTCGGTTCCGAGAACGGCCAGTTCCAGCGGCCCAGCGGCGTCGCGCTCGATGCCGACGGCAACGTCTACGTGGCCGACGCCTGCAATCACCGCATCCAGAAGTTCGACGCCGATGGCGGGTTCCTGAAAGCCTTCGGGCGGATGGGAAGGGAACCCGGCCAGCTTCGTTACCCTTATGACATCGCGTGTGGCCGGGACGGGTTGCTGTATGTGGCGGAGTTCAACAACCATCGCGTCAGCGTCTTCGACCGCGAGGGCGTTTTCGTGCGGGTCATCGGCGCGGCGGGGAACGGGGAGAATGAGTTCGCCAATCCGTGGAGCCTGGCGGTGGATGCGCGCGGGCGGCTGCTGGTGTCTGATACAGGCAACCACCGTGTACAGATTCTGGACCTGGGGCAGGCGAAATGTGCGCTGAACGCAACGGCTGTGAGTGCGGTGCAGCGACGGTGAAACCGGCCAAGANNGGTGAAACCGGCCAAGAGCTGACACATGACCGATCGTCTTATTCTCTGGCTTGTGGGCCTCGCCCCGCTGCTGACCATGGTGGGCGTGCTGCTGTGCCGCCGCTGGTATGCCGTGCCGCGTCCCAACGTGCGCAAGGAACTCATCATCACGCTCCTGGTGCTGGCCGGCCTCGCCGCGGTGGTCGCATGGGACCTGAGCCGCGGCAACGTCGGTGTCGTGGCACACGTCCGCCTGCAGAGGCCCGTGCTGCTGCTGGCCCTGGTGCCGCTCTACGGCCTCTTGCTGCTGCTGCAGTCCTACACGCTCTCCGGCATCGCGCGCGGACGGATGTGGACGGCGTTCGTGCTGCGCGCCACGATGCTGAACCTGCTGCTGCTGGCCCTGGCGGGGCTGCAGATGGTCATCGAGCAGGACACGCTCACGGTCATCTACGCGCTCGATGTGTCCAAGAGCGTCCCGCTGTCCGAGCGGCAGCGCGCGCTCGATTTCGTCAAGAAGTCGCTGCCCGGGAAACGCGCCGACGACAAGGTGGGCCTGCTGGTCTTCGGCGGCCGCGCGGAATGGGAGATCTCCCCCACCCCGCTCTTCGCCGCCCCCGACGCCAGGAACATCAAGGCCACCGCCATGCCCGATGCCACGAACATCGAAGCGGCCTTCCAGCGCGCGCTCGCCCGCTCCGATGACGACGCCCGCCGCCGCGTCGTCATGTTCACCGACGGGCGCCAGACCGCCGGCGACGCCCCGGAAGAGCTCAAGCGCGTCGTCAGCAACGGCGTGGACGTGTGGATCGTGCCGCTGCAGCGCGGCGACGACCCGGAGATGCTGATCGAGAAGGTCGTCCTGCCCAGCGAGCTGTTGTGGGAACAGCCCTTCGACGTGCACGTCTTCGTCCACTCGAATGTCTCCGCGACGCGCGCCCGCGTGCACCTGTACACCGGCGACAAGGCCAGCCCCAATCCGCCGCCGCAGACCGTGCCCATCGTCCCCGGCAAGAACCGCATCACATTCAAGGGCCTGAAGATGCGCTCCGGCGGCGCCAAGGAGGTCCGCGCGGTGCTCGAACCGCTCAAGGAAGACGACGGCGCCGTCACCGACACGCTCTCCGAGAACAACGAAGCCTACGCCTTCACGGACGTCCAGACCGACAACCGCGTCCTCATCATGACCAGCAGCATGGATGAGGTGAAGTACCTGCTCGCCGCGCTGGAAGGCGAGAAGATGACCCTGGATGTGCGCGCCGGCACCTCCCTGCCCGATAACCCCGAAGCCTATCGCGCCTACGACTGCATCGTCCTGGCCAACCTGGCGCGCGGTTTCCTCAGCGAGCAGCAGATGAAGGTGATCGAGACGTGCGTCAAGGACCAGGGCGCCGGGCTCGTGATGATCGGCGGCGACCAGAGCTTCGGCGCGGGCGGGTACCTGCAGACGCCCATCGAGGACGCGCTGCCCGTCCAGATGGACCTGAAGAACCAGCGCGTCATGCCCAGCGGCGCGCTGTGCATCGTCCTGCATACCTGCGAATTCCCCGACGGCAACGCCTGGGGCAAGAAGATCTCCAAGGCCGCCATCAAGGTGCTCTCGCCGCAGGACTACGCCGGCCTGATCTACTACGGCAATTTCGGCGGCGAGAGCTGGTGCTTCAAACCGGCGCCCGTGCGCCCGCAGATGTTCCAGTTGATTGACAACTGCGAGCCCGGCGACATGCCGTCGCTGGACACGATCGTGTCCATGGCCGTCACCAGCCTCGTCAACCTGAATAACGTCAGCCTCAAGCACTGCATCGTCATCAGCGACGGCGACCCCTCCGGGCCCACGCCCAGTACGCTGGCGGCGGCCAAGCGCGGCAGCGTGACCGTCTCGACAATCTCGATCTACCCGCACGGCGGCATGGAGGTTGACACGCTGAAGAGGGTCGCCGCGGAGACCGGTGGGCGCTTCTACTCCGCCGACGACCCGCGCAAGCTGCCTCAGATCTTCATCAAGGAAGCCGCCGTCGTGCGCAAGAGCCTCATCCGTTCGGACGAGAAAGGCATTCCCATCGCCCTCGGCACGGCCGGCACGACCCTCAAGGACTTCGGCACCAAGTTCCCCGACGTGACTGCCTTCGTCGTCACCGCGCCGAAGGACCGCGCGGAGCTGCAGCTCTACACCACGGTCGAAGGCGAGAAGCTGCCGATCCTCATGAGCTGGCATTACGGCCTGGGCAAGGCGGTGGCGTTCACGAGCGACTCCACCAACCGCTGGGCCGCCGATTGGGTGAAGTGGCCGAGCTACAACAAGTTCTGGACCAACCTGCTCTCCTGGGTCAGCCGCCAGCGCATGCCGTCCAATCACACCGTCACCACGCGCATCGAAGGCGACACCGCGCACGTCGTCGTCGAAGGTCTCGACGCCAAAGGCGACTACATCAACTTCGCCAAGCTCACCGGCAACGCCATTGACCCCGAAGTGGCCCGCAACGGCCCCGACGGCCGGACCTACGAGCTTAACTTCTCGATGACCGCGCCCGGCAGGTATGAGGCCGCCTTCCCGGTGCAGAAAGCGGGAGCCTACGCGATCACCATCGTGGACCAGTCGAATCCCGCAAAACCGAACACCATCATCACCGGATTGGCCAACAGCTACAGCCCGGAGTTCCTGCACCTGGAAGGCGACGAGGCGCTGCTGGCGAAACTCGGCGAGATCGCCACCGGCAAGGACAAGGTCAGCCACCTTAAGGACCTGGCCAGACTCGACCCTCTGAAATGCAGCGTCTACGCGCATGACCTCCCGCCTGCGCGCCAGCCGGCGGACCTCTTCTGGCCGCTGCTCCTCGCCGCGCTGTGCATCTTCCCGCTGGACGTTGCCATACGCCGCCTGGCGCTCGATCCCGAGAAGGCCTTCCTCTTCGTGTGGGCTCGCCTCGCGCCGCTGCTGGGCCGCTTGCGTCTGAAGAAGAAACAACTGCAGGATGCCGCGGTCGAGG
>JAPLOD010000550.1 GCA_026692735.1 Planctomycetota bacterium | reverse complement strand
CGAACGCCGACATCTGACGCCCGGCCGCCACGTCCCAAAGCCGGATCGTGCGGTCACGCGCTGCCGACGCGAGCTGCGTGCCATCGGGGCTGAAGCTCACCGCGGAGACAGGCCCCGCGTGGCCCTTCAGTGTGAAAAGCTCGCGGCCGGTCTCCGCTTCCCAAACCCTGATCGTCCTGTTCCCGCTGCCCGCGGCGAGGCACTTGCCGTTGGGACTGAACGCCAGCGAGGTGACGCCGGCTTCGTGAGGCTTGGTTTCCGGCAGTTCCCGTCCGGTCTGCACTTCCCAGACGCGCACCGTCTTGTCGCTGCTCCCTGTGGCCAGGTACGTGCCCGGCGGACTGAACGCCATGAAGGTGACGGCGTCGGTATGGCCTTTCAGCGTGAGATGCTCCGTGCCGCTCTCGGCCAGCCACAACGTGACGTTGCCGTCGCGGCCGCCCCGCGCCAGCCATCTGCCGTCCGGGCTGACGGCGACCGAGGAGACGCCCGAGCCCTGCGCCTCCCGCGCGACAAGCTGGCGTCCTGTGGTCGCCTCCCAGACCTTGATCCCGTCGGCCGCTCCCGCGATCAGACGCGAAGCATCGGGGCTGAAGGCCAGCGAGCTGTTGCCGTCCGCGGCGCCCGTCCAGAGCGTCGTGTACGTGTTCCTCTTCGCGCGGCACAGCAACTGTCCGTACTCCCACCCGCGGAACCGCGGATCGAGCGCTTTCAGGATGGCCAGCGCGTCGCTCGGCTTGCCCTCGGACGAAAGACGGTCCGCCTCCCTGATGCCGGAGCGGTAGACCTCCAGTTCCGCGCCCCGCCGCGCCGCCTCGGCGGATTCGCGCTGCCGCGCCTCAGCTTTCTGGGCGGCCAACGCGTTGTCCTTCTCGTTCTGCGCGCGTCCCTCCGCGGCCCGCGCCTCATCGCGCGCCTTCTCCGCTTCGCGGCGCTTCTGATCCAGGGACAGCATGAAGGCGACGGTTCCCAGCACGATCACGGCCAGTGCGACGAGGCTCACGGCGTACAGGGACGGGTTCTTGCGCACGCGTTTGATGATGCGCTCAGGCAGCGTCGGGGGGCGGGCGCTGATGGAATCTCCCGAAAGCCACGCGTTCAGGTCGTCGGCCAACGCTTCGGCGCTGGCGTAGCGCCGCTCCGGTTTCTTCTCGAGGCATTTCAGGCAGACCGTCTCCAGGTCGCGCGGCACGCCCGGCGTAATCTGCCGGGGCGGGACGGGATCCTCCGCTGTCGTGGCGCGCAGGATCTGCATCAGGTTCTCGCCGGTGAACGGCGCGCGGCCCGTGAGCATCTCATACAGGATCGCGCCGAGGCTGTAGACGTCGGAGTGCGGGCCGACGTCCTTGATGCGGCCCTCGGCTTGCTCCGGCGGCATGTACGCCGGCGTGCCGACCACCTGGCCGGACTGGCTGAGGCTGGAATCGCTGGCGAGGTCCTTGGCCAGCCCGAAGTCCATCACGAGCGGCTCCGGCGCTTCCGTAGTGCTGAGTGCGGCTTGCTGAGTGACGAGGGCCGGCGTCTCCGGCACAACCCGCCGCGATGAGGCGGCGCCCGTCTTGTATTCAAGCATGATGTTGGACGGTTTGAGGTCGCGGTGGATTACGCCCTGCTCGTGAGCGTAGTGCACGGCGCGGGCCACCTTCTCCAGCAGCGTTGCTTTCTCGCGGTACGTGAACTGGCGCTGCCGCAGGGCGTCGGCCAGCACCACGCCATCCACCAGGGCCATGACGAGGTAGTGGTGGCCGGCTTCGACGCCGAAGTCGTGAACCGGGACAATGTGCGGCTGGCGGAGCTTGGCGGAGTTCTGCGCTTCGCGGCGGAAGCGTTCGGTGTCATGCTCGGAAGCGTGCGCGCCCGCCACCATGACCTTCAGCGCGACGCGGCGGTTGAGCCTGGTGTCGAGGGCCTCCCACACGGCGCCCATGCCGCCCCGGCCAATCAGGCGGACCAGTTCGTAGGGCCCGAGCTTTCGGATGGGGGCCGGCTGGGTCTGGTCGGGGCCGGGGTGGGGCGGGGCTCCGGCAAGGCTGGGATCGGCCGCGGGAGCTTGGCTTTCGCTGCCCGGGGGGAGGTCCACGGTCTCGTTGCTTGGCGCGAGGTCACGAGGTGCGTCGGCGGCGCTTTCGCCGGAAGCCGGCCGCACCGTGCGCGCGCGAGGTCCTTCCAGTGGATCCGGTTCGGATGCCATAGCGCGCGATCTCGTTGGCTTGCCGCAACTGCCCCTACGAGCTTCAGTATAGCAACGTGTGGTCGCGGTTAGCAAACGCGATTGCCCAACACTTCCAGGGAGCCACGGGCGCCTCGGCTGTGGGAGGGGGAAGGGCTGCACTTGGCGTGATCGTGAGACGATGGTATACAGCGGCACGTTAATGCCCTGCTGTGGGGCGATTCTCCGAATCGCCGAGAGGGTCGCGCTGCGTTTCCTCCGGCTACACGCGGGACAACACTCGGTGTAGATGGGTGTGGGGTCGGCCGGTGGCACTGCGAGCTAGCTCGCAGTGGCACGGGGGGGCGGTCGCCGCATGAAGGGATGAGATGACGCGTTGCTCGACAGGCATGGCGGCGGGAGCGCTGGCAGTCCTGACGGTCCTGGCTGTCGGCCGGCTCCGCGCGGCTGATGACCGCACTCTCTACGCCGGCGCAGAGAAATGCAGGCTGTGCCATTCCGCCGAGAGCAAAGGGAGCGCGTTCCGCAAGTGGCTTGAGGGTGGCCACCGCAAAGCGTACGGCTCCCTCATCGCGGACAAAGCGAAGAAGATCGCCAAGGAACGCAGCGTCCTCGACCCGAAGAACGACAAGGCGTGCCTGGCGTGCCACGTTACGGCGCTCGATGTGCCCGCCGAGAAGAAGGACAAGAAGTTCGACCAGACTCTCGGCGTCCAGTGCGAATCGTGCCACGGGCCCGGCGCGGAGCACGTCAGGCGGCGGCTGGATGAACTGGGGAACGACGACACCAAGCCCGTCGAGATACCGAAAGGCGAGATCGTGGCCGTGCCGCCGGCCAAGACATGTGCGCAATGCCATAACGACGACTCGCCGACGCACAAGCCGTTCGATTACGCCAAGGAGCTTAAGAAGATCTCGCATCTCGACTCGCGGAAGGATTACCCCGCGGACTACCTCGATAAGCTCGGCGCGCAGGGCGGGCAGGGCGGCCAGTGACGAACGGACAAGGACAAAGGTCCATGAGACAGACGGCATTTCTGGCCGTTGCAGTGGTCCTGAGTGTCGGCGCGAGCGCGGCGGAGACGGCGGGGCGGGGCCTGGGGCTGACCGTTGCCGAAGACGGGACGCTGATCAAGGACGGCCGGCCGTACCGGGCCATCGGCGTCAACTATTTCAACGCGTTCTCCCGGCATCTCAAGGACCCAAAGGACACCGGCTACGAGGAAGGTTTCAGAGCACTGGCGGAGGCCGGGATCCCGTTCGCGCGCATGATGGGCTGCGGGTTCTGGCCGTCGGAGCAGAAACCGTACCTGGAGAACAAGGATGAATTCTTCCGCCGGTTCGACGACGTGGTGAAGTCCGCGGAGAAGCACGGCGTGGGTCTGATCCCGAGTCTCTTCTGGCACATACCCACCGCGCCGGACTTGGTGGGCGAACCGGTGAGCGAGTGGGGGAACACGCAGAGCAAGACGCACGACTACCTGCGCAACTACGTGAAGGACGTGGTGACGCGCTACAAGGATTCCCCGGCGATCTGGGGTTGGGAGTTCGGCAACGAGTTCAACCTGGGCGCCAACCTCCCCAACGCGGCGGAGCATCGGCCGCAAGTGGTCCCGCAACTGGGCACGCCGAAGAGCCGGAGCGAGAAAGACGAGTGGACCTACGAGATCATCCGCACGGCTTTCGCGGCTTTTGCCGCCGAGGTGCGGAAGTACGACTCGTACCGTGCGATCTCGACGGGCGATGCGTTCCCGCGCGATGGCGCCTGGCACAACTGGAAGGAGAAGAAGTGGACCAAGGACACGCCGGAGCAGTTCGCCGAGATGCTGCTGGGCGATAACCCCGATCCCGTCAGCATCGTCAGCGTCCACGCCTACGGCGACGAAGGCCGGCGCATCCGGCAGGCGCAGCCAATCGCCGCGAAGGCGCGCAAGCCGCTCTTCGTCGGCGAGTTCGGCGCGCCCGGTCCGCAGGAGAAGGGCGAGGCGGAGTTCCAGTCCCTGCTGTCCGCCATCGAAGAGTCGCACGTGCCGCTGGCCGCCTTGTGGGTCTACGATTTCATCGGCCAGAAAGAGTGGAGCGTTACGGCCACGAACGAGCGCTCGTACCAGCTCCGCGCCATCGGTGAAGCGAACAAGCGCATCCGCGCGGCGCTGGCGGCTGAGAGCGCGGGCAAGTGAGGGGCGGCCCTGTCAGTTGGTTCACAGCGAAGAGAGGAGCAGGCGATGAAGAGCATGATGCTTATCCTGTGCACCGTGTGTGTGGCGTGCCTCGTCACGGCACGCGCCGGCGACGAGGTTCCACCGAAGGCGCACCCGGATTCGAAAGGATGGGAGAACCTCTTCGCCGAGGACCTGTCCAACGCCGTGTATCCCAAAGGCGTCTGGACCTTCCAGGACGGTGTGCTGACGGCGACGCAGGACTAGTGCATCTGGACGCAGAAGGAATACGAGAACTTCATCATTGACCTTGAGTTCAAGAATGCGCCCGCATCGAACAGCGGGGTGATCATCTACTGCACCGACATCAAGAACTGGATTCCGAACGGGATCGAGATCCAGATTCTCGACGATTACGCCGAGAAGTGGGCGAAGGTCGCGAAGAACTGGCAGTGCGCCGGGATCTTCGGCCACCTGGCCCCGACGAAACAGACGGTCAAGAAGGCCGGCGAGTGGAACCGGATGACGATCGTGTGCAAGGGGCCGATGGTCTACATCATGCTCAACGGCGAACTGGTCGTCGAAGCCGACCTGAAGAAGTGGACGTCCGCGAAGAAGAACCCCGACGGCACCGACATCCCGGCGTGGCTCAGCCGGCCGATGGCCGACATGGCGACCAAAGGCCGCCTCGGCCTGCAGGGCAAGCACGGCGACGCCCCGATCTACTTCCGCAACATGAAGGTCAAGCCACTGGATTGACCTGACGTAGTCAGGCGCGTGGCCCTCGACCTACTTCTCTCGTGCCTGTTCCGGGGCGCGGCTGGCTTTCGTGATTCTCTCGAAAAAAGGGTCGGGGTCGGCCTTCATGAGGACGACGATCATCCCACCCATGCTCGCGCCGTACGCTGTCAATGGCTCACTTCAACGCCACGCCCTTGCTTACGCAGCCCGCTTCCCTAGTCCGTGATCTGCAGCTTGATCTCCTCCGAGTTCGCTTTCAGCTCCGGCGCGTACATGGCCGAGGCCCTGGTTGGCAGCGCGCTGAACTTCCCGGGGATCTCCGCCCGCATGCGGTACGAGACGCTGTGGTTGCCGCGCGCCAGCGCGCGGACAAAGAACACGACGCGCTCGTCGCGCAGTTCCATGTACGCGCCCATGCCGGTGTTGCTGTAGCCGCTGCGGACCTCGACGGGCTCAAACCCCGCCGCCTTCATGTCCTCAACGACGATGTACTCGTAGTCGTTCTTGCTGGCGATCTCGAGCTCGATCTCCACGAGGTCGCCGCTCTTGAGCGTGTCGAGGTCCTTGAGTTCCTGCCGCTCATACTTCTCCACTTTCTGGTCCAGGGCCTGGCCCTGCGCGCCCTCGACTTTCTCCGTCTTGTCCACGCGCTTGAGCTTGTAGTACTTGCGGTCCACCTTGATCTCCAGGCCGGTCTTGGTGATGTGGTCTTCGAGCGTGAAGTTCGACATGTACGCGTTGAAGTAGAGCGGCCCCTTGCCTTCCTTGCGGAACTCGACCTTGTGCTCGCCGGGCGTCAGCTTGTCCCCTTCCAGCACGAACTTGTTGTCGAAGGTGAAGAGGTTCGACGCGCTGATGGCGACTTCCTTGGCCTTCTTGCCGTCGAGCAGGACTTCGAGCTTCATGTCGGGCGCGTCCTCGCCGCTGGCCGTCAGGTATTCCGCCAGCGCCTCGATGCACACCGCCGTGTCGCGCGTGCTGTTCCAGTAGCTGGCGTGCTTGCGGTTGTTGATGAGGTACTTCACCAGGCGCGAGGCCTTCTCGCTCTTGGGATCGGTCGCGGCCAGCAGCTTGAGGTAATATGCCTGCGCTTCGTACTCGCTGCCGTACCAGTACCACCAATGGTTGGTCTCGGGCAGCTTCAGGTACGCGGTCTGGTTCTCGTCGTCCTGGACCAGGAACTGGTCAATGTTCTGGACGATCATGTTGAGCTTTTCCTGGTCGCCGTTCTTCTTGAGCGCCAGGCCGAACATCGCCTTGCTGTAGACGGCAAGGTCGTTGCGGTCGCGGTAGAGCATCTCGCGCATTTCCTTGTTGTCCTGCTTGGCGTCCGTGAGCACCATGTAGGTGAAGGCGTCGAGGTTGTCGGCCTTCTCCTTGTACGGCTGCTTCTTCGCCGGCGCGTTGCGGATCATCGCGAGCTGCTGTTCCTGGTAGCCCTTCAGCCACTGCACGCCGCGGTCGAGGACGGCCTGCGGCACGGGCACGTCGTTGTTGCGCGCCGTCTGCAGCCCGTGCACGACGTACGCCGTCGTGTGCGAGTAGGAATGCTCGCCCCACCCGCTGAACCAGCCCCAGCCGCCGTCGCCGCACTGCATGCTGGCCAGGCGGTCCACGCCGGCCTTCACCATGTTGCGCACTTCGGCTTCATCGAACACGGGATTGCGCGGATAGCGTTTCCAGCCCGCGGCGCGCTTCACGTCGTCGCCGATCTCCTGCGCGTTGAGGTTGGTGATCTTGGCCTGCACTTCCTTCAGGTTGAGGTTCATGCGCATCAGCACTTTCTGCGTGATCACCGTCGGCAGGAAGCGGGAGAGCGTCTGTTCGGTGCAGCCGTACGGGTACTCAACGAGGTACGGCAGCGCGTCCACCATCGCGCCCGCCAGGGTCGGCGAGTAGCGCACTTCGAGCCGGCTGTCGGCCGCGCGGCGCGCCGCCGGCACGGCCATGGTGATGCTCGCGGTGTTCTTGTCGGGCCGCATGGAGCCGGCGATGGAATCGGTCTTCAGCATCCCGTGGATGTAGGACGGGAACTTCATCTCCATCGCGTCGGACTCTTCGTCCGTCAGCGCCTTCACGCGGATCTTCGGCTCGCCGCTGGCGATGACCTTGACGCGCCAGTCAATGCGCTTCTCGCCGGTGGCGTCCACGTCCACCGTGCGCTTCGGGTCGGCGGGCGCTTCGAGGCAACCGCCGTCGGTTTCGAGCTCAACCTTCACGCTCTTCTTGCTCTTGAGGTAGTTGTGCACGTTCGCCGTGAGCACCACCTCGTCCTTCTCGGTGAAGAACCGCGGCGCCTGCAGGCGCACGATCAGGTTCTTGGTGGTGATGACGTCCACGTCGGCCTGGCCGACACGGGAGCCCATGCCCATGCTCCACGCCCTGATCTTCCACGTCGTCAGGTTCTCCGGCATGGGCACCTCGATTTCCGCCACGCCGTTGGCGTTTGTCATCAGGTTCGCGACCCAGAAGGCGGCATCGGCGAAGTTCTTGCGCACGGTCGGCTCAGCCATCTCCGAGCCTTGTGCGCCCTGCTGCAGGTCGCCACTCTCCCTGTCCGCCGCTTTGTCCGCTCTGAGCGACTCGGACTTCTTCTCCATCGGGGCGCCATCCATCGCCTCCATGGCGTTGGCAAGTCCGGCTGACTTGGCGGCGCCAGCCATAGGTGGCGCGCCGGGGGCCGCGGTCGCGCGGCGCGCGGCGAATTCGCCGCCGCCGAAGCCGCCGCCTTTGCCGCCGCGTGTCATATTCCCTCCCACGCCCACGAGGTCCTCGTCCGCACCGGCGTCCGCCACCATGTGGCCGAACATCCCCAGGAACTGCATCCCCGGCTCGTTCGGCTTCATGATCGGCCAGCCGTGGACCATGAGGCTGTTGAAGCTCTGCTCATAATGCCGGCGCCGCCACTTCCAGAAGTGGCTGCGGATCACCGGGACGTTCGAGCCGCCGGAGATGTACTCGACGGCCTTGTCGTACACGGTGAGCACCGTCGAGCCGACGTACGGCTCGCCGCTGGCGTCCACCAGCTTAAGCTGCACTTTGCCCTTCTCGCCCGGCTTGTAC
>JAPLOD010000549.1 GCA_026692735.1 Planctomycetota bacterium | reverse complement strand
CAACGCCGCGCCCCCGAACTCGGCCTGCGCCCATTCCGCACTGCTGAGCAAGGTTGTCTCCATGACTGCCGTGCCTCACCAAGGGTTGCCCCCTGGCTCGGTATCGGCTGTCTGCGCGCGGAAATGTGTATAAAGACAAGGACTGAAGCCGGGGGCTAGTGGCGCAGCGGTGGAAGTGGAAGCAGCCTGTCGGCGACTCACGTTGCTTGATCTCCCACAGCGCCCGCCCGCATCGTTCCCGGAAGCCGGAACGCAGTGTCGCTGCAGCCGCGATCAGGCGTACCCGTGTTGCCGCAGCAGTGCGATCAGCGGCCGGCGTTCCTTGCGGAAGTGCAGCCGGCGGCAGGGAACGGCGCGCAGCAGGGCGCGCACCATCAGCAGGCGGTTCCGGATCGCCGCGGGTTGCCGCCAGTTCACCACGGGGGCCACGATCAGGGACGCGGCCTCCGCCTGGCTCATCGGCTCGAGCCTGAACTCGCGGGACTTCTTGAGCCAGAAGACCCCCGCTATCGGCAGCGCCCACTGTCGCCGGGAGGGGCGCCGGCCACGGCGCTTGCGGCTGCCCAGCACGATGATCCGCGGCCGTGCCTGTCGCCGGCGATCGAGTGGGCCGACGAGGATCATGGAGCAATCGTCCGCGATCCGCTCGTATGCCGACAACAGCCGGCCTGAGATTGTGGACTTCCCGAACGTGCTGCGCCCGCAGAAGACCAGTGCGCCCCGCGGGGTTGCGACCGCGGAAGCGTGCAGGTACAGGGGCGCCTGGTTTCCCGACGCCGTGTTCGCCACGGTCCGCCCGCCCCGGGCCTCGGCCAGAAGGCATAGGGCGAACGCGACGGTCTGCGGCAGCGGATATCGCGCGCGCCGTCGCCCGCCGCCGGCAGGACGTCTCCGCACACGGATCGGGTAGTACAGACGCCGGTGCTCGTAGTCCACGGCAAAGCCGGCGCCCAGGAACCGCCGGCTCGAGTGCCTGCTGTACCCGGCCCGGGAGAACCCCGCCAGTGTCTTCACGAAAACGATGGTCAGAACGGGCTGTTCCGAAGGCGGCGCTCCATGGCCCCGCAGCAGCCTCAGCCACGCCCGAGGCCCGCCCTCTCCCTGCAGTCTGACGGGGAATCCGAAGAGCGTCAGGGCGATGAACATGCCGTGGCTTGGCCGCCTCGTGTTACGGGCCGCTCGGGCCGCGCGGCGTCGCCTTCCCGCGCAGACCGAATCCAGGGATGCTGATCCTTATCACGGGCCGGACGTAGGCGCCGGCAAAGCAGCACTGCGGCGGCGCCGCGGCCAGGCCTCTGGCTGCCTGCCTGGCCGCGCTGACCAGGCCTTCTCTCTCCAGTTCCGCGCAGAAGGCGAGCACCTCCTGCTTCACCCTCGACGGCTCTAATCCCGCGGCCGCGGCCAGGTGGCGCACAATCGCTTCGAGCGTGGTTCGTCCGTCGAAGTTCTTCCAGACGAAACACGCGGTGGGGTTCAGCACCCAGGTGCCCTTGGCGGAGGAACTGACCAGCACAGCTTCTCCATCGAATTCCTCCCACACAACGTCCGTCGCCCTTGTCCAGTGCTGGGCCATCTCGGTTGCCTCCCAAAGCGTTCGCGTCCGTTTACTCCTGGCCGCGTTCCGTTCGTATCGCGTTCCTCAGTCCTTGAACCTGCCGGCCTTGGCGTTGTTCGACGTGTACGACACCGGCACTGTAGCGGCATACGTGGTGCCGTTGAAGTCCACGTTCACGACAATCGTCGTAGGCACGTTCTTGCCTGCTGCCGGCGTGACGCCTTCATCCGCCCATGCTCCAGCGAAGTTCCCCTTCGCCTGGACCGTGAAGGTACGCACGCCGTTCCTGGCCTTCATGCCTACGCGGAAGATGCCGCCGTTCGCCCTGGCTCGTCCGTTCTTGTCCAGCGTGAACTGCAACACCGCTCCTCCGGCATTGACGCTGACGCTCGCGTTCCTCGTGTCCAGATTCTGCGGGAGGCCCGCCAGTGTGCCGGCTATCGAGACGTAGTCTCGGCCTGTCCCGACGAAGTGGACGCTGCCGGCCAGCCTGCCGATATGCATGTCGCCGGTCGGCCCGCCGTTCTTGATGTCCCCGCCGCCGGGGTCGCCGCCTGGCGGCTGGCCCCAGGTCCATATACCAGCCGGGCTCGCCGCCCGAGGCCTTGTACGCCCATTGCTGCGCCGCCAGCAGCGCCTCGCCCCACCGCGCGCCCGGCGTCCCCGCCTGCTTGATGATCTCTGTTATCATCTCCGTATCGGGCATGGACAGCATATACGTGGTCGTCGCGATTGACGCCGCAATGCCGCCCTGCGGCTGGGTCAGCGCCTGGATCGCAATGCTGTGGAAGTCCGGCTCGTTCCTGAGGAACCAGTTCGCCGTGCAGGTGTCTTGCAGCAGCACGACGTTGCCCGTCCAGGTCTGCACCGAGTTCGCATCGAGAATGGGCGGACTGCACGTCCCCAGTATCCGGGAGTTCCCGTGTCCGATGTACACTATCAGGTCGGCGTCCCCGCTAGCCGCCTGCCGCATCGCCTCGGTGACCAGCGGCGGGTTGGCGTGAGTGACGCCGAGGTACGCCTTGCTCCAACTGATCTCCGGCACCGAATCCGCCAGCAAGTCGCCTTCCGCGGCAAAGTCGCCCGCCGCCGGGTCCTTGATGTCCGCCGTCACCAGAGCGCGCCAGCCGGTGGCCGGCAGGCCCTGATACGACAGCGTGCGCTGCACCGCCACTGTCAACTCCTCAGGCGTGTTCACGGGCATGCGGCCCACACTGATCTTCGGACAGCCGCTGCCGAGATCGCCGAACAGCGCATCCGCCGGCGCGTCCGACCAGAAGCTCGTGCCGGCCAGTATCGTCGGGCACAGCGTCGCGATATTGAGCCCCGCATAGTTGCGATAGTCATAGGTGGACCGGCCCACCAGCAGCAGGAACCTCGGCGTCACGGAACCCACTGCGGCCCGGATCGCCGCCGGCCCATACCGGCCGAATCCGTAATAGTTGAACACCTCCTCCTGGTCCACGAACGCCGCCGTCAGGCCCTCATTGCCGCGCGCCGTGATCAGTGGCGCGATTGCCGCCCCAAACTGACTGGGGCCAACGGCAAGGTACGCCAGGCCGGCCGGCACGGGCCTGATGCTGCAGGCCGTGACCGACGCCGCTCTCAACTCGCTCCCCGCCGGCACCACCAGGTACTTCCCGGCCCCTGGGACAGAGAACCGCGCCCGGTCGCCCTGCACCTGGTACGGCACCAGCGTGGCCGCGTCAGGATCGCTGCTCACGTTCACGATCCACAGACCCGCTGCCACGCCGCTCACCTCATACACTTGCGCCGTGGCGCCGCTGGCCTGCACTGTGGTCTGGCCGCGCACAGCCTTGGTGTAGTCCACGACGATGGAATGGACCATCGCGAGCTGATCCACGCCGCTCGACACGCGTGGCGTCCTCAGCACGATGGTATTGTCCCCGCTGGCGAACCTCCCGGCGTCCACAGGGAAGGTGAGGGCCAACGCCTTCCCGCCGCCGTCCCATGTCACTCCTGTGTCGCCGTCGCTGATCGCTTTCCCGTTCACCACGACCTGCAACGCGTGGTCCGGCGAAGCTTCGGCGTGGTCCGTGAAGCTCCACAGCTTCACCGTCACCTGACCCGCGCCGGGCAGCGCATCCGGCAGGTTCACCGTGAACGTCTGCGAACTCCCGTCCGTCAGGTACTTCTTGGAGAACCACGGCGGCATCGTGTACGGCCGCAGCGCCCAGTCGAAGTAGATGTCGTGGAACTGCGCCGTGACCGTTGACGCGGTACTCGTTAGCGCCGTCACGTTCTCGTTGAACAGCCCGGTGGCGCTGGTGACGGCGCCCGCAGGTGTCCCGGTGGTCGTTGCCTTCAGGAAGAACACGTCCTTGTCGGTGTACGCATCCTCATAGCCTGGTGCGTACAGGAGCAGGCCTGCCGGCACGAGCGCCAGTGCCTGCACCGATCGCCCTTCGCGCTCGATGGCCACATTCGCTATGTTATAGCCCGCGGGCATGGAAGCCAGCGGCACCAGCAGCACGCCGCTGCCGCCGTACACTACCTTGGCCGCACTGACAGATGCCGTCCGGCTGCCCGCTCTGACCGCGCGCGCCCCGACCCCGACAGGCAGAGCCTTGATCGTGTCCAGAACTGCACGTGGTGCAGGACGCGGCCCTGTGGCTTGGATGGGCTGGATCGTCGCCGCCGGCCTTCGTACCGCCGGCGTCCCGCCAGCGGTCGTCCTTGTCCGAGACTGCACGTCGTGCGTTACGGAAGGCGGCGCGAACAGCTTGCCCAGCTCCTCATACCGCTGCTGCTCCGCGACTGCACGTGCACTCTCGTTTGCCGCAACGGCGCCTTCGGGGGTGACCTCCGCTTGGCCACCCGCCTCGACCGTCATAGGCCTGGCCAGTTCCTTGTAGAACTCACGGTTGTTCGCTGTGCTGATGCTCTCCAGCCTGTACTCGTAGGTGCCTGGCGCTGGCGTATCGTAGAGCCTGTACGTCTTGGGCGCAGGCGTCGTGATCCGCCCCGCGATGAGGCTCGGGTTGACCTTCACCCATGCCTTGTCGGTCTGGCCCACCTCTCTCCGCCAGACGTTGAACCCCACATTCCGGTACTCGCTGACCGTGTTCCATTCCACCAGCACGCCCGTGCCCTCGCCCCGCGCGGCGAACGAGTCCACCGTGATGGGCGTCACCTGGTTCGGCCCGACCACCAACCTCAGCTCGTTCCAAGGCGTGGTACCCACCGACGTAGGCGGGACGTCGGGCGGCTCCCTGCCCGTGCGCGTGTCCGCCACGAGCACACCCGCGCTGTAGTACTTCAGGCTGTAGCCACTGCTGCCGTCGAGCTTCTTGTTCGGGTTGTTAACCCCCACTCCGGTGATCCTCTTGGTGGTGAAGTCCCCGGTCATCGTCGCCGCCCCCCCGGTCGCCGCATAGTCGAACCACGCGCCGCCGTCACACAGCGTGAACGCCATCCCGTCCAAGGTCCGGCCCACTATCCCCACCTGCGATGCCGGCACCTCCAGCCGCACCCATTGCCCCGCTTGCGGCAGCGGGCCTATGTACCTGCGGGAGTCCGTGCCATCAGTTCCATTTGTGAGGTTGTTGGCCCCCCAATATCCCCGGTGCTCCCAGTCATTGCCACCGACGTGGAACTGGAGCATCACTTCAGTGGGCGGGTTAATGGCGTCCATCCGCACGTAACACACCAATATGTCGCCGGTCGCGATGGCGCGCGGCGAAGACACGTTCGTGAAGAAATGTTGATGCATGCCGCTCCGGTTTGCCGACACGTTGGCCTTCGAGCCCGAGTACACCCGCGTGAGCGCGGTGTACGGGCCGCTGAGGCTCGTCGCGCGCTTCACGATGTACTTGGTTGCCTCGTTCGCGCCGGTCACGGGAGTCCACGTCAGGTACACCTGGTTGTCCCCGCCCACGGCCGTCACGCCTGTCGGGGCCTCCGGCTTGTCGGCGCCGAGCAAGCTGCGCGTGGCGTTCAGACGGATATCGTCAACAAACGCCGTTCTGTCATTTGTCGCATCGGTCGCCTCGAACGTCAGCACATAGCTCCCCGCCGTTGTTGGCGTAAAGGACGACGTCGTCTGGATCTCCTGGAAGGCGGTGCCTGCCGGAGTATAGGTGCCTAAGTTGCCTGGGACCGGGCCAAGTGTCACCTTGACCGACTGTGACCACGCGGCGTCTCTCAGCGCAGTCTTGAAGCTTACCTTGTACTCCACGTTCGCCTCGAGCGTGATGTTCTGGGTGATGCTCCCTGGCGAGCCGCTGCCTTGCAGCATGCAAACCTGTCCGCCTTCCGGCGCTTGCAGGCCGCCGCCCCACGGGCTGTAGTTGTTGATGATGCCCGCGTTGTTGGTGAACGTCCACGCTCCTAGTGGTTGTTGATACCCGTACTTGAAGACGCCCTGCCCAAGCCACGGTTTTTCGAAGCCGAAGTTCGGCGCAACGCTGCCCCCGCCGGTCGCTTGAGCGCTGGCCGCTGGCGTGGAGGTCCCGCCTTCCCCATGGGAGTTCCACGCCGTGACGACATAGTAGTACGTCGTCCCGTTCGTCGCTCCCGTGTCGGTGAAAAAGCTCGTCGTCACGTCGCAATTGGCGTTCGACGCCCAATACCAACTGTCGGAGTCTTGCCCCATCTGAGCCCCGGCCGGCAGCGGGTCGTCGTCCACCCACGGTATGTCCGGAGCCAGAGCGGGGTCCAGGTAGAGAATCGTCGCTTCTTGCACCGACGGGCTCGGATCGGACTGGACATCGAGCTCCAGTTGCAGCTCGGAAGTGCCGCCCAGCGTAAGCGGCAGCACGGACTTGAGCTGGTCCGCGCGCACCGTCTTGTCGCCTAAGGTGTTCGAGGCGCGGATCTTCAGCACGCCGCCGGCCGGGCCGAAGTTCCCTGTGGATATGATCAGCGTGCCCTTCGTCCCCGTCGCCCCGGTCGTATTCCCTGGCGCCACCGTGCCGCCCACGCTCACGTTCCGGTTGATGGTGCCGATGCCTCTTAGCACCGCGCCATAGCCCACGCTCACGCCGTTCGTCTGCGCGTCAAGAGTGCCATCCACAATCAGCGTGCTGGCCCCCAGTGTTGTCCCGCCCACAACCGAGGTAACGCCCTGATACGTATACGTGGTCGTCACCCCGGTGCCCAGCTTGTACGTGCTGTTGCCTTTCTTGGACAGTGTGTACGCCGGATTCGTGCCGGAGATGACGCCGCCGATCGTCACAAGACCCGTCCCGTCTCCGCCCAGCTCCGTTGCACCGCCGAGACTGATGGGCGTCGAGATCGTCACCGCCCCGGTCCCGGTCTGCGAGATGCCGGCTGTCGGCGTGGGAGTCGGGTTCAGGAACTGGATCTGGTTCCCGGTGATAACGTTGGCGTACGTGCCCTTCAGTACCATCCGGTTGAGGTTGAACGGATTCGCAATGTTCTGGGTCGCCGTATACAGGGCAACCCCCTTGTCCGGGAAGATCAGGCCGGTGGTATTGGCCGATGCTGGCGCGCCCGCCGGCAGCCAGCACGTGTTCGTGATCCAGTCGCCGATGACCGCCTGATCCCACTGCTTCGGGCTCTCGATCGTGTAGTAGTAGTCCCCGGTCGCCCCCAACACCGCGTCCACCGGCGACGGTATCCCCACGTCGTTGACGAGCGTGATCTTGATCGTCTCCGGCCTGTCCGGAGTTTCGTCATCTATCACGGTCATGTTGATCGTCTTCTGCGTCTCTCCCGGCTGGAACAGGAGCGTCCCGTTCAGAAGCTGGTAATCCGACGAATCCGCGGCCTTGTCGCCGCCGCCCGGGTAGAAGGGGTTCACGGCGCCGCTCACAAGGTAGTTCACCTTCGCCGGCTTGCCTGACGCCGGGTACAGCCGCACCGGTATGGATACCGACGTGACCGTTACCGGCGCGCTCGACCACGCCGTCACAAACTCGATTGTCGGCTTCGGGTCGGCGTGCTGAATGGTGTACGTGAACGTCGTATTCGCCCCCAGCCTCGCGTTCACCGGGTTGCTCAACGTCAGCACGATCGTCTTGTCGTCGTTGTAGCGTGTGTCGCCGATGATCGTCACCGGAATGTACCGCACCTGCGTCCCCGGCGTGAAGTACAGCGTGCTGGGCGTCACCGTCATATAGTCCACCCCGCCGTACATCGCCGTGCCGCCCGTTACCGCGTAATCCACCGTTCCCGTGATCGTGGGCGCCACGTCCGCCGAGACGGCAATATAGTACGTCGTCGCGCCGGAATCGCCGTCGTCCGCAGCAGCGGCGCTCGAGCTGAACTGCACCGTCGGCGTCAGCGTCAGCTTCGCCGACAGGCTCGTCACGGACCCCGATGGGTTGCCGATCACCACGGAGTAGCTCCCGCTGTCCGAGGTCCCCGCGTTGCCGATCAACAGGCTGCCCGTCTTTGTCCCTGTGACGGTGTCACTCCCAAGGTCCAGCGATATCCCATTCTTGTACCACTGATAGGTGCGCGGCGCGCTCCCCGACACCACTACGCTGAACGTCACGTTGGCTCCAGGCGCAACGACCTGGTTGGCCGGCTGCGTCAGTATCCGCAACGGCTCGATATACGGCGCAAGCTGAGCTCCCGGGATTGCGCTCGCGACACCCGCTGCCGGCACCCCTCCCTTTGTCCATGCCACTGTGGTACTGTCACCGCCGCCGCCTTCCTTCTTCAGGGTCTCGATGTAGTACCGCTGCCCGCCCACCAGGTTCAGGGACTGAAGGATCGAGAACGAACTGCCTGCCCCCAACACGGGGTTGAACGCCGCCGCGGTCGTCAGACTGAGGTCGCTGCCAATGGCGGTGACAGTCTGTGTCTGGCCGGCCGCCATGATCAGGTTGCCCACGGCTACTTGTGCCAGGAAGCTCGTGCTGTCGCCGGTGACGGTGGTGGTGCCAGTGGTACTGACTGTCCCCGTGATGCCCGCCGCCGGTTTGGCCGTCGAGAACCCAAGGCTGCCGTTGGTGATGCTGAAGGCGATCACGGTTGTCAGATGCGTGTTATCCGTGATTCCGGCCACAGTCTGTGCCTGGTTGCCCGCAAAGATCTGGTCTCCGGCCAACAATTCCGTTGTGAACAGCGTGCCGCTGCCCGTAACGGCAGTGGTGGCGTTCACCGAGATCTTCCCCGTGCCCGCAGTGGACCTCTGGTTGGATTCGGTCGTCCAGTTCCCGTCGCCCGTGCAACCGTACACGCGGCTGACCAGCCGCTTGTTGGCCGGGTTGTCGTCGGTGCTGAACCATAGCTCGCTCTGGTCGTCCGACGCAATCCAGAGGAAGTAGCTGCCGGTCGCCGGTGGGATGAAGTACCCCCGGAACCGGTCGCCGTAGTTGTCTCCCGTCTTCGGCGAAGTGCCGATCCTATAGGCGGTGCCTGCCCCCAATGCGGGATTGAACGGCGTCGCGGTTATCAACTCCGTGTTACCGTTGATCGCCACGACAGTCCTGACTTGGTTCGAGGTCCCATCAATGATCACGTTGTTCACGCTCACCTGCGTGTCGAAAGCGCTGCCGTTGCCGGTGACAGTTACGCCCGCACTCGAGATCGTCCCAGTGCCGGTCACTGGCGTGCCCAGGTCCATCACAGTCGGCAGGCTCCCCCCGCTGGGGCTGTTCGGGAATGCCGCGGCGCCCGTCAGGTTCGACACGGCGGTGCCGCCCAGGTTCTCCGCCCACCACTCCAGCGAGATGCTCCCCGTGCTGAAATACTGGAATTGCCCCACCGCGATCTTCTGCGCCGTCAGCCCGCTCGCGGAGCTGCCGAACGCGCTGTTCACCGTCAGGTGCCCGTTGTCGGCGATGCTGACCACGACGCGGTCTTCACCTGTTCCGCTGGGCACGCGGATATTGTCGCCCACTCTCAGTTCCGAGACGAACTTCGTGCCTGTGCCCACAAGCACGGCTGACAGGTTGGTCTTGGCGACCTGCCCTGACAGCGTCGGCGAAATGCTGGTGCCGAACGCGTCCGTCGCGTTCAGCACCGTCAACGTGTACTGCGTGCCGGGACTGAGCGTCGAAGTCAGCGGAACCACCACGCTCTTCATGTCCGACGAGAACACCAACGTGCCCGTCCCGGTTATCGTTCCTGGCATGATCGTGTAGTTGGTCCCGGTCAGCGCGCTGGTCCCCATCTGCCTGTCGTAGACCACCGTGATGACCTGGTTGTTGTTCCCGCTGGCATAGACCCCCAGCAGCACCGGCCCGTTGCTCGGGTCGGCTACGTACACCGCGGAGTCCACATACGGCGAGAGATTGGCGCACACGATCGGCCCCGGGTTGTCCCCGGCGTTGACCACTGTCCCAAGCACGGCCGCAACGGACACGTTGTCACCGCCGCCGCCTTCGGTCTGCAGTGCCTCGATGTAGTAGCGCTGGCCCGATACCAAGTTCGGCAACGCGGTGGTAACCGCGGGGTCGCCCTTCGTGGTGCCGGTCGTGTACTGCTGCTGGCCAGTGTTGTTCTGGTATTTGCGAGGGTCCGTCCAGCCGCCCACGTAGGCCACTCGTACCGCGTTGGCGGGGTTCTCGTCGGTGCTCAGCCACAGCTCGCTGTTGTCGTCCGAGGCGATGGCGAATGTGTACTGCCCGCCCGTCGGTGGGTAGAAGTATCCGCGTATTCGCTGTCCGTAGTTGTCCTGCCAGTCGCTTCCCGCGTTGTCCGGCACCTCGAAGCGCAGCGTGACGAAGGCGGTGCTCTTCGGGCTGTTCGGAAACGCCGCTATTCCCTTGAAGTTGCCCATACCGCCGCCCCCTCCTGTTTGCGACATATCGTAATACTGCTCGAACACCGACCCCATGGCATAGTACTGGAAGGTCCGTTTCGACTTCTCCGCTGCCACCGGCGTGCCCCCGGCGCTCCTCACCCCCGTGCTCGGGTCGCTGTCAACGCTCAGCAGATACGTCTTGCCCGTGACCAGTTGCGCGGTCGTCAGGACGACATATTTCTTGTCGCTGGACAGAGCGGAACACGCGCTGACCGCGATCGGGGCCCCGGCGTTATCCCAGATCTTGTACCGCGCAAACTGCGCCGCCGTCACCGGGTCCATGTTCATGTCGAAGTACACCGTCACGTTTACCCCGCTTTGCCCGAGCCCGTTCTTCCCGCTGGCGATGACCTCCTTCACGCCCGGCGGATTGGTCGTGGGCGCGCCCCCCGTGGCCGGGTTGCCAAGGTACGGCGACAACTGCGTCCCCGGGATAGGCCCCGTAGCCGCAATAGGCGGAGTCGCTTGGTCAGGGGACCAGCCTACGGCCAGGTTGTCGCCGCCGCCCCCTTCCTTCTGCAGCGCCTCCAGGTAGTAACGGTGGCCTGCCACCAGATCGAACTGCACCGATTTCTGGCTGCCTTGGCTCGTCCAGGCCAACTCGCCGGTTGCACCGTTGACCCAGCAAACCTTCTGCTTGGTCGAGGCTTCCTCCGAGTTCGGATCCGGGCTGAACCACAACTCGCTGGAGTCGTCGCTGGCAATCCAGAACACGTACTTGCCACTGGTTGTCGGGTAGAAGTACGCCCGCATGCGCTGCCCGTACGCCTCGGCGAAGTTCGACGGCGCCTGGAACTTGATCCTCAGATCGCTCGTCGTCGGGCTGTTCGGATACGCCGCGTTGCCCGTCAGGTCGGAAACGTTCCCGCCGTTGATGCTTGCGTAGTAGTCCCGCGACGCGCCCCCGATGGCAACGTTGTCCCCCGCCGGCAGGTACCTGAACGTCCCCTGCGTGTTCGGCGCAATGGTCTTCAACCCGATGAAATTCTTGACGTTGTTGATCGTCAGCGTGTAGCTCCTCGCCGGGTTCAGCTTGGTCGTCGTCGTCAGCGACAGGTACTTGCCGTCAGCCGACATCGGCAACGCGCTGGCGATCCCCACCGGCACCGGCGACACAGTGAATGTGGCATTCGTTATCGCTGGGTCGAACGGATTCGCGGTTGTCAGCAGCGTGTCGCTCGCCACCGTGGCCACGGTCGCGGTCTGGGCTGCCACCGCGATCACATCGCCAACGGCGACTTCCGACAGGAACTTCGTGCCCGTGCCCGTGACAGTTCTCCGCGCTATGGTGAACGTGGCGCCCGATAGCGCCGGGTTGAACGCCGCGCTGGTCGTCAGCGTCGTATCGCTCGTCACCGTCGCCACGGTCGCGGTCTGGGCTCCCACCGAGATCACATCGCCAACGGCGACTTCCGACAGGAACTTCGTCCCCGTGCCCGTGACCGTGACGGTTACCCTCGGTGCTATGGTGAACGTGGCGGCCGTTGTTATCTCCGGGTCGAACGCCGTGCTGGTCGTCAGAGTTAGGTCGTCTCCGATCGTGGCCACGGTCGCGCTCTGCGCTCCCACCCAGATCACGTCCCCGACGACGACCTCCGCCACGAAACTGGTGCCCGTGCCCGTGACATTCGTCCCCGTACTGGTGATCGTCCCAGTGCCGGCGGTGCTGTTCGTGATCGTCCCAGTGCCGTTGGCGCTGTTCGTGATCGTCCCCGAGAAATTGGCGTTAATGCCGTAATTGGCTATATTCCTGGCGCCGCTTCCATTGGTCGCCGGGTCCACCTTGATGTCGTAGAACACCGTCACGATCTTCCCGTCGTCCACCCCCTGCGGGCCGCTGGCGACCACGATCACCAGCTTCGGCTCGGAGTTGTCCTGCGCGAACGTCGCCGAGGCGATATTGCTCGGGCTGTACCCGCTCTTGACCGCCAGGGCCTTCACCGTCGTGTCGCTCGTCAACTGGATCGGG
>JAPLOD010000548.1 GCA_026692735.1 Planctomycetota bacterium | reverse complement strand
GAAGTGCCCCATCCAGGAGAGCGGCATCGCCACCGGCTCCTTGCCGTACGACTGCCACACGACGCGGTACACGCCGATGTCGGACAACCGTGTCTCGCCCTGTGGGAGCGGTACCGTTACGTCCGGTGCTTCGCCTGACATGGCGCAGACGCAGAGCAGGCCCGCTGGCAAGAGAAGGGATGCGATGCGGTGCTGGCGAGACGCCGGCGCTACAGGAGATGGGTGACTCATTGCACGAACCCTCGCTTCAGTCAGTCTACCAGCGTCCAGCGCACCCCGCAGTTGGGCGACCGTTCCCAGTACGGCTTCAGCGTCAAGCCGTTCTTCTTTACCACCGCCTTATCGCCGCCGTAATCCACGTGCGGCCCCTCGTTATTGCCCGCGCGCAGCATCAGGCCGAAGGTCGTGCCGGTCGCGAGTTTCATCGTCGCCAGCTCCTCGCGCGGAATCGCCATCTCGTAGATGTACGTGTTGCCCTCGCGTTTGACGACGTGCTTCGCCCCGGCGACCGGGCCCGTGCTCCGTTCGCCCCTCGCCGTGTGCGGGAAGTCGTGCCGCCGCGGCACGCCCGGCGCGGACATGCGCCACAGTTCGCTGACGCCGCCCTTGCACAGATAGAGAGCGTACTCGTAGTCCGAATCCGGCACCGCGTGGAAGCCATAGGGGACTCGGTCGGTGTCGGCCGCCAGGTCGTGCCAGTCGTCGGTGACGTCGAGCGCGATGTGAAGCCTGTCGCGCCGGAAGTGGATCACAGGCAGCGTGTCCGTCGCTGGCTTTTCGGGGCTGTAACAGTACACGTAGGGGACTTCGGCGAAGCTGCGACCGGGGAACTCCTTCAGGAACTTGTCGTAGGGCGGCCGTTTGTCTGAGGCCGCGGAGTGGAAGTAGGCGTTCTCGTCGCGTCCGGCCATCGGCGGGGAATCGGGCTGAGGCGTCTTGTCGTTGACGCGCGCGGCGACGTACAGGTAGTTCTCGTCCCAGGCCAGCTTGAACTCCGCGAAGCTGCCGTCCGGCTGCTTGTCCTTCAGTTCCAGCCACGGCCGGCGCAAATTCTCCGTGGATTCGGCCTTCTGCACGCCGGCCACGACCGTGATGCCCGGCACGTCCTTCCAGTCATCCAGGTTGCCGTCAATCGTTTTCGCGCCCTTCGGAGCGATCGCTGCGTTCAGCACTTCGGCATAGGCGGCGTTCCCCGCGTCGGACGTGAACTCGAACGCGAAGGGATAGGCGTTGACCGCGTTGGGCTTCGCGGACGCGATCGGGAAGGCGGCGGTCTTGGTCTCGCCGGGCTCGAGCGCCACGCTTTGTTCCGTCGCGGCCATCTGCAGTTCGGCGGGCGCTTTGATGGCCAGCTTTCCCGCGATTGGCCGGTTGAGGCAGTTATGCACGCCGACGTTCAGCACCGCGTTCTTGGCATCAACGCGAGTCGTGAAATCGCGCGGCAGGATCTCGACGGGGCGCTTGCCTTCGATCTTCGCGGCTTTCAGGCGCTGCGCCGCGGCGGCGGGCCCCTTGTCGCAGGTGATGTATGCCGGGAAGATCGTCATGGGCAGTGTGACGCTCTTTTCGCCTTCGTAGATTGGGTTGCCGGCGAGGTCGAAGAACTTGAGCAGACCGTCGCTGTTGTCAATGGTCATCGCTCCGCCCGGCGTTCCGTCAACCTGCGCCCACAGCCGTTCCTTCGGATCGTCGCCGCCGATGGTCATCAACTGTCCGAAGACGATCAGCAGGCCGTTCTTGTCGCCGTCTTTCCCGAACTGGAAGACCCACGGCAGATGCGTGTGAAACACGATCTTCTCGAACGGCTTGCCGCTGAGGAAATAGTTGAACGCGGCCGTGGCGGCAACCAGGGGCGTCGGGATGAAGTACCTGTCCTGCGAACCCGGCAGGCCGTCGAAGAGCACGCGCGGATGCCACGGCGACAGGCGCTTCTGGCCCGCGGCGATGAATTGCACGATCTGCGGCAGCAGGTACTCCGCTCCCACGAACCACGTCTCCGTCTCCACGGATTCCTTCCCGTGAGCCTTGGCCACCATCGGCCCGTAGCACATGGCGGGCACGACATAATGGTCGGTGAAGACATCCACGTACTTGTCGAACTCCTTCGAGCCGTCCGCGTAGAACTTGTCCTCCGTGTTCATGATGGACGACGCGGCGCAGATCTTGATGCGCTGGTCTACCTTCTTCGCCGACTCGGCGATGAGTTTCTGGATCTCGCGGTATTGCACGGCGTCGCGCGCCCAGCCGGAGATGCCGCCGCCTTCCCACGGCTCGTTATAGTTCTCGATGCCCCACAGCGCGCCCTTGCCGTCCTTCCAGTAGCGCTCGCAGAACGCGGTGATCCACTTGCCGTAGCGCGGGTACAGGTTCGGGCCGCACAGCCAGTCGCACTGGCCCCAGTACGGGTTGCCGTCCCAGTTCGGGGCCACGACGGCGGGCGTCTGCTTGTGCGGTCCGAACGGCCACATCCAGCCGCCCTGGCCGCCGAGTGTCACCATCAACTGGATGCCGTGTTTCTCCAGCGCGCCGAAGACACGGTCGAGGTTCTCCCACTGATACGTCCCGTCCTGCTTCTCATTCCAGCCGCACTCGTAGCGCATGCCGCGGATGCCCATGCGCGCGTTGGCCGCCGCGCGCACGTCGTACAGTTCGTGCCGGTCGAACATCTGGAAGTCGCCGAAGATGGGCGTACTGTCGAGTGTGCTGTCGTCGCGCCGCTTGGGCACGCGGCACAGCGTCCCGAGGAATTGGCGCTTGTCGCCGCGCACCACTATCAGCGCGTACGTGCCGAAACGCTTGGGCACAGGCGGGTGAAGCTGCATGACGGAATCCCGCGTATCAATGCCCGGTCCCAGATCGAAGCTGTACGTCACCGGCTTGCCTTGCAGCCCGATCAGCGGCGCGTTGCCGGCGGTGTCCGTGAACGCCTCCTTGATCTTCGCCTCGGGATCGCGCGTCGTGATCTCTTGAATCTCCAGAACCGCGTTCTCGATGCCGCCCTTGCCAGTTGCCGTGTAGTGAATCGAGATGGTCACGGATTCATCGGCATGAAAGATCTGACACGGCGCGCTGCTGCGTTCGAGATGGCACATCTCGTCCGGCATCTGGCACTTCAGCACGTCCATGTTGGCCTTCAGCACCAGGCTGGCCTCGCCGCCCGGGACGGCTGCGGCCAGTAAGGCTGACGTGACAGCGAAAACGCAGAAAGCGCGGTTCATTGGCAGCTCCTCTCCGGGTGGTGGGCTCACACGTGACCATCATTGTGTACCACGAAGAGTGCGAAAATGACGAGGAACAAATCCCCTATTCGCGCTTTCCGCCCGCGGGGACTGCCCGCGGGCACGGAGGCCCGCGTCGCCGCTCACCGGTACGGTAACCGTGATTGAACACTCCCGTTCGTCCCGAAGGGACGCCGGAAATTAGCCGGGGGCCGGCCCGCCAAAGGCGGGCCGAGCCCCCGGAAAGCGTTCGTTCGTCCCGAAGGGACGCCGGAAATTAGCCGGGGGCCGGCCCGCCAAAGGCGGGCCGAGCCCCCGGAAAGCGTTTCGACCGACAGCGTGCGCCCCGGCAGGGGCGCGGGAACGACTTCCGCCCGGAGGCTAGAGCAGTTCACGATTGGATGTGTCGTCGCGCGTTGGGCCACGGGCGGGACGCCCGTGGTACCACGAACGTCTCGTTCGTGGCATGGGCATCTTGCCCATGTCCACGGCCTGGAAGGCCGTGCCACGCCGTCACGCCCATTCGTGAACTGATCTAACTGGAAATGAACACTCCCCCGCCTGCGCACGACCCTCCCGCCGGTTGACACCGGCTCACCATGACTTTACAACGCACCCACATCTGCGTGTGGGAGCCAAACACACATGAACCGCCAAATCACGCGCCGCGAACTGATGCACGTCCTGGCCGCCGCAGGTCTCGGGACGGCATTCGCCTCAAGAGTTGTTGCCGACGAAGCCGACGCCGCGCCTCGCGCGCCCGCGAACCCCGAAAACAAGCTGATCCCGTCCAGCACCGCGCCGCGCTACCCCGCCGTGCTCGCAAACGGCAAGGTCATCCAGCCCGAACGGCCCCTGCCCGTGCTCCACGAGACCGACGTGCTCGTCGTCGGCGCCGGCCCCGCGGGCGTCGCCGCGGCCGTGGCGGCGGCGCGCGCCGGCGTCAAGACGACGCTGGTAGAACGGTACGGCTACTTCGGCGGCCAATGGACGGGCGGCTTGGTGCTGCTCGTCATCAGCACGCACGCGAAGGAAAACGGCCAGCTCGTGAAAGTGGTCCGCGGTATTGGCGACGAGCTCCTCGAGCGACTGACCAGGGTGGACGGGGCCGTCATCAACCAGGCCGCGGGCAAGTTCAACCCGACCGTGGACCCCGAAGCCGCCAAGTTCGTGATGGACGAGATGGTCCGCGAGGCCGGCGTCAAAGTCTTCCTGCACTGCTGGGGCGCTGACGTGGTCATGGACAATGGCGCCGTCCGCGGCGCGGTCTTCGAAAGCAAGGCCGGCCGTCAGGCGGTTCTGGCGAAAGTCGTTGTGGACGCGACCGGCGATGGCGACATCTTTGCCGCCGCGGGGGCCGAACACGAACAGCGGCTCCACGCCATCGGCCTTGTCCACCGCCTCGGGAATGTGGACCGGGCCGACATGGCCAGGCTGAAGGAAACGGGAGTGAAATCGCTCGGCGCCCCAACGCCGCTGCCCAGCGTCACGTGGGTTAACCTGCGCGGCCCCAGCACCAACGCTCTTGATATCGCCGAACTCACCCGGCTCGAAATGGAACACCGCCGCAGCATCTGGAACCATGTCCAGAAGATCCGCAAAGCACCCGGAGGCGAACAGGTCTACCTCCTGCAGACAGCGCCGCAGCTTGGTGTGCGCATTTCGCGTTTACTGGCCGGCACGCAGAAGCTGACCTACAAAGAATCCCGTGCGGGCCAGAAGTTCCCCGACACAGTGGCCGTCGGCGGCGCGCAGAACGCTCAGCACTGCCAGTGGCCCATTCCCTACGGCGTTCTGCTTCCCCAGAAGCTCGACAACCTCCTCGCCGCCGGCCGGTGCATCTGCGTGGATGAGAAACTGATCGAGGATATGCGTCTCATCGCCTCCTGCCTGACCACCGGGCATGCGGCCGGAGCGGCGGCGGCGTTGGCCGTCCAGAACAACTGCCGCCCGCGCGACGTGGAAATATCGAAGCTCCAGAAACTGCTGACCGATCAAGGCGCCTACTTGGGCTAGGCTTGCGGGGCGCTGCATGGAAACGGCTGTGCAGGAAGGCAGAACCCGCCGCAGGCTCCGCCTGGCCGTGCGCTGCCTTGCTCTTGCTGCCGCCGTGGCGCTCGCCTGGCCGTTCCTGCCCGGCGCTTCGCCAACTGTGGTTCTCCCCGCCGTGAGCCCCTATGTCGGGATGCTTTCCGTGCTGGCTCTGCGGTCCCTGACTGTCCTCTCTCTCGTCTGCCTGCCAACGCTGCTGCTCTGCCTGTTTAGTCCGCGATGGTTCTGCCGGTATGCATGTCCCGTCGGGCTTCTGCAGGAGCTTCTCGGCCGCCTGCATCCCTCGGCGGCGGCGCGCTGGCGTCGTCTGCCGTCGCTTGGGCAATGGGCGCTCCTCCTGGCGTTCGGGGGCGCGTGCCTCGGCTATCCCTTCCTGTTGTGGCTGGACCCGCTTGCCATGGCCGGCGCGTTCGTGAGCGCTCTGCGCCAACCGCTGTGCGCCGCAACAGTGGTGGCGGGCCTCGGTTTGCCGTTGGTGCTGCTGCTCGCCTTCCTCTTGCCGAACGCGTGGTGCCTGCGCCTGTGCCCGCTTGGCGCCACACAGGAACTCCTCGCGGCCGTGCGCTCTTCCCTGCGCCGGCAGCCGGCTGACGGTTCAGCGACACAAGCGGATGTGAGCGCTCTTCCGCCGCGGCGCGCGGTCCTGGGCGCGGGGCTGGGTGCCTTGGTCGCGCTGGGCCTCAGGAAACTCGTTGCCCGGTCGCGGCCGCTTCGTCCGCCGGGTGCTGCTGGCGAACAGACGTTCACGGGCCTCTGCGTCCGCTGCGGGAACTGCGCTCGCGCCTGCCCGGCGAAGATCATCCATCACGATATGGGCGCAAGCGGCGTTGCGGGGTTCATGGCGCCGGTGGTGCGTTTTGAGAACGACTACTGCCGTGAAGACTGTAACGCCTGCGGCCAGGTTTGCCCGAGCGGCGCCGTGGCGCGGCTCTCGCTGGCTCGGAAGCGCGCGTGCGTCATGGGCCTCGCCACGGTGGACCTCGACACCTGCCTTATGGCCAACGGTCGCGACTGCAGCGCGTGCATCACGCAGTGCCCGTATGACGCCGTCGCGCGGCAGGATGCCGACGATGGTTTCTCTTCGTTCCCCATCGTGGACAGGAGGAAATGCACGGGCTGCGGCGCGTGTGAAGTTGCGTGTCCTGTGCGGCCGTTGCGCGCTGTCGTCGTCCATCGTGAACCGGCAACAACTGCGGCAGGCAGGACTCTCAGTCCCGCTCCTCTTTCCCTTGCCCCTTGAACTGGCTCTCCTTGCCACGCCACACTACACGCCCGCTTCGATCTCCAGTATCAGGTAATACGAACCAATCCAGAGGAGCAGCCCGGCAACGGCCATGAGCACCGTCACGCGCGACAGTTTCACGGCCGGCGCAAGCAGCATGGGCACGAGGCACGCGGTCCAGGCGATACCGAGGCCCCTGTGGGGCTCCCAGAACTTCACGAGGTAGAGCGGACCGCACAGTGGACAATCCGCCGGAACATAGTACGCAAACAGTGCCAGGATGTTTGCCAGAACGACCCATGCGAGAAGGCGCCGCAAGCTGAACTGGAACCGCGGCTTCGTCACGGCTCCTCCGTTACGCCACCGGCCCGTACCGCGGGCCGATCTTCGGCGCGAGTTCCTTACCGTAGGCCAGCAGTTCGTTGCGCTCCGCTTCCGTGAGCGGCTTGTACTTCCGGGCGAACTCGACGTTCTGGATGGCTTGCTCCAGCGTGAATGGCCCGACGACCGCCACGCTCACGCCCTCCAGGTCGAGCGCGTAGGCCAGCGCCTGCTGCAGGCGCTCGGGCGGCGTGACGCAGCCGACCTTGCCGTTGCGGTGGTTGGGGAAACCGCCCTTGATGCCGACGTACACCTTCATCGCCGCCACGCCGACGTTCTGCTTGCGGCACTCGGGCAGCACCTTCTCTTCGAAGCCGTAGATGTTGCGGTCCACGTAGTTCATCACCGGCATCACGACGTCAATCTGCTTGGTTTCGAGCATCTTCAGGAACTTCGGCGGACTGCAGTGCCCGGTCATGCCGATGAAGCGCAGCTTGCCGGCCTGCTTCTGTTTGACGAGGTATTCCAGGATGCCGTCCGCGGCGAGCACCTTGTCAATGTTCTTGCCGCCGACGTGGTGAATGTGGCAGAGGTCCACGTGGTCCGTCTTCAGCATGGTCAGCGATTCCGTGAACGATTTCTCGGCATCGGCGGCGCTCTCCACCCAGCACTTGGTGACGAGGAACAGCTTGTCGCGGCGAGCGGGCACGAGGTTGCCGAGCACTTCCTCGGCGATGCCGTAGATGCGCGCCGTGTCAATGTAGTTCACGCCGCGGTCCATGACTTCGCCGAAGATCTTTTCGGCTTCCTTCGGGTCGCCGCGCGCTTCGCCGAGGGGCGCCGTGCCCAGCCCCAGGATCGTCACCTCGGCCTTCGTGCGGCCCAGCACGCGCTTGGGCAGCGGGCCGTCGTCGACCGCCTTCGCGCCCAACGCCAAGCCGGCGCCCGCAAGCGCCGCGGTCTTAAGGAACTCGCGCCGGGTGTGCTTGGCGTTTGGGTAGAACATGGGAGTCTCCAGAGTCGCTGGCACGATGCCCCGCTGAACCGCTGAACCGATCACCCGATCGCCGGATGACCCTATACCCTGAACCCTGAACCCTGAACCCGGCCGTCAGACTTCCCACCCCTTGCGGTACTCGCGCTTGATGAGCTTGTTCAGTTCCGGCGCGCCCTTGGCTTCCATCTTCTCGCCGTCCCATTCGACCTTCTGGCCGGGCTTGGACATGTAGGCGAGGTGGCCCAAGAGGACGAACTCCGTGAGCGGCCCGGAGTATTCGAAGTTCGACGACGGCGGCACGTCGCTGCCCTTGCACGCGCGCAGGAAATCGCCCCTGTGGCTGGTCCTGATGCGGGGAATAGTCTTCGGCGGCTGCGGCGTGGCCTTGTGCTGCTCCTCGGGGATGATGCGTATGCCGCCGCCGTACTGGCCCGTGTACATGGTGCCCTTCTCGCCGACGTAGATGGTGCCGTGGTCCTCGAACTTGCGGTTGTTCTTCTTCTCCAGTTCGAGGCAGATGGGCGGCTTGCAGCCATCGTGCCAGTAGACCGACACCGGCCCCATGTCGCCGCGCGCGGGGAAGTCGTAGCGGATGGTGTTGAGGACCGGCCACCGATCTTTGCTGCCGGCCCGCTGCTCGATCAGTTCAAAGGTGGTCGGCGATTTCAGCTTCAGTGCCCAGAAGACGCCGTCCATGACGTGGCAGCCTTGGTCGCCCGTGGATCCCGTGCCGTAGTTGATGTACTTTCGCCACCACATCGGATGCAGCTCGCTGTTGTACTCGCCGGTCAGCGTCGGGCCGAGCCACTCGTCCCAGTGCAGGTTCTTCGGGGGGGCCGAGTTGGGCGGCTGCTTGCCGTCGTTGCCGAACTTCCACGTCGTCCAACTGTGCGTCTCCTTCACCTGGCCAATGGCGCCGGCCCAGATGTACTCGCACAGCCGCCGGTACTCTTCGCCGCTGTGCCCCTGGTTGCCGAGTTGGGTCATGACCTTCTTGGCGCGCGCGGACTCGGTCAGCTTGCGTACTTCATACAGACAGTAGGCCATGGGTTTCTCGACGTACACGTGCTTGCCCAGGTCAATGCACCGGATGGCCGCGGGTGCATGGTGCTGGTCGGGCGTGGCAATGAAGACGGCGTCAATGTCCTTGTGGCACTCATCGAGCATCTTCCGGTAATCGAAGTAGGTCTTGACGTTGGGATGGGCCTTGGAGACGTTCTTGGTCGTCTCGGCCAAGCGGTTGTCATCAACGTCCACCAGCGCGATCAGCCGTTCGCCGACCGCCTCATTCACGCTGGCGCCGCCCTGGCCGCCCGAGCCGATGACGGCCGTGCCCAGTTTGGAGTTGGGCGCGCCGTCAGCCATGACGTAGGGTGCGCAGACCGCGGCCCCTGCCACCATTGCGGCCCGCTTGACGAACGAACGGCGTGAACATTTGCCTGCCATTGGTGATCCTCCCAGTAGTCACAGACATATACACCGCGCGACCCGCCCTGGCGTGGGAATGGTCTCCCCACGCGTCCGCATAGGTGTAGTGAAGCTTCCCGGTCTGCCCGGCATTGAACCCCGAAGAGCACGAAGAACACGATACGGGCGTAGTTGTGTGAATGCTTGTGTGTGTTCTTCGTGGTGAGCGTTCAGCCACGCCTCGCACGTTGAATAGTGACCGGCGTCGTGCTACCTTTGCGCCGGTAAAGGAGCATCTCCCCATGCGTTTCTGCCTCAGCATGATCCTCTCCGTCATCGCCTCGTCGTCCTTCGCCGCGGACACGGCTACGGAATGGCGCGACCTCTTCAACGGCAAGGACCTTGCCGGCTGGAAAGAGCTCGGTTCCGCCGTGTGGAAGGTCGAAGACGGCGTCATCGTCGGCGGCCAGGACGGCGACTTCAGGCGCGGCGGCCTGCTGACCACCACGGAACAGTTCCAGGACTTCGAACTGCAGTTCGAGTTCATGATTGACGAGCACGGCAAGTACAACAGCGGCGTCTATCTGCGCAACGATCCGCGTGCCGGTTACCAGACCGGTTACCAGGTCAACATCGGGCGCGGCGAAGCCGGCGAATACTGCGGCGGCGTCTACGCCAACAAGGAATGGCTCTCCAAGGGCGACGAGAAAGACACCATCCGCAAGAAGCTCGACTGGAACAAGCTGTCCATTCTCGCCAAAGGCCCGCACATCGTGGTGGAACTGAACGGTGTCAAGGTTGCCGACGTGACCGACTCCAAGCCTGTGGACAGGATGCTCCAGAAAGGCGTGCTCGCGTTTCCGACCTACGGCGCCGAAGGCCACGCCGGCTGGGTCAAGTTCCGCAACATCAGGATACGGGAGCTGAAATAGCGGGAGCGACCGCGCGAGCGCATTGCAGTGCGAGCCGCGGGGCGGGCGGCGAGACTCCGGCGCTACAGTTGCGGACATCTCCTCAAGCCTCAAGCCCCCGTGGCTCCCCGTCACGTTACGGGTTGGGGATCAGCTTCCGCGTGCGCAGCCACTGTTCGCACAACCCCGGCCAGCCGGCGATGGGGTGCGGGATCGGCCGCATGCCGAACCCATGTCCCCCGCCCTCGAACACATGCAGTTCCGTGGGCACCTTCGCCTGCCGCAGAGCGAGGTGCATCTGGATGCTGCTCTCCGCGCAGATTTTGTCATCGCCGGCGTGCGCGAAGAAGACCGGCGGGGTCTGCGGCGTGACGCGCACTTCCGGCAGGAGGACCTTGGTTTTCTCGTCAACCAGCCACGCTGAGTAGAGCAGCACCGCAAAGTCGGGCCGGCAACTGACCTTGTCGGTGTCGTCGAGCGCCTCGTACTGCCGCTGGTCGAAATTGGTGGACGCGATGGCCGCGAGGTTCGCGCCGGCGGAGAATCCCAGGATGCCGATACGGTCGGGGTTGATCTCCAACTGCTTCGCCTGCGCCCGCACGAGACTCATGGCCCGCTGCGCGTCCTGCAGCGGGGCGAGATGCCGGGGCTGGCCCTTGCGCGCCGGGACGCGGTACCTCAGCACGATGCCGGTCACGCCGATGGAGTTCAGCCACGTCGCGACGTCCTCGCCTTCGTGGTTCATCGCCAGGATGGAGTAGCCGCCGCCGGGGCAGATCAGCACCGCCGTGCCGGTGTTCTTCGCTTTCGGCGGCGGGTAGATGGCGATGGTCGGCTTGGTGACGTTCGTCAGCCGCGTGATGGGCGGAATCTCGTTCTTCGGCGGCGCCTCCCATTTCTCGGGGCCGATGTCGCCCTTCTCGCCGGGCGCCGCGCCGGGCCAGACGTCCAGCGTCTTCGCCGCTTCCGCCGCGAGCACAGCGGGAACAATCCACAGCACCAGCACTGCACACAGGAGCAACGAAAGGTTCATCGAAGCATGTCTCCTCATCGGCTGTTGCGTAGGACATTTTGCCAAATTGTCTGTTCCGCGTCCGCGGCAACGAACGCAATCTGGCAAAATGCGCTACGGTCCAAGCATCAACAACCCGCAATCGTAGGATAAGGCGTGGACGCGAAATGGAAAATGTGAAATCGCCGAATGGCCAGTGCCGCCCAGCTATGCCATCCGCTTCCTGATCCACTGCTTCCCCGGGGCCTCACGTGACGCCTGCCAACCCAGGGGAAGGTCCGCGAGCTCCATCAAGGAGCGGTCCCGCTCCACTATATTGCTGAGAGCCACAAGCATGGCCTCTTTCATACTGACGGTCTCCCCCGTGAGGAACTGCCAACCGCCGTCCTCGGTATCGTGGCACACGCGGAGGACGGGTTCAGATCCAACGATTACGGAACGTACAGTGAAAACGGCAACATTCCGTGGTTCCGCGAAGGGCCACCCATCCGGATCTGCCGAGCGTCCCACATCCATCCGCAATCCCCAATCCGCAATCCCCAATCCGCAATCGCCTACGCCCCGAGCACCTTCCACCCCTCGCGGTACGTCCGGCGCAGGAACTTCTCGCCCTCCGGGTAATTGGGGATCTTCAGGTTGGCCGCGTCCCACTCCAGCTTCTGGCCGGGGCAGCGCACGGCCACGGTGCCCAGGATGATCGCCTCGGCCATCGGCCCGGTCTGCAGGAAGTGGCCCTCGGTCATCTTCCCGCCCAGGCAGGCGTCCACGAAGAAGTGGTAGTGGCTGCCGCCGCCCATGTTGGGGCGCGGGGTCCCTTTGAACTTCTCCTTGGGGAAGAGCTGCGGCCCGCCCTGGTGCGGCAGCAGCAACGAGCCTTCGGTGCCGATCACGAAGGACGCTTCCTCCGGGTGCCGCTCGAGGCCCGTGATCTCCTTGCACTCCTTGGGCGGATAGAACTCGCCGTCGAACCATTCCAGCGTCAGGTCGCCATCGGTCTTGTCGTTGCCGGGGAAAATCCAGGTGATGTGATTCGCCTGCGGCCAGTTGTCCGCGCGCCGCTCGGGGGAATCCTGCCAGCTCTTCTGCACCTCGGCGATGACCGACTTTGGCGCCGTGAGGCCCAGGCCCTTCCACACGGCGTCGAAGATGTGGCAGCCGATATCGCCCGACCAGCCGGTGCCGAAGTCCAGCCAGCACCGCCACTTGACCGGGTGGTAGATGCCGTTGACAAACGGCCGCTCCGGCGCGGTGCCCAGCCAGACGTTCCAGTCGAGGCTGCTCGGCACGGGATCGGTCTTCTTTGGCCGCGGACCGACGAGGCGGTACGCTTCCACGGCGCCGCCGCGGTTGGAGCACAGTATGGCGCGCTTGGCCTTGCCGATGAGGCCATCCTTGAGGAACTTCACGCCCATCCGGTCGCCGTTGGTCGCGGCGACCTGCGTGCCAAGCTGCGTGACCGTGCCGGCCTTCTTGGCCGCCTCGGCGATGGCACGGCATTCGGCCACGTCGTGGGCGAGCGGCTTCTGGGTATAGACGTGCTTCTTCAGATTGAGCGCGGAGAGCGTGATGATGGCGTGCGAGTGGTCGGGAACGGTAACGTTGACCGAATCAACTTTGTCGCCTTCCTTGGCGAGCAGTTCGCGCCAGTCGGTGTACTGGCGGGCATCCTTGGCGTTCTTGGCGGCGCCGCCGAGGTGGTTCTTGTCCACGTCGCAGATGGCGACGAGCTGGAGCTTGGGATGGGATGCAAAGGCGCCCACGTCGTGCCCGCCCATCATCCCGCCGACGCCGATGCAGGCGTGGCAGAGCTTCTCATTGGCGCCGTAAGCATTGCGGTAGACGGCCGCCGTCACGCCGACGGCCGCTGCGGTCCTAAGAAAGTTGCGCCGGGACATGTGCTTCGCCATGGGTAGCCCCTTTCACATTGTGGTCCGCTGCGGTACGCGCCTCGATGCCCATCCGGTGGAGCGTCACCATACCACCAAGTGCTTACACCGCAACGCTCGTCCCGCAGCGCAAGCCTCCCAGCAGGCATACGCGCCCTGCCATCCAGCCCGGCCCCGGCGAACTCGAGACTCTGCGCGCCGGTTCGGGCTTGCGGCGCGGCCACATCGTGGCACCATCAGCACGAACAAGCCGTTTTCCGTGAGGTGCGAATGGCCAAGATCGCGCTGGACCTGCACGACATCTTCAACAAGGGTCGCGATATCGAGGCCGAGTTGCAGCGCGTGATTCGCGAAGCCGGCGAGAAGCGCATTGCCCTGGTCGAGATCATCCCCGGCAAGGGCAGCGGCAAGCTCAAGGAGAAGGTGCTCAAGTTCCTGAACCGCCCCGAGATCAAGTCGCAGTATCATCGCGTCGAAAAGGACAGCAAGAACTTCGGCCGGCTGTTCGTCCATTTCAGGCACTGATGCGGCTGGGGCGCAGGCTGCAATGGGATCCGGACAGGGAATGCTTCGTCAACGATGATGGCGCCAACAGACTGTTGTCGCGAACGATGCGCGCGCCGTGGAGCATCTAGGGAGAAACAGACACTGCGGACGGGGAAAGAGAGAACACATTGGCCAACGGTCGCAGCAAAAAAAAAGGCGCCCGTTGGGCGCCTTTCCCCTTCCAACTGAGCAGTCCCTACTTCACTGGGCGGACCTTCGTAGCCTTGGGACCTTTTGCGTCTTGCACCGGCTCATATTCCACGGCCTGGCCCTCTGACAGCGAGCGGAACCCCTCCGCCTGAATTTCGCTGTGGTGGCAGAACAAATCCTTGCCGCCCTCATCAGGGGTGATGAACCCAAACCCCTTTTGATCATTGAACCACTTCACTTTTCCCGTCGCCATCAACGTTCTCCTTCACTTCGACCAGCTCTACATATGGGCCACATTGGCCGATCTGCTTTAGAGCCTCTTAGACGTTACCTTATCAGGTATGTGACGCCGGTCAACACGTTAATGTAAGAAAGTTGCCGTAGCACGGCTCAACAGGCCGGTAGCACGGTCGCGTGCGGGCGCGCCCATGGCCCGCGCCGGGCGGGGCTCTTGGCCTCGCTGACGGGAGTGACAGTCCCGCTCGCCGCTCCACGGGTGCCGGTCTGTGTTGACGCGCGGCGGCTGTGCCCGATAGTATTATGACTGCTCACAGGAAAGATCGCTCGTCCCCGTGTTCACGGGGTATATCGCGTTGAGACGGAGCGTGGCGGCCCACGTGAACGACAGGGCTGAGCGAACAGGAAAGGGTTTGGGCATGACACCAAGACCGGATCGTCCAGGCCGGCGCGCGTTTGTGAAGACAGTGGCCCTTGGGGTGGCCGCGCCATTCGTGGTGCCCTCGCGCGTGCTGGGCAAAGACGGCGCCGTGGCGCCCAGCGAACGCATCACCATGGGCTTCATCGGTATTGGGGGCCAGGGCGGGGGACATCTCTTCGGCGGCGCCTGGACGTACGTGGCCGGCGGCTATCTGGGGAGAGATGAGGTCCAGGTGCTGGGCGTATGCGATGTCTGGCGCCAGAAACGTGAAGGCGCCAAGGCGCGCGTCAACCAGCACTACGCCAACAAGACCGCGAAAGACAGCTACAAGTCTTGCGAGGCCTACTGCGATTTCCGCGAACTCATCGCCAGGCCCGACATTGACGCCGTGCTTATCGGCAGTCCCGCGCACTGGCACGCGCTGAGGAGCAACATGGACGCCAGGGCACTCAAGGATGTCTACTGCGAGAAACCCGTGGCGCTGACGATCGCCGAAGGCCGCGCCATGGTGAACGCCGTCACACGCTACGGGCGCGTCTACCAGGCCGGCTCTCAGCAGCGGTCGTGCTACGGCGGCAAGTTCCGCAAGGCCTGCGAGTACGTCCGCAACGGCCGTCTCGGCCAGCTCAAAGGCGCCTACGCCGCTCTCGGCGGCGGCGGCTTCAACCCCGGCCCTGGACCCACGGGACCGGGCAAGCCCGTTCCTAAAGAGCTCGACTGGGAACTCTTCCTCGGCCCCGCGCCCTGGACGCCGTTCACCGGCAACTGCGGCGCGCACATGTTCGGCTGGGGCTCCGACAACTGGGGCCAGCACCATTACGACATTTGCCAGTGGGGCATCAACGGCGACGATACCGGCCCAACCGACATCGTCATGGAAGAGGGCAAGCCCGTCTACAAGTACGCCAATGGCGGCGTGATCTACGGCTGCGGCTGCCCCGGCGTCAAGACCGGCGAAGGCGGGCCCGTCACGTTCCTGGGCACGGAAGGCAAGATCGTCGTGGACCGCGATCAGATCTACTCGGACCCCAAGAAGATCCTCGAGCAGCCGCTCACGGCCAGCGACGTGCGCCTCTACAAATCGGACAGCCACGCGGATAACTTCCTGGACTGCATCCGCACACGCAAGCGGCCGATCAGCCCCGCGGAGACGGCCCAACGCGCCATCAGCATCCTGCTGCTGGGCGGCATTGCCACCAAGCTCCAGCGGGCGCTCAAATGGGACCCGCAGAAGGAGAAGTTCATCAACGACGCCGAGGCCGACAAGATGACCTCCTACGCCATGCGGGAACCGTGGCACATCTAACGAGTGACGAGTGATGAGTGATGAATGACGGGGCCAGCGCCGTAGAACATTTTGCCAAATTGTTGCGGGCGTTCCCCCGGTGACGAGTGGCGGGTGATGAGTACCAGGGCTCGCCGTTCGTGCCTGCCCCAAAGGGGCAAACTGAAATAGCCAGGGGCGAAGCCCCTGGTAGGCGGCCCACGATGAAGGGAAGCCCCAACGGGGCGTGCTCGCGGTACAGAAGAAGGATGAGAACCATGAAGCGTAGACTGGAATTTGCGGCGTTGGCAGTTCTCGCACTCGTGGTTCCGGCGGCGCCGTGCGCGAACGCCGCGGACGCTGAGGACGGGCCCATCGGCGTCCTGCAGTCCGACAAGACGCCCGCGGAAAAAGCGGCGGCCTGCCGCACTCTGAAGACTGCCGGCACCGCGAAGTCCGTCCCGGCACTGGCCGCGCTGCTGCCTGATAAGGATCTGTCGCACTGGGCGCGCATTGCGCTCGAAACGATGCCCTGCCCCGAGGCGGGCGCGGCCCTCCGCGAGGCGCTCCCGAAGGCGGCGGGCGTTACGGTGGCGGGCATCTGCGATTCGATTGGCGAGCGGCGCGACCGCGATGCTGTTCCAGCGCTGGCGGGGCTTGCGAAAAGCGAGGATGCGCAGATCGCATCGTCGGCCGCGACGGCGCTCGGGAAGATCGGCGGAGCCGATGCCGTCGCGGCGCTGAAAGCAGCCCAGGGCAAGGCCCCCGCGGCCGCCCAACCGGCCGTCATTGACGCGTTGTTGTTGTGCGCGGACCAGTTCCGCGCCGCCGATGACAAGAAGACGGCTGCGGCACTCTACAAGGAAACCTATGAACTGGACGCGCCCGAGCACGCCAAGACGGCCGCGTACCGCGGCCTGGTCCTGGCGTCCGACGACCAGGCGGTGGCGCTCATAGCCAAGGCGCTGACGGGGGACCAACGAGCGGCGCAGCGCGCGGCACTGCCGTTGGTGCGCGAGATCAAGGGCGAAGGCGCAACGAAAGAGTTCGCGGCGCTGGTGGCGAAAGTGCCTCTCGCAACACAGGTCGCGCTGATAGAGGGTCTGCGGCAGCGCGGCGACCCCGCTGCCGCGCCGAGCATCGCCGGTATGCTGAAGAGCGAGTCGCAGCCGGTTCGTGTCGCCGCCATTGAAGCCTTGGGCGCGTTGGGCGACGCTTCGATCGCGCCAGTGTTGGCCGAGGCCGCTGCCAAGGCGACGGGGCCGGAACAGGATACGGCACGCGAGTGTCTCAACCAGCTTCGTGACCCGAAGACGCGCGACGCGCTCCTCGAGCGCCTGCCGAAAGCTCCGCCCGCCGCGCAGGCCGAGATGGTCCGGGCGCTGGGCTACCGGAAGGAAACCCAGGCCGTGCCGGCGCTCCTGAAAATGGCGCAAGAAGGCGACGAGACGACGCGGTTGGTCGCCATCAAGTCCCTGGGGATGCTGGCTGACGGGAGCGCCGCCGGCGACATCACCAAGCTTTTGCTTCAGGCCAAGACGGATGCCGAGCGCGATACGGCCGAACAGGCTTTGAGCGCGGTGTCCGGCCGCGGTGAGAAACCCGAAGCGTGCGCCGCACAGGTTCTGGCCGCGATGAAGGATGCCGCGGTCCCGGCGCGAGTGGCTCTGCTGCGCGCCGCGGGGCGCATCGGGGGCCCCGACGCGCTCCAGGCGCTGCGTGCCGGCCTTCAGGACAAGGAAGCGGCAGTCCAGGATGCGGCCTTGCGGACGATGGCCGAATGCGGCGGCCTCGAAGCGGCGCCGGACCTTCTCAAGCTTGCCAAGGGTGGCGCGGGCGCCGCGCCCGCCGAAACGACGCTGCCGCAGCGCGTCCTGGCGTTGCGCGGGTACTGGCGCCTGGTCGCCGCGTCCGCCGGCCGGCCGGCGGAAGAACGAGTGAAAATGTGCGAGGCGGGCATGGCGGCGGCTTCTCGGCCCGAGGAGAAGAAGCTGGGCCTCACCGAACTGGGGAAGATCGCGCACGCCAGCGCACTGAAGCTCGCCCAGACGCTCTGCGCCGACGACGCGATTCGCGGCGAGGCCGAGGCGGCCTGCGTCCAGATCGCCGTCGGGCTTGGCGGTTCCCAGCCGGCGGAAGCCAAGGCCGCGCTGCAGAAGATCGCGGCAGACGCCAAGAACGACGCCCTCCGCGCCGAGGCCAAGAAGGCGCTCGACGGCATGGACCAGTACGTCGGCTACATCACCACGTGGCTGGCGGCCGGGCCGTATCGGCAGGAGGGCAAGCAGTGTAAGCAACTCTTCGACATCCCGTTCCCTCCGGAGCCGGGAGTGGCGGGCGCCGCGCCCGCGGCCGGCGAGGTGAAATGGCAGCCCGCGCCGCGTCCGGCCGACGCCGCGCTCTTCTGGCAGGCCGATCTGCTGCCCATCTGCGGCGGCGAGCAGTGCGTCGTCTACATGAAGACGCGCGTCTTCTCACCCAAAGAGCAGAAGGTGAAGCTGGAGATCGGCAGCGACGACGGGGTCAAAGTCTGGGTCAACGGCAAGGTCGTCCACGCCAACAACGTGGAACGGGGGCTCAAAGCCGGCGACGACAAGGCGGAGGCCGTGCTCAAGGAAGGCTGGAACGACTTCCTTCTCAAGATCACCCAGAATATCATGGGCTGCGGAGCCTGCGTGCGTATCCGCAACCTCGAGGGCTCCGTCGCCGAAGGGTTGCGGTTCGATACCGGGGAAGCGCGTTGACCGAACAGGGGCCTCGTCTCCGCGGGATCGCCGCCCGCGCCGGTAGGGGCAGCCCCACGTGGCTGCCCACCGCGTTCCTGATCGCGCTGGCGGCACAGTGCGGAGAGGGTCCCGCCCCCGCAGCAGCGCAACTTCCGGCGGTGCAACTCGTTGGCACGCTGCCCAAGGTCATCGCGGGATCGTCGGGCGTCATCAAGAGCAAGCGGTATCCGGACAAGGACATCTTCTGGACGCACAATGATTCGAGAGAGCGCATCTTTGCCATCACCGGCAAAGGCAAGCTTATCCGCGAGGTCGCCATCCCTCACGCGACCGACGTGAACTGGGAGGAGATCTCGCTGGATGAGCGGGGCCGGATCGTCATCTGCGACATCGGCGACAACTTCCGCAAGCGCGCGTCGTTCACGCTGTACCGGCTGCCAGAACCCGATGCCCTGGACCCCGCCGGCGCAGTCGCCGAGCCTCAGGCGTTCCATTTCCGCTACCCGAAAGGTCAGGGGCCGTTTGACGCGGAAGCCCTCGTCGCCCGCGCCGGCCAGGCCTGGCTTTTCACCAAGGAACTGGACCGCACGCGCGGCTACCGGCTGCCGCTGCCCGAGGACCCTCCGCCCGCCGGTTCCGAGCCGGTTGAGGCGGAGTTGCTTGGCGAGACCAAGACAATGAGCACCGTCACGGCTGCGTCGCTGACTGACGATGGCCGGCACCTGGCGCTGATCAGCTATCTGTGCGTTGTGGTGCTGGACCTGCCCGAGCCGTTCGAGAAGATGGCGCGGACGCCGGAGGGATTCAGTGCCGTGTTTGCCCAGCCGCGGCGCGTGCGGCTGGGTTGGCTGGGGCAGACCGAGGGCGTGTGCTGGGACGGCAACGATCTGCTGCTCACCAGCGAGAACGGCGAGGACATACATATGGCCAAGGAATTCGGCGAAGTGTTCCGGATCACCGGCGTCCTTCCGCCGCCGGCGAAGTAAGCACGCTCGTGGCACGGGCATCTTGCCCGTGTCCACGGCCTGGAAGGCCGTGTTACAATTGGGAGTGCCAAAGAAAGGAGTCCTGTGATGAAGCGTGAGACATTGAAAGCGACAGCGTGCCGGACGGCGGCGTATGCCTTGGCGATTTCGGCCGCCGCGGTCCTGGCCGCCGCGGTGCAGGCGGAGGACAAGGAGCCGATCAAGCACCGGTTCCTCATGTACGATGAAGGGCGCGGCATCCTGCACTACGTGGACGAGCGCGATGCAGCCAAGGACTGGAAGCTGCAACTGCCGAAGGACGATCTCGAAACGAAGAAGCTCGTGCAGGACGTCAAGGTTCCGGGGGTGGGCGGCGTGTTTTCCGCTCGGCGCCGCGCGGATGGCTTCACCGTGCTCGGCGCCAACGCGGCCGGCGTGCAGGTCCTTGAACTGGACAAGGACAACAAGCTGGTGCGAAAGATGAAGGTCCCCGGCGCCTCGAACCTGCGCATGATCCGGCTGACTTCCGACGGCGGCGTGGTCTGCGCCGAGCAGAAAGGCATGATCGAAGTGGCCTTCGACGACAAGGCGCCCAACGGCTGCAAAGTGGTGAAGACCATCCCGTTGCCACGAGCCCAGAACGCCTTCATGGCGCTGAAGAAGGACGACGGCAGCTACCTCCTCTCCGGCGGCTATGCGCACGCGGTCTTCGATTTCGGCCCGGACGGCGCGTTGCGCAAGGAGTACATGGTCAAGGACCCGCCCAAGGGAGTGGACCTCCATTTCTTCGCCGGCATCCAGGTGCTCAAGAACGGCAACATCGTCGCGTGCAACTGGACCGGCCACGAGCCGCAGGACAGCGCCAAGGGCTGGCAGTTGCTTGAGTTCTCCCCAGACGGCGCGCTGGTGTGGCATTGGCACAACCCGGCGCAGGCTGGCACGGCCATCAATATCGCCATCCTTGACGACCTCGACGAAAACGCGTTCCTCGACGACAGCAGCGGCGTGCTGAAAGCCGTTCCAGCAAAGTAAGCGGCGTACCATGGGCGTCCCGCCCATGATCGCGCGGGGCAGGCGAACCATTGCGCAGACGGGAGTGCTGAGGTGGATGCGTCGGTAAAGGCATGTGTTGAAAAGGCCGAGGCCTGCCTTCAGCAAGCGTTGTACGCCGAAGCGCGGGACGAGTTCCAGCGGGCGTTGAGTCAGGATCAGGGCTGCGAGGCGGCCCGCGAGGGGCTGGCGAGAGCCGAGGACTTCATCAAGAAGCTGCGGCTTCGTCACCTGTGGAATCAGGCGGATGCCGCGAGAGACCCCAAGGCCGCGGAAGCTCTCTACCGTGAGATCCTCCGCCTTGATCCCGACGACACAAAGGCCGCGCAAGCGTTGAGCCTGGTTGTCAGGGACCTCGTTCGTCCTCTTCTTGAGCAGGCCGAGGCGTCGTTCCAGGCCGGCAGGTTCGGCGACGCGCGCGATGAGTTCCAGCAGGCGCTCGCTTCCGCCCCCGACTGCGAACAGGCCCGCCAAGGGGTCGCGAAGGCCGAGGGGCAGATCAAGCTCCTGCGCCTGATACCACTGTGGGCCAAGGCCCGCGAGGCGGAAGCCCACGGGGACCTCAAAGCCGCGGAAGCACACTATCGGGAAATCCTCGGCCTGAACCCCAATGACTCAAAGGCGACAGAGGCGCTGGCGGCTGTCGCGGGGAAGCTGGTGCAGGGCCACCTTGAGCGGGGAGAGGCCCGTTTCCAGGGGGGAGGCTTCGCCGATGCGCTCGACGCGTTCCAGCAGGCACTGAGTCTCGACCCCAAGTGCGAGCGAGCACGTCAGGGGGTGGCGCAGGCTGAGGAGCAGATCAGGAGTCTGCGGCTGCGGCATTTGTGGAACAGGTCCGCAGAGGCCGAAGCGCGGGAGGATCTCAGCGCGGCGGAGGTCCTCTATCGGCAGATCGTGGCCCTGGACCCGGCCGATGGCAAGGCTCGTTCGGCGGCGGAGGTGCTCTCGCGTCTGCGCGAAGCGACGAACATGTTGAGGAGAGGCGACTATGGAGGGGCGTTGCGCCTGGCAAAGGAAGTCGCCAGGAAAGGCCCCGCCGCCAACCGTAGCGCCGGCGTCCCGCCGGCTTGCAGCAAGGCTGTCGAGAAAGCGCGCTTCCTGCTCGGCCTGCGGTGGGACTTCTGGCGCTGGCTGGCCATCGCGCACGGCGTAGGGCTTCTTGTCGCGCGCTGTGCCGGGCCGGCCCTCGAACAGCACGGCTTCCCTGCCAGCGACTATGCGTGGGTTCCCGTTGCCAGGATCGGCGCAGGCGCGCTGCTTGGCTTCATCGCGTTTGCGGTCGGGTACTTTCCGGCCCGGGCAAGACGCATCCAGGAGTCCGGGCTGTTCCAGTGTTTTGGGCGCCCGCCAGTTCCGGCCAGGAAGGCTTAAGAATGAAAAACGCAAAATGCAGAATGAAAAATGAACGCGGTCAATTCTGAATTCGGAATTGTGAATTCTGAATCTGCCGGGTGCCACGCCATTGTTGGCGTGGTGGGTGCCAGGCCACCCGCGGCGGCCGAAAATCGCAAATCTCGAATCGAAAATCGCGCGGCTGAAGTCCACAATTGCAGGTGGGCGGGGGCGCCCGCCGCTCCTTACGGGGAGTCACAGGCGGGACGCCCGTGGTACCACGAACGTCACGTTCGTGGTTATTCGGCACGGGCGTTTTGCCGGTGTTCATGGGCTGGAAGCCCATGCCACGGTTCCACGCGCAGGAGGGCGGGGAAAGCGGCGGAGCGTGCCGATGCTGGTCCTGTACAAGTTCGTCACCGAGCCACACCCGTGCCCGTACCTGCCCGGCAGGTTGGCGAAGATGGAGTATTCCTACGCCGCGCAGTTGGGCGCGCAGGAATACGAAGACCTGATGAACGCCGGCTGCCGCAAGTTCGGCATGTCGTTCTACCGGCCGCTGTGCGAGGGGTGCCGGGAATGCCGGCCGCTCCGCGTCCCCGTGGAGCGGTTCCGCCCCGGCCGCAGCCAGCGACGCACCTGGAAACGCAACCAGGACCTGGAAGTCCGGCTCGGGCCGCCGCTGGCCGATGCGCCGCGCCTGGAACTCTATAACCGTTACCACCGGGCACAAGCGCGCCGCAAAGGCTGGCCGCGGCATTCCGCCGATGCGGAGGACTACGCGTTCACGTTCGTGGAGAACCCCGTCCCCAGCATGGAGATCAGTCTCTGGGAAGGCCGCGCGCTGCGCGGCGTGGTCCTGGCGGACGTGACGCCCACCGTTGTCTCCGCGGTCTACCATTACCACGACCCGGACATGCCCGGCCGCGGGCTGGGAACTTACAGCATCCTGCAGACCATCGAGTTTGCGCGGCACGCGGGAAAGCCCTGGGTGCACCTGGGCTACTATGTGGCGGGCTCCGCCAGCATGGCCCACAAAGCTCGCTACCGCCCGCATGAGATCATGGACGCGCAGGGGGTGTGGCGCGAGGCGTAACGGAATTCAAAATGCAAAATGCAAAATGAAAAATGAACGCCGCCAATTTTGCATTTTGAATCTTGAACTGTGGGGAGTATTCTTTCTGGCGATGGCCTTGGCTGTGTGGCCGGGCGGCGAACCCGCTCCCACGGGAGCGCGGTTCCTTCTATGAGGGGCGCAACTATGGGTAAGGGACTGCGACATTGTCTCGCGGTGCTTGCCTGCGGCGCGGCCATTGGTTTCGTGGCCAGTGCGTACGCCGCGGACGATGACAAGAAGCCCGCAGAGACCAAGACCGCAATGTTCAAAGTGACGGGCATGACGTGAGGGGTGGCGTGCCCAAAGGCAGTGGTCACTGCCTTCAAGAAGTGCGACGGCGTTACCGAGACGGCGGTGGATTTCGCCAAGAGCACGGCGACAGTCACGTATGACCCCAAGAAAACCACCGAGGAGACCCTCCTCACGAACGGTCTGAAAGGCACGAAATACACAGCCGCCAAACCGGAAGAGAAGAAAGGCGGGTGAGCCGCGCTGCTTCCTCTTCCATCCCCATCTGACGCCTACAGGGCACGGCACGCCGTGCCCTGTTGTTTTGTGGTCCGCCATGCTGGACTGGCCGCGACCGGCAGTAATGCCGGTCCTACCGGTGGGGCCGACATTCCTGTCGGCCGGGGGCCGGGCGGCGAGGAACTGGCGACCGGGGGCTCGACGCTATAGACTGGAGGTTTCCAGGGCGCGTGTCCACGGGCGGGACGCCCGTGGTACCACGAACGTCTCGTTCGTGGCAGGGGCATCTTGCCCATGTCCACGGCCTGGAAGGCCGTGCCACAGTTGGAGGGTGCTATCGGTTCATGCCATCTGAATTGCGTAAGGATCCGCTCTCACAGCGCTGGGTGATCATCGCCGCCGAGCGCGCGCGGCGCCCGGGCGATTTTGAGGTCGAGCCGGAGCCGGTGCCTCCCGGCTTTGACCCCTTTGCCGCGGGGAACGAAGCCAAGACGCCGCCTGAGATCGCGGCCTACCGCGAGCCGGGCACCGCCCCCAACACTCCGGGCTGGCGCGTGCGTGTGGTGCCGAACAAGTTCCCGGCCCTGCAGGTCGAGGGTACGCTCAACAAGCGCGGCGACGGCATCTACGACCGCATGCAGGGCATCGGGGCGCATGAGGTTATCATTGACGCGCCGCAGTGCGTGCGCAGTTTCACAGCGCTGTCTGACGTGGCGGTCCAGGAGATGGTGTGGATGTACCGCGACCGCCTGGTGGATCTACGCCGCGACAAGCGCCTCAAGTACGGCATGGTCTTCAAGAACGTGGGCGTCGCCGCGGGGGCGACCCTGTACCATTCCCACAGCCAGTTGATCGTGACGCCGATCCTCCCGCGCGCTGTACAGCAGAAGCTGGAGTCCTGTGTCCAGTTCTATGAGTACCGCGGGCGGTGCCTGGTCTGCGACATGCTTTCTCAGGAGGCGGAGACCAAGACGCGCGTCGTGCTGGACTCCGGCCTCTTCCTCTCCTTCGAACCTTACGCCCCGCGCACGCCCTTCGAGACGTGGGTGGTGCCCAAGAACCACGAATCCCACTTCGAGGACATTCAGACCCAGGCCTGCGAGGAGTTGGCGTTCATCCTGAAGCGCACGGTCGCCCGCATCGAGAAGGGGCTGGGCGCGGTGCCCTACAACTTCATGCTGACAAGCTCGCCGTTCGACAGCGGACCGCTGGCGCACTTCCACTGGCACATCGAGATCGTCCCGCGCATGACGCGGCTGGCGGGGTTTGAGTGGGGCACGGGGTTTTACGTGAACCCCGTTCCGCCGGAGGAAGCGGCCGAGTTCCTGCGGACCGTGACGCTGTGAGGTACGGACGGAGACGGAGAGCCAGGCGAGGAGCGAAGCGGATCATCGTGCCGGCGAGCGAACAACCAACAGCCAAGAGCCAATAGCCAAGAGCCAGCATGAACATCGCCTTCGTCTCCCCTGAAGTCGCCCCTTTCTCCAGGTCCGGCGGCCTGGCCGATGTCGCCAGAGCGCTGCCGGCGGAACTGGCGGCACTGGGCCACCGGGTGACGGTGTACACGCCGTACTACCGCAGCGCGAAGAAGGCCGATCCCAAGGCCAGAGCGCTCGCGAAAGGCGCCGCGCCGGTCGGGGGCGAGTCGGTGCCGTGGACGTTGTACGCTGCCAGCCAGACGCCGCACGACGCCGCTGCTCCGGAACCGGACGCGTCCCAGCCGCGGGGCTCTTTGCAGGTCTACTTCATCGGGTGCGACGCCTTCTTTGACCGCGACGGTCTGTACGGTTCGGCGCAGGGAGAATACCCGGATAGCTGCAGCCGGTTTGTCTTCTTCTGCCAGGCGTGCCTGGCAGCGGCGCAGGCGCGCGACGAGCCGTTCGACCTATGGCATTGCCACGACTGGCAGACGGCGCTGATTCCCGTGTACCTCAAGACCACGTTTGCGAATGTGCCGCGCTCTCGCCGCGCCGCGACCGTCTTCACGATCCACAACCTGGCGTACCGCGGCCTGTTCTGGCACTGGGACTGGCCGCTGCTCAACCTGCCCTGGCAGCACTTCAACTGGCGCGAGATGGAGTTCCACGGGAAGATGAGCCTGCTCAAGGGCGCCCTGGTCCACGCGGACGTGCTGACCACCGTCTCGCCCACCTACGCCAGGGAGATCCAGACGGCGGAGTTCGGTTACGGGCTGGAGGGCCTTCTGGCCGAGCGCAAGGATAAGCTGTGCGGCATCGTCCACGGGATAGACACGCGCATCTGGAACCCGCGCACCGATGCGCTTCTGCCCGCGACGTACAGCCCTGAAAGCCCGGGCGGCAAACGGACGTGCAAGCAGGTGCTGCGCAGCAGGTTCGATCTGGCGCAGAACGAGTCCGCGGTCGTGGGCATGATCGGCCGCATTGTTGACCGGAAGGGCTTCGACCTGGTGGCGCAGAGCGTCGAGCACATGCTGCAGCGCAATCTCCAACTGGTCGTGCTGGGGACGGGACAGGAGGAGTTCCAGCAGTTGCTGCAGCGGCTGCAAGCGGCCAATCCGAAACGGGTTGCGACGGCCTTCGCCTTTGACAACGCGCTGGCGCACCTCATCGCCGCGGGCAGCGATATCCTCCTGATGCCCAGCCGCCATGAGCCCTGTGGCGAAGGCCACCTCCAGGCCATGGCCTACGGCACGCCGCCGCTGGTTCGCAGAGCCGGCGGGCCCGCGGACACAGTCACCGATGTGACGCCGGAAACACTGGCCGACGGCACGGCGACGGGCTTCCAGTTCCAGGAGTACACGGCGGACGCGATGCTGGCCTGTCTTGACCGCGCGCTGGCTGTCTTCTGCAACCAGCCGGACACCTGGAAGAGAATCCAGTTGGATGGTATGCTGCAAGACTGGTCCTGGCGCCGCCGCGCGATCAGCTACGCGGAAGTCTATGAGCGCGCGCTGGAAAGGAAGTAGCGTAAGTTGCCAGCTTGCGCCACGGACAAGGAGAACGTGATGGCCGGTCACATTCGTTTCGTCTGCCTCCTGCATTCCCATCAGCCTGTCGGCAATTTCGATACAGTCATTGAGGATGCCTGCCGGTCGAGTTACATGGCATACGTAGAGGTCTTTGAGCAATTCCCGCGGATCCCGCTTACCAACCACTTCTCGGGCTGCCTCCTGGAATGGCTGGAGCAGCATCATCCCGAATTCCTGGCGCGCCTCGCCCGCAACTGCCATCGTGGCGGCGGCCAGGCCTGGGAGATGATCGGCGGCGGGTTCTACGAGCCGATCCTGACCATGCTGCCATCCCGCGACCGCATCGGGCAGATCACGCGCATGGCCGATTACATCCAGCAGCGCTTCGGCGCGCGGCCGCGCGGCTTCTGGCTGCCGGAACGCGTGTGGGAACCGGGACTGGTGAAAGACCTGGCTGAGGCGGGCGTCCAGTACCTGACGGTGGACGACAACCACTTCAAGGCGGCGGGGCTGGAAGAAAACGAGCTTGTCGGCGGATTCGTGGCCGAGGACCAGGGGCGGATTGTGCGCGTCTACCCGGCGGCGGAGCGGCTGCGCTACCTGATCCCGTTCCGCATGGTGCCGGAGTGTATCGAGTGGCTACGTTCGTTGCGCCCCTCGGACGGCGAGCGCGTGGTGTGTTACGCGGATGACGGGGAGAAGTTCGGGGTCTGGCCCAAGACATACCAGCACGTCTACCGGGATGGATGGCTGAGGAACTTCCTGACAGCGATCCAGGCCGCCCAGGACGAAGGCTGGCTGACGTGCTCTACCATGGGCGACGCCTACGACCTGGTGGAACCCGTCGGGCAGGTCTGCCTGCCGGAGAACAGCTACCGCGAGATGACCGAATGGGTGTTGCCCGCGCGGCGCCTGGTATCCTACGAGAAGGCGATGCACGAGATCAAGCACGATCAGGCTCTGTCGCAGGACTGGCGCGTGCAGAACATCCTCAGCCTGGTGAAGGGCGGCAACTGGCGTGCCTTCAAGGTGAAGTACCCCGAGGCCAACCGGCTCTACGCAAAGATGATGGAAGTCAGCGCCAAGGTGGCCGCCTTGCCCGCGGAATCGAAGCTCGCCGACAAGGCCCGCACGCATCTGTACCGGGGCCAGTGCAACTGCCCCTACTGGCACGGCGTGTTTGGCGGGCTGTACCTGCCGCACCTGCGGAACGCGGTCTACAGCGAGCTGATCAAGGCCGACAAGGTCGTTGACGAAGCGTCCGCCTGTCCGCCGCAGTTCGCCGTTGAACAGGATTTCGATTTCGACGGCGAGAACGAGGTGAAGCTGGGCAACCAGCATGTGGCCCTCTATGTCCACCCCTGGCGCGGGGGACACCTGTACGAGTTCGACCTGCGCGACATCGCTTTCAACGTGGCGGATACGTTCTCGCGGCGCTTCGAGGCGTACCACGAGAAGGTCGCGCGCGCCGTTGTGGGCGACGCCGGACAGACGGCCAGCATCCACGACCTGGTGCTGGCCAAACAGCCGGGCTTGGCCGAGATGCTGCAGTACGACGCCTACCTGCGCGAGAGCCTGGTGGACCACCTGAGCGCCGTGGCTCTGACGCCGCAGCACATGCTGTCCGGCAACCCGCCCAGCGACCCGGAGTTCCGGCAGGGCGTCTACGAAGCCCGTCTCGTGGGGACGCCCAAGGCCGGCGGCCGGGGGGCGAAGACGGCGCGGGCCCCGCGCCTCCACCCCGGCGTGGCCGTGGAACTGTCGCGCGAAGGAACCTGGGCTAATGCCCAGATCGCGGTCAAGAAGCGGGTCAAAGTGTCGGACGCGCCCGGTTTCCAGGTCGAGTATACGGTAAGTCACGTGAGCGGCCCCGACGTTGACGCCTTCTTTGGCGTGGAAATGAACTACAACCTATTGGCGGGAGACGCCCATGACAGGTATTATTATCACGATACTGCGGACAACGCCGGGAAGCTTGCCATGGTGGCGGATCTCGGCACGTTGTCGTACGTGGGGCTCAAGGACCACTGGCTCAACGTGGCGCTGACGCTGCGGGCGTCGCGGCCTGCCCATGTGGTGGTGAGCCCGGTGCGGACTGTCTCGCAATCTGAAGGCGGGTTTGAGGCGGTCTATCAGAGCTCGAGTGTCGTGCTGCCACAGCGCGCTCCATGCGCACGCC
>JAPLOD010000547.1 GCA_026692735.1 Planctomycetota bacterium | reverse complement strand
GTTCGTGCTGTTCGCGAAACAGATAGTGTAATGGCCGCCGGAGCGCAGGGCGGCAATGTTCTGCGGCGCGTCCTCGACGTAGACATCCGCACCCACCGCGTCCTTGTCCTTCATGACGGCCAGCAAGGCGGCTTCGTTGATGATGTTCTCGAGGTCGGCGCCGCTGGAACCGGGCGTGCCCTTGGCCAAGGCGCCGAGGTCCGCATCGGGGGCGAGCTTCACCTTCTTGACGTGGACGCGCAAGATCTCCTCGCGGCCCTTGACGTCGGGCAGATCCACGTAGACGTGCCGGTCGAAGCGTCCGGGGCGCAGCAGGGCGGGGTCGAGGACGTCGGGGCGGTTGGTGGCGGCCATGACAATGATCTTCTCGTCGGATTCCATGCCGTCCATCTGAACCAGGATTTCATTGAGGGTCTGCTCGCGCTCGTCGTGCCCGCCGCCGATACCGGTCCCGCGCCGGCGGCCGACGGCGTCAATCTCATCGAGGAAGATGATGCAGGGGCTGTTCTCGCGCGCCTGCTGGAACAGATCGCGGACGCGCGACGCGCCCACGCCGACGAACATCTCGACGAAGTCGGAGCCGGAGATGCTGAAGAAGGGCACGTCGGCCTCGCCGGCAATGGACTTGGCCAGGAGCGTCTTGCCGGTGCCAGGGGAACCGATGAGGAGGACGCCTCTGGGGATGCGCCCGCCAAGCCGCTGGAATTTCTTGGGGTTCTTCAGGAAGCCGACGATCTCCTCCACCTCCGCCTTGGCCTCATCCACGCCGGCCACGTCCTTGAACGTCTTCTTACACTTGTCCTTGGTGATGAGCGTGGCGCGCGACTTACCAAAGGACAGTACGCCACCGGGCCCGCCCGGGCCGCGCAACTGGCGGAAGATGAAGAAGTAGATGATGAAGAAGAGCAGCAGCCAGGGCAAGACGCCCAGCAGTAATGTGAGCAACTGGCTCGGGTGCTCGGGATACAGCTTCACCGCATTGTCGTAGCAGAGCTTGTCAATCTGCACAAAGACGGCATCCGGCAGCGGATCGGACGGCGCGGTGACATGCAGCACGCGCTTGTTCGCCGGCTGCCCATCCGCGTACTCCGCGATGATCTCGCGGCCTTCGATGTGGATCTCCTTGAGTTGCTTTGCTTCGAGCTTCCGGATGAACTCGGTCCAATCCACCTGTTCGGTGCGGCCGGGCATGGTCTTCATGCCGGCGAACACGGCGAGGCCGATACCTATGAGGATAATAAGAAACAGGAAGCGGCTGGACTTGAAGTCCATGCCCTTGGGGCGGTTGGGATCGCCCGAGGGATCGCCGTTGTCGTTGGGGTTGTCGTTGCGGTCCGGGTTCTCCCCGTTCCAACGCCGTCCCTTCCTGGAGCCCTTATCGTCGTCGCTGTTGGCCATTGATGGATCCTGTAGAGCCTCCCCCGATCCGCCGTAATGGCAGCTCCCTGATAGTATAGTAGCTCTTGGGGAAGCCACTGTCCATTTTATTTAACAGGCGCGAAAAGCACGGGGTTTCGACCGGGCCGCTCTTCGTTGTGTCTCTGGCATCACGTTTTGCGGCGAATCTCCGTGGTTCCAGAGCGGCTGATCCTCACCAGCCCCTTCAGCACGTCGCCGCGCTGCGCCTGCCCAATGGCCTCGATAACCTGGGCAAATTCCCAGGTGTGCGTCACAAACCACTCCGGCTTCACCCAGCCTCGCGCCAGCAGCCCGGCCACCCACGGCAGGCTCAAGTGCTCCTCAGGCTGCGCGTTCTGCCAGCCCGGCGGATAGGCTTGCCCTGCGGCGGGCGCGCCATAGGCGGAGGCAAAGCCGCCCGGCTTGAGGACGGCAAGCAATTCCTGGGCCAGCTTCACCGCTACCAGGATCGTCAGCCCGCGCGGGTGCGGCAGATGGCGCAGGGCGCTGGCCGTCTCGCTCAAGCTGATCGCCAGCGCGGCGTCCCGTGTGCTCAACCCCTTGGGAACCACCACCTGCCGGGATGAGGTGTAGTCGTTGGCCATCAGCTTGTCGCCGTCCGCGGCCATGGCAGCGACGTCGCGGACGAGGCCGTATTCGGCGAAGCCGCCGATGGCGATGTTCATACCGGGGCGGGAGCCGGGCCAGAAGGCCATGGGACGCGTGACGACGTCGCCGGGCTTGTATTTTCTGACGTGCGGGCCGACTTCCAGGACCGTGCCGGCGGCTTCATGTCCGAGCACGAACGGGCACGGCGGGGCCCACGACATCTGTCCCATCAGCAGCTTGTGGTCGGTGCTGTTGCAGATGCCACACCACTCAATACGCACCAGGGCGTCATACGGTCCAGGCTTGGGCGCGGGAATGTCGCGGATTTCCAGCCAGCCGGGAGCCGTCACCACAAGCGCTTTCATGGCGTTCCTCCGATCGTGAACGGGTGTCGCAGCATCTTACGTGAAAGGCGTCTCGCGCGCCACAGTTTCACGGGCGAAATGCGCTGCGCCCCGCGGCGCGACGTGCCGAAACAGGAAAGCATGGTCGCGCGCGAGACAGAGCTCTACCAGCCGGTCAAGGCGTTCCTCAGCGGGCTCGGCTACGATTCCCGCGGCGAAGTGCACGGCTGCGATCTGGCCGCCCGGCGCGGCGTAGAACTGCTCATCGTTGAGATGAAGCGCGTTTTCAGCCTGGAACTCGTGCTGCAGGGCGTCGAGCGGCAGGGCGTCTCCGAGACCGTGTACCTGGCCATCGAAGAGCCGCGCGGGCGCGCGCGGCGGCGCCTGCGGAGAATCCTGCGCCTCTGCCGCCTGCTCGGCTTGGGATTGCTTACGGTGCGCTTTTCGCGGCGAAGTTGGCGATGCGATCCAGAGGGCTGCGGCACAGGGGGCCGCGCGCGCGTGGATGTGCTCCTCGATCCCGCGCCGTACAAGCCCCGGCTGAACACCCGCCGGCGCGGCTTGCTGCTGGAGGAGTTCCAGAAGCGCTCCGCAGACTACAACACCGGGGGCAGCGTGCGCCGCAAGCTCGTCACGGCGTATCGTGAAGAGGCGCTGCGCCTGGCCTGGCAGTTGAAACAGCACGGCCCCTGCGCGGTGAAGCAGCTTCGCGAGCTGGCGCACAGCCCCAAAGCGCAAAGCATCCTGTTCAACAACTTCTACGGGTGGTTCGAGCGCGTCACACGGGGCGTCTACCGGTTGACCGGCGCGGGCGAGCGCGGTCTGGAGACGTACGCCGCCGTGGTACGTCCAAGCCCAGCTCACGCACTGCCCGCGCCACGCGTTGCATCCTGAGTGCGAACCCTCCCCCGCGCGCGTGGCGACCCGGATGGTCGCCCTTGGGTTCCCGTACGCTATCTGAAGCGCTGCGGTGTGCCGAAGGCTTCGATCTCCGCGGCAATGGCCGGGAGACTGGAGCGCCACGCGTTGGGCGGGATGTTCTCGGAGAGTTGGATCTCGAAGCGGCCGGAATGACCGGCCTGGGCGAGGAAGTCGCGGGTGTGGCGGCGCACTTCCTTGGGCGGCAGGAGGTGCACCGACGAGGGGAAGTTGATGAAGACGCGCATCTTCGGCCACATGGCCAGGGCCTTGCCGGGGCTCGTGTCGTTGTCGGGCGGCGGCGAGAGGGAATCGAGGCCGCCGATGCCGGAGGAGCCGATAAGCTCCCACAGGGGCTGCAGGTCGCCGTCCATGTGGCAGAAGGCCAGGGCGCCCCATTGGCCTAACCGCGCGGCCAGTTCCTTGTACGCCGGGACGCAGAAGCGCAGGAAACGCGTGCGGCCGATCATCGGCGCCGTGATGTTGTCGGGGAAATCCACGAAGGCGGGCTTGAGTCTGCAGGCGTAATCCATGTACGCGCGGTTGAGCTTCTCTACGAGCGCGATGGTCTGCATGACGCGGCCTTCATGTTCGGCGAAGTGCCAGGCCAGGTCTTCCATGTCCACCCATTCGACCCAGAGCTGCTGCCAGGCCGTGCGGCGTACCGCCAGCAGCGGCAGGCCGTCGTCGGCGAGTTCGGCGCAGGCGCGGTCGTAGTCGGCGCGGTCAAAGACGACGGTCGCGTCGCGGAGGTATGCGTCGAGGATGTCGTAGTCGGCGATGTCTTTGACGAAATGCTTGTGCGTCGAGCCGCTGCGGTAGACGGGCTCGAAGAAGACTTCCTTCGTCAGCGTGCCTTTGGGCGTGATGAGATGCTGGCGTTCGCCTTCGCGTCCGTCGCGCTTGATCTTGTCGCTCTTCCATTGGCAGTGCGGCGTCTCCAAGCGCGCCGGGCCGCACCAGCGCAGCAAGCCGATGCGCTCGCGGCCCAGAAGCTTCCAGACTTCGTCTTTCGGAAGGATGCCGTCGTACATGATGAAGGGGACACGGTCGTGGGGCTCGCCGCGCAGTACAGCCAGCAACCGCTGGCGCATGGACATGGGTTTCACGATGGCCCCTCCTACGGCGCCCAGCACTCGTATCTCGGATGGCGCTTCGTGATCGGCAACTTCACCGGCTTGCCGGTGGCCGCGGAATGGTACATGGCGGTGATCAGTTCCAGAGCGGAGCGGGAGTCGGCCACGGTGACGGGCGGTCTGGTACCTGAGACAAGCGCCGCATGGAAGCGCGTGAACTGGCCTTCGTAGCCTTCGGGCTGCGGCACAAAGCGTGCCAGGGCTTCGTCAATCTGCTTCTGGAGATCCGGCGTGTCGCCGATGAACCTCCACGGGTCGGTGCTGTTGCCGTACGGCTTGGTGTTGCTCTCCGCCACGAGATTGGCGAAACAGAAGCGCAGGCGGCTAATCTCATCCTGCGAACCGAGCGTGACGGACAGCGACGCGAGCGAGCCGTCGGCCATTTCCAGCGAGACGGAGGCACAGTCTTCCGTTTCGACCGGGTTGACGCGCGTCGCGATGCGCGCGAAGACGCTCTTGACCGCTCCGGCCACGTAGCAGAAGCCGTCGTGCGCGTGGATGGCGTGGCCCAGGAGGCAGCCGCCGAGTTCGGTCTTCCAGTTTCCGCGCCAGGGGACGCTGTAGTAATCGGCGCGCCGCCGCCAGTGCGTCTCGACGGTCGCAAGGTAGGCCTTGCCGGCCAGGCCGGAGGAGACGAGGTACCGCAGCTTCTGCAGGCCGTGGCCGAAGCGGTACTGGAAGATGGGCATCAGGTGCTTGCCGGATTTTTCTTCGGCCGCCGCCAGGCCATCCACCTCTTTCAGCGAACCCACGAGGGGTTTTTCGCAGATGACGTGTCTGCCCGCGGCGAGCGCCTGCCGGCACTGCGCGAAATGCATGTGCGGGGGCGTGCAGAGGTCAACGATATCCACGTCGTCGCGCTGGCAGAGCGCGGCGAAGTCGGTCAGCACGTCCGGCGCCCGGTGCTCCACCTTCTTGCCGCCGGCGACGGGGTACAAGCCGTAGGACGCGTCGCCTCTGGCGAGCTTCTCGGCGCGGGCGGCGTCCACATCGCAGATCACACGCAGCTCATACTTGTCGCTCAACGCCCGGTACGCGGCCGCATGCGCCTGGCCGATGCCGCAGCCGACGACGGCCACTCCGTAAGGGCGCTCGACTTCCGGGCTCCGGGTTCCGGCTTCCGCGTTGCTCATTCGTCAGTCATCCTCAAGTTCCCCAGCCTGACCGCCTGCAGCTCGGCGCGCACGGCCAGTTCGGAAGCCAGGAAGCAGTGCGCCTGGGGCAGCGCCGTCTCAGTGCGGTGCAGAATGTCGTACACCAGTTGCGCGCCAAAAGGCAGAGGCGACTGCCGACAATCAATGTACTGCGTCTTCTTGTGATCGCACAGGAGAAGATGATCGCTGCCGGGGCGGCCGGCGAGGTCGCAGTACTTGCGGACCTCGATGTAGCCTTCGGTGCCGAGGAGGAAGAGGCGGCCATCGCCCCAGGTGCTCAAGCCATCCGGCGTGTACCAGTCCACGCGGATGTAGCCGGTGGCCCTGTCGCTGCGCAGGATCATGTCGCCGAAGTCTTCGAGCTCGGGATACTGCGGGTGCTTGTAGTTCGCCACCTGGGAGAAGACCACCTCTGCCGACGTGGAGCCGGTGAAGAAGAGGAACTGGTCCACCTGGTGCGAGGCGACGTCGCAGAGTATGCCGCCGTACTGCGCGCGCTTGAAGAACCACGGCGCGCGGCTGGGGAGGTTCGTGCGGTGCGGGCCGAGGCCGAGCGTCTGGACGACGCGGCCGATGGCGCCGGCCTGGACCAGCTCGCCGGCTCTGACCGAGGCGCGGTTGTCCAAGCGTTCGCTGAAGCAGATCGAGTAGATGCGCTTCGTTTCGGCTTGGACGCGGCGGGCTGCGGCGAGGTCTTCCAGCGTGGTGAAGCCGGGCTTGTCGGAGAAGAAGTCCTTGCCGTGGTGCATGGCGCGAGTGCCCAGCGGGGCGCGCTCATTGGCGATGGCCGCGCTGGCGATGACGTGGATCGCCGGGTCTTCGAGGATTTCCTCTTCGCAGCGCGCGCGTTTGGCCTGCGGGTATGTCTTCTGGAAGGCGGCGCACAGGTCTTCTTCCTTGGCGAAGAAGGAGACGAGCTCAGCGCCGGCGTTGAGCAGCGCGGCCGCCATGCCGTAGATGTGGCCGTGGTTGAGGCCGATGGCCGAGAAACGGACTGTGCCTTGCGCCTGAGTGGTCATGGTTCGCTCGCAGCCCTCCGTCAGCGTTGCGTCGCGCAGTGTGAAGCCAGGATGAAGGGACGATACCAGGTTCGCGACGGCGTTCTAGTTCATCGCGCGGCGCCCCTCACCCCGCATCCGCTGTGCTCCTCTCGACCCTCGCCCCACTGGGGAGAGGGTGAATGGGTTCGTCACGCGAAAGCCGAACGTACGCCTTGCGAAGGCAGGGGAAGCGGGGTAGCCTTCAGACAAGGAACTGGAAACGCGCATGGAGCCGAACCCCGAACTCCGACGCACGAAGCTGCTCAAGGCGGTCTTCCCCGTGGATGAGCCGGCTGTGACGGCGCCGCCGCTGCGCGTGCTGATGATCTCCGCGGCGGGCGAACTGGGCGGGGCGGAGCGTTCGTTCTGCGAGGTCATCACCGCGCTGCCGCGGGAGAAGATCGAGCCGCATGCGTGCGTGCCGCCGGACAGCCAGCTCGCGCGCGCTCTGGCGTCCGCCCAAGTGCCCGTGCATGAGGTCGCGCTGCGGCTCTTCCGGCGCAGCCTGCATCCGCTCGCGCTGGCGGGGAACGTGCGGGCGCTGTACCAGGGGTCGCGGAGCATCGCGGAGGTCTGCCGGAAGGCGGGCATCGAGATGCTGCACGCCAACACGAACTCGGCGGCGCTCGTCGGGTGGGAAGTGGCGCGCATGACGAAGCTGCCGTTCGTGTGGCACTGCCGGGACATGGCGCCGCTGCACGGGCTGGCCCGCATCCTGGCGTCTTCGGCCGCCGCGGTGGTGGCGATCTCGGCGGCGGTGGAAGAGCAGTTGATGCGCGAAGGCGTGAAGCGCGAGAAGATCACGCGGATAGACAACGGCATTGACCTGGGCCGCATGTCGCGCTCGGGCCTGTACGACGCCGTGCGCGCGCAGATGCGGGCCAAGCTGGGCATCCAGGCGCACCGCCCCGTACTGCTGAGCGTCGGGGCGTACGTACCGTGGAAAAAGCACGAGCTGTTCCTCGACGCGCTGGCCCTGGTGCGGCGCCGGCTGCCGGCGGTCGGGCTGCTGGTGGGCAGCGACAGGTTCGGGCAGAACGAGGCGTACGTTGCGTCGCTGCGCATGCGAGCACGGCACCTGGCGTTGAACGACGACGCGCTGAAAGTGCTGGACGAACGTGAGGACGTGCCCGATCTGATGGCCGCGTCCGATGTCTTTGTGTCGTGCAGCGAGAACGAGCCGTTCGGGCGCGTGCTGACCGAAGCGGGGGCATCGGGCCTGCCGGTGGTCGCGACGCGGTCCGGCGCCAAGCCGGAGATCATCGCGGACCAGGTGACGGGCATCCTGACTGAGCCGGGGGACGCCGCAGCGCTGGCCGCCGCCTGCCTGAAGCTGCTGGGCGATCCGGCGCTGCGCCAGGAAATGGGGCGCGCGGCACAGGAGCGGGTCGAGAAGCTGTTCGACGTGCGGCGCGCGGCGCGGGAGCTGACGGCGCTGTTTCAGCGCTGTGCAGCCCAACGCCAGGCGGGACCGAGAGTCCCGCCCACCAGGTGAGAGGCGACGAGTGGGCATGGACACATGACTGCGGACAAGAAGTACGACATCGTCAAGTTCTTCCAGGCGGCACTGGAGCGCGGGGCCAGCGACATCATCATCACGGCCGGCGTGCCGCCCGCCGTGCGGCTGAACGGCCGGCTGGTGCACTTCGACGTGCCGGCGCTGACGGCCGAGCAGACGGTGAAGCTGCTGTACAGCGTGCTGAGCCAGGACCAGATCGCGCGGTTTGAGCGGGACTGGGAGCTTGATTTTTCGGTGCAGTACAAAAGCGAGGCGCGCTTCCGCGGCAACGCCTACCGGCAGAAAGGGGCGGCCGCGGCGGTGTTCCGGATCATCCCCAGCAGCATCCCCACGATCGAGGAGCTCGGGCTGCCGCCGGTGCTGGCGGAGCTGAGCCTGCAGCCGCAGGGCCTGCTGCTCTTCACCGGCCCGACCGGGCACGGCAAGTCCACGACGCAGGCCGCGCTGCTACAGCTCATCAACAGGACGCGCGCGTGCCACATCATCACGATCGAAGACCCGGTGGAGTATCTTCATTCCTCGGACAAATCCATCATTGACCAGCGCGACGTGGGGGACGACACGCAGTCGTTCGCCGCGGCGCTGAAGCATGTCCTGCGCCAGGACCCGGACGTGATCCAGGTCGGCGAGCTGCGCGACCTGGAAAGCATGACCGTGGCGATGACAGCGGCGGAGACCGGGCACCTGGTGATGGCGACGCTGCACACGAACTCCGCGAGCCAGGCCATTGACCGCATCATAGACGTCTTCCCGGCTCACCAGCAGAACCAGGTGCGCACGCAACTCAGCTTCTGTCTGCTGGCGGTGATCTCGCAGCGCCTGCTGCCGCGCGCGGGACGGCAGGGGCTTGTGCCCGCCGTGGAAGTGCTGCGCAACCTGCCGTCAGTGGCGCACCTGATCCGGCACGGCAAGACCGAGCAGATCGCGACGATTATCGAGACGCAGGGCAAAGCCGGGATGCAGAGCATGGATGCGGCGCTGAAGGACCTCTACAGCCGCGGGCTGATAACGCGCGAGACCGCGCTGCGGCATATGGTGAGTCCGCAGGGGCTCGGGCAGGAACGAACGACGAGTAACGGGGGACGAGTGACGGGGGACGAGTGAGGGGTGACGACGTGGTCATGTGTACGATATTCGACGATGACACGTTATGATTATGAGAAGAAACACGCTGGGCGGCATCCTCGCGATACTGCTGTGGAGCACCACCATTGCGTTCTCCCGCGGCCTCATCGCCAGCATCGGAGTCTTCTCCGCCGGCGCGTTCTGTTTCCTGACTGCCGGTCTGCTCGGCCTGCTCTGGTCCCGCATGCGCAAGAACTCCCCCGCGCACCCGCTCAGCCTGCCGCCGTCCTATCTCCTGTCGTGCGGCGCTGTCTTCGTGGCCTATCAGCTTTGCCTGTACCTGGCGGTCGGCCTCGCTCCCGGCGGGGCCCAGGTCGTCGAGGTCGGCATCATCAACTACCTCTGGCCCGTGCTGACGCTGGTGCTTTCGATACCCATGCTGAGGACCCGCGCGCGCCTCTGGGTGATCCCCGGCTTCCTCCTTGCGCTGGCCGGAACTGTCCTCGCCGTGACGAACCCCTTCGCGGACGCGACTCTCAGCCCCGCCTCAACGCCTGCCGTCGTCCCCATTCTCGCATTGGTCGCGGCTGTGACGTGGGCGCTGTATTCGAACTTCGCGCGCAGGCACGCCGGCTCGCACCAGGGCGACGCCGTGCCGCTGTTCTTTCTGGCGAGCGGCTCGCTGATGCTGGCGCTGCGTTCCGTCTTCGCCGAACACTCGCAGTGGTCAACCCAGGCGGTGCTCACGCTCTGCTACATGGCGCTCTGCCCCAACCTCATCGCCTACACGCTGTGGGACAAAGCCATGCGCCGCGGAGACATCGTGCTGGTGACCGTCCTCTCCTATTTCACGCCGTTGCTCTCCACCGCGGTCACGTGTGTGTGTCTGAAGGTCTGGCCGGGCTGGAACGTGTGGGCCGCCTGCGGGCTGCTCATCGCCGGCGCGCTCCTCTCACGCTGGTCGCTGAAGGCGCCTGAACAGCAGGCCTGAGAAGCCGCGGTTTCGGGTTTCAACTTCGCCGGCAGAACAGACATGAAGCGACGAGTGACGCGCATCTGCGGCTGGCTGATGGCGGATGACCGCTGACAACTGACACGCAGTGGCACCGTCACTTGTCACTCTTCACGTCCACGCACATGCCTTCCGGCCGCGACACGATGGCGCCCTTGGCGTCCTTCCTCGTCTGGTCGTTGTTCCGCAGGTAGATCCGCCCCCCGCTGACGGCGGGCATGGTCCAGCACCGCCCGCCCAGCGGCGTGGCCCGCGCCACTTCCGTGTACGCCTTGGGCGTCGCCTCGACCAGCACAAGCGTCCCGGCGTCAGTCCGCGCCAGCACGTGGTTGCCGACGAGTACCGTCGCGCCGCCGGAGCCGAAGCCCGGCTGCGACCACATCTCGTTGCCCGTCGCGATCTCAACGCACTTCAGCGGCGCGCCGGGCTTTCCCGCCTGCACGAAATCCTTGAAGCCATAGATGCCGTACACGTAGCCGTCCTTGCAGACAGGCGTCGTCCAGTGGTGGCACAAGGGCTGGTCTTTGTGCCAGAGCTTCGTCGCCGTGTAGCCGGCGTCCGTCTTCTCGATCCTGCACGCGTCAGTCCCCACGTCGTAGGCCGCCGAACAGTACACGATATCGCCCGAAACCACTGGCGTGGACGCCGTCGAGACGCTGAACTTGAACGGGTGCCGCCACAATACCGTGCCCGTCTCCGCCGCCAGGGAGACCAGCCCCGACTTGCACAGGAAGACGATCTGCCGAGTGCCGAGGATCGTCGCCGGGACGGGCGTGGAATGAGTCAGCAGTTCCGTCTCGCCTTTCCACACGACAGCGCCGGTCTTCTTGTCGAAGGCCATAAGCGCCTGGCGTTTGCCGCCGCCGTTGACGAAGACCAGGTTGCCGTCGAGCACGGGCGAGGCCGCGCTGCCCCAGGAGTTGATCCCGCTGGTCTGCAGTTGCAGGTTCCCGCCGAATTCCCTCGTCAGCTCGTGCGCCCAGACTTCCGAGCCGTCCGCCGCGTTCACGCAGACCAGCTTCAGGAACGTGCCCAGAAGATAGACCCGCTCGCCATCCGCCGCCGGCGTTGAACGCGGCCCGTTGCCGCCCAGGTTCTCGTGGATCGTCGGGCCGGCCGAAGAGGCCCAGAGTTCCTTGCCTGTGCTGGCGTCGAACGCCACGCAGACCTCGCTGGCCGTGCCCCCGACGGCGCGCTCCATGAAAATGAACGCTTTGCCGCCGCTGACGACAAACGAGCCGAAGCCGTCGCCCAGCGGCACCCGCCACAGCACCTTCGGCCCTTCGTTGGGCCAGTGCGTCAGGATGGTCTCGGGCGTGCTGCCGTCGTGGTGTGGCCCGCGATACTGCGGCCAGTCGGCGGCTCCCAGAAACCACGCGCACAAAGCCGTTACCGCCAGAACGCCGCGCCCCAAGTTACAGACAAGCCGGCGAGACGCCGGCGCTACAGGGGATGCCGGCGAGACGCCGGCGCTACAGCACACACGTACTGCCATCAGTTCGCCTTCCTCCCTTTTACCTTTTTCCTTTCCCCGTCCCCGTTACCATTGTCCTCGACATGACTCCCGACCAGACCGCCAGCCCAGGCCAGGACCACCTGCCACATAATGGCGCAAGCGCGCAACCTGACCAGTTCAATATCGCGCAGTACCTGCCGGCCATGGCCCGCGCGGCGCCCGACCGCCCGGCCGTGCTCTGCCCTCATCGCCCCGACGAACGCGGCCGTACCGCGCTCACCTTCAAGGCGCTCGACGCCGATAGCGATCAGCTCGCATGGGGCCTGAGCCGGCTGGGCCTGCGGCCGGGTGAGCGCACGCTGCTCTTCGTCCGCCCGGGGCTGGAGTTCGTCAGCATCACCTTTGCGCTCTTCAAACTCGGCGCCGTCCCCGTGCTGATTGACCCGGGCATGGGCCGCGGCAACCTGCTGCACTGCGTCCGCCAATCGCGCCCGGAAGCGCTCATCGCCGTGCCGCTCGTGCACGCGCTGCGCCTTCTGTGGGCGTATGACTCCTTCGACAGCGTGCGCCTGTCCGTCACCGTCGGCCAGCGTTGGTTCTGGGGCGGTCCGGCACTCAGGCACGTGCGCCAACTGGGGAACACGACGGACCCGTTCCCGCTGGCGCCCACGACGCGCGACACGGTGGCGGCGATCCTCTTTACCAGCGGCGGCACGGGCATCCCGAAGGGCGTGGTCTACAAACACGGCATGTTCGACGCGCAGGTCGCCGCCATCCGCACACACTACGGCATCGAGCCCGGCGAGGTTGACCTGCCGGCCTTTCCGCTCTTCGCGCTCTTCTCGGCGGCGTTGGGGACAACATGCGTCATCCCCGACATGGACCCCACGCGCCCCGCGCAGTGCAATCCGGCCAGGATCGTGCGCGCGATCAAGGAGCACGGCGTCACCTTCACCTTCGGCTCTCCGTCAATCTGGAGACGCGTCGGCCCCTACTGCGTCGAGAAAGGCATCACGCTGCCCGGCCTGAGCCGAATACTGATGGCTGGCGCCCCCGTGCGCGGCGATGTGCTGGCGCCGTTCGCGAAAATCCTCGGCCCCGATGCTGACACCTACATCCCCTACGGCGCGACCGAAGCCCTGCCCGTCGCCAGCATCCGCGGCTCGGAAGTCCTGAACGAAACCTGGGCCCTGACGCGCCAGGGGAGGGGTTACTGCCTCGGCTGCCCGCTGCCCGGCATCACCGTGGGGATCATCGCTCCTGAAGATGACGCGGGCGCCGACCCAATCCAAAATCCAAAATCGAAAATCCAAAATGCCGTTCTTCCGCCCGGCGAGATCGGCGAAATCGTCGTCAGCGGCGACGTCGTCACGCACGAGTACTTCGAGATGCCGGAGCAGACCGCGCTCGCGAAGGTCTATGGTCAATCCGCAATCCGCAATCCCAAATCCGCAATCGTCTGGCACCGCATGGGCGACATGGGCTACGCCGACGACAGGGGCCGTCTCTGGTTCTGCGGGCGCAAGGCTCACCGCGTCATCATGGAAGGCGGCACGGTGCTCTACAGCGTCTGCGTGGAAGCGCTCTGCGAAGAAGCATACGAACGCCTCCTCGGCGTCAGGCCGCGCGCGGCGCTGGTGGGCATCGGCGCGCCGCCGTCGCAGAAACCCGCGATCATCTTCGAGAGCACGCCCGCGCCGGCCCTGCGCGCGAGGGAACACGAACTGCTCGCGGCGTTGTCCGCGTACGAGACGACGCGCCTCATCCGCACGGTGCTCTACCATCCGAGGTTCCCCGTGGACATCCGCCACAACGCAAAGATCAACCGCGAGGCATTGGCGCGCTGGGCCCAATCGCAGATCGCAAATCGGGGATCGAGAATCCCATGAAAGCTTTGGTGACCGGCGGCGGAGGGTTTCTGGGACGCGCTATCACCGAGATGCTTCTCGGCCGCGGCGATCACGTCCGCATCTTCTCGCGCAACCGCTACCCCGACGTCGAGAAACTCGGCGCCGAAGGCGTGCAGGGCGACCTGCGCGATCTCGACGCCGTCGTCAAGGCCTGCATGGGCATAGACGTGGTCTTCCACACCGCCGCGCTGGCGGGCATCTGGGGCGACCTCAAGCTCTATACCGAGGTCAACGTCACCGGCACACAGCATGTGATCGTGGGCTGCAAGCGGCGCGGCGTCGGCAAGCTGCTCTACACCAGTTCGCCCAGTGTGGTCTTCAACATGCAGGACGAACGCGGCATTGACGAGACCACCCCGTACCCGCCGCGCTTCTTCAACCCGTACTCCGAGACCAAGGCGCTCGCCGAGCAGACCGTGCTCAAAGCCAACGGCTCGGACGGCCTGCTGACCTGCAGCCTGCGCCCGCATCTGCTCTGGGGCCCGCGCGACAACCACCTGCTCCCGCGCCTGATCCGGCGTGCGCGCAAGCGCCAACTGCGGATCATCGGCGACGGTCGCAACATGGTGGACCTCACCTACGTGGAGAACGCAGCCATGGCGCACCTGCTCGCCTGCGACGCCATGACGCCCAAGCGCGTCGCAGGCGAAGCGTACTTCATCTCGGATGGCTCGCCGGTCGTGTTGTGGGACTGGATCAACGTCCTGCTGGAACAGCTCGGCATCCACAAAGTCAGAAAGCGCATTCCCGCGCCCGCGGCCTATGCCCTCGGCTACTGCTTCGAACGGGTGTATGCCTGGATGAAGAAACAGGACGAACCGCGCCTGACGCGCTTTCTGGCCAGGGCCTTGAGCTGTTCGCACTTCTACAACATCGCCAAGGCCAGGCGTGATTTCAACTACCGCCCGGTCGTCAATAACGACGAAGGCGTGCGCAGAACCGTGGCGTACTTTCGGGATTTGCGATTTTAGATTCTGGATTTTGGATTGCCGTTCGCTTGCCGTCACCCGTCACTTGCCCGGCGCTTTTTGTCCTCGCGCCGCCCGGATAAACCGTTCGATCAGCGCCGCGTCCTTGACCCCCGGCGCCGATTCCACGCCGCTGGCCGTGTCCACCCAGTCCGGCCGCACCCGCCGTACTGCTTCCCGCACGTTGCCGGGGTTCAGCCCGCCGGCCAGCACCAGCGACGTCGTGCGTTTGAGCGCCTTCAGGATAGCCCAGTCGAACGTCCTGCCGGAACCGCCCCGGACCGCGCGGCACTTGGCATCAACCAGCCAGGCATCGCAGTCGTACTGCTGGAGCGCTTCGAGATCGCCCTCCGTCGCAACGCGAAAGGCTTTCCACACGGCCACGCGCGCGCCCAGCCTCCTCTTCAGTTGCCTCACGAACGCCGGCGTTTCCTCGCCGTGCAACTGCACGATCCGCAGCCCCAGTGCCGCCACCGCCCCCAGCGCTTCGTCCACTGTGGGGTTGACGAACACGCCGGCCCACCGCACTCGCCGCCCCAGCCGCGACTGCTGTACCAGCGCCCGAGCGTGCTGAAGACCGCCGATGGAGCGCGGGCTCGCGGCAACGAAGTTAATGCCGATGGCGTTCGCCCCGGCCAGGGCGGCCGCGCGCGCGTCCTCCGCCCGCGTCACACCACAAATCTTAACCTGGACCATCGTTGCCCCGGAAGACCGTTAGCAGCCAGGGATTGACCCTCAGGCCTCAGGTCTCAAGCCTGAAGGCTCAGCGCCTAATGCCGTACCGCGCGGCCTTGGCGTACAGCGTTGAGCGGCTCACTCTCAGTTCCTGCGCCGCCCGTAGCAGGTCCAGGATCTCAGGATCGTCATCAACAGCCACAATGCGCTTCATGCAGTTGCACCCCTTGCCGCATGTTGCCTTCTTTTTGGCGTGCCGAAAACTATCATATCATGCACGTTGTGCGTGCGCAAATGGCCCAGACTTCTCTCCACGCTCCGCGTCTTCATGGCCCCCTTGCGCGCCTGACGGCAATCGTCCGCGCGGCGGCCCCGCATAGCGCGGCTGCGGACATGTCCCCGCGCCCCTCCTCCGCCATTCTCCCTTGACGCGCCGTGCCGGCGCGGTAGAGCAGGTACCTGTGCTTCCGAAACACCAACCGGTCTGCAAGACCAGATAAGGGATAACCATGGCACGAATCACATTCATCGGCGCGGGCAGTTTCGGCTTCACGCGGGCGCTGGTGCGGGACCTCCTCACCTTCCCGCTCCTCCGCGATTCCACCATCGTCCTCATGGACATCAACCCGGAACGCCTCCGGTACATCGGCCAGTTCGTCCAGCGCATCATTGATGAGGGGCATTACCCGGCCAGGCTGGAGGTGACCACGAACCGCCGCCAGGCGCTCAAGGGCGCCGACGCCGTCCTCTGCACCATCCTCGCCGGCGGCGTGAATGTCTGGAAGTACGATATCCTCATCCCCAACAGGTACGGCGTCAGCACCAACATCGGCGACACGCGCGGCCCGTCCGGAATCTTCCGTGCCTTGCGCACGATCCCGGTGATGGTGAGCATCTGCCGGGACATCGAGGACGTTTGCCCGAACGCCATCTTCCTCAATTACACCAACCCCATGGCCATGCTGTGCCGCGCCATGCAGAAGACCTCGGCCGTCAAAGTCTCCGGCCTCTGTCACAGCGTCCAGGGCACGGCCATGATGCTCGCCAAGTGGGTCGGCGTCCCCTACGAGGAATTGATCTACACGTCGGCCGGCGTCAACCATCAGTCCTGGTACGTGCGGTTGGAGCACAAGGGCAGGGATCTCTACCCGAAGCTGCGTAAAGTGGTCAGTACCGACAGAAAGGTCTACAACGAAGAGCAGGTGCGCAACGAGATGTTCCTGCAGCTCGGGTACTACGTCACTGAATCCAGCGGGCACAACTCGGAGTACAACTGGTGGTTCCGCAAGCGCAAAGATCTCATCGAGAAGTACTGCACCCACGGCACTGGGTGGAATCCCGGCAAGGAATCCTACATCCTCGAAGGCTATTCCAACCGCGAGAAGACCTGGCGCAAGGAAATCCGAAAACAGCTCAAGGACCCCAAGCCACTCAATCTCAAGCGCGGCCACGAATACGCCACCTACATTATCAACGCGTGGATGGGCGGGGATCTCTTTGAGTTCAACGGCAACGTCCCCAACAACGGTTTGGTTGACAACCTCCCGCGCGGCGCGTGCGTCGAGGTGCCCGTCCTGGCCAGCAAGAAGGGCTTTGAGCCCATCCATGTGGGCCCGCTGCCGCCGCAGTGCGCCGCGCTGAACAACATCACCGTCGCTTCCGAAGAAATGGCCGTCGAAGCCGCGCTGACGGGCGACGCGGAAATGGTGTACCATGCCGTCTGCTACGACCCGCTCACGGCGGCCGTGCTGTCCCTGGCTGAGATCCGCAAGATGGTGCGCGACATGTTCAAGGCCAGCCGGAACCATCTGCCGCAGTTCAAGAAGGTCAATCTGTGACCCGGCAGGCTAGGAGCACCTGTCCGTATGCCGGATGAGAAGGCGAGCCCCGAGGGAAAGGTCATCGGCGGGTGCCGCATCGCGAAACTCCTCGGCGGCGGCGCCATGGGCTCCGTCTACCGCGCCCATCACCTCAACCTGAAAAAAGATGTCGCCATCAAGATCATGGCCCCCAGCCTGGCCGGCCAGACGCAATATGTCCAGCGCTTCGTCAGTGAGGCCCGCCTCGCCGCGCAGATCGAACACCCCAACATCGTCCAGGTCCTCAACGTCGGCCGTCAGGAATCCGTCTACTACATCGTCATGCAGTACATCGAAGGCGAAAGCGTCATGGCCCGCCTCATGCGCGACGGCCCCCTGCCGCCGCTCGAGGCCGCGCGCATCGGCCTGGGCATCGCCCGCGGTCTGGCCGCGGCCCATGCCAAGGGCATCATCCATCGCGACATCAAGCCCGCCAACGTCCTCCTCACCCGCACCGGCGAAGTCAAGGTCGCGGACCTCGGCCTGGCCAAGGCCACGCTCGGCATTGAGGACTCGGCGCTCACCCAGGTCGGCGAGACCATGGGCACGCCCCAGTACATGCCTACCGAACAGGCCGAGGACGCCCGCAGCGCCGATGCCCGCAGCGACATCTACTCGCTCGGCTGCACGCTCTACCACATGCTGGTCGGCACGCCCCCGTTCTCCGCGAAGACCGTGATCGCCGTGCTCAAGAAGCAGATCTCGGAGCTCGCTCCGCCGGTCGCCAAACTGCGCCCCGAGGTGCCCAAGGAACTCTCCGACCTCGTGGCGCGAATGATGGCCAAACAACGGGAGGAACGTCCCCAGACCGCCGCCGAAGTCGCTGACGCGCTGCAGGGGATATGCGAGCCCCGCGCCGCTGCTGCAGGCTCCCTCGCCGGCGATCAGGCCGCACGCCGCGGCCGCGCCTTCCCCTGTTGGGCCGTCGCCGCCGGCGTCGGCGCCGCCCTCCTCCTGCTGATCGTGCTGGACGCGACGCAGCACACGCCGGCTCAGAAAGCGTTTGAGGCCGCGAACGCGAACTGGACCAGGAACCCCGCCGCCTATACGGCCGCGCTGGCGGA
>JAPLOD010000546.1 GCA_026692735.1 Planctomycetota bacterium | reverse complement strand
CCGCGTCATCCAGGCGGCGGCAGCAGCGGAAGCCAACCTGAGCCGCGCGGATCTTCTTGTCCTGCTGCGGCGTCTCGATGCAGGAGGCGTTCTTCGCCGCCGTCTTGAAGGCGCCGCCCATGATCTCGGCGACGGCGTCGGCGCCGCTGTCAACCCACTCAGCCAGGTTCCCGCTCATATCGAACACCCCCAGCGAGTTCTTGCACTCGGGCTTCGACCCGCTGGGCAGAACCGCGGTGCCATCGGTGTTGCAGGCGGAACTGTCAGCCGCGGCGCCGTAGGGGTACTGCCTCCCTTCGTAGCCCTGGCAGGCATCCTGCCACTGGGAGGCGAGGCAGAGCTCCTTGCCCGCCTTCCGGCAGAGGTCCTGCGCCTCCAGCCACGTGACATTGCCCTGCGGCAGGGCGCCGGCCTTGTTGGGGAACTCGTAGCGGTCAATGCAGAAGGCCTTGCGCCGTTCGTCGCCTCCCCAGGCGCCGCTGGCGGAGGCGGGGTTGTCCTTCGCGTACAGACTCATGCCGTCGCGCGCGCAGGAATCGAGGGAGTCGCAGTAGTCGAGGTATTTCCTGGCGGCCGCATCGTTGGGGTTGGCCTCCTTGGCGGCAAGCAGCAGCTTGCGTGCGGCGGTCGTGTCAGCCGGCGTCTTCGTCAGTTCGCGCTTGGCGTCATCGAGCAGCTTCTTGAACGCCTCCGGGTCGTAGTTGATACTCACCATTTCCTTCTTCACCAGGTCCACGCACTCAGGGAAGCCCAACTCCTCGGCCAGCCTCAGCGCGCCGTGCAACTCCGCCAGCCGGCGCGCCTTGTCATCCTGTATCCGTTCCGCGCTGAGTATCTTGAGCGCGAACGCTTCCGCCGTGTTGGCGGTGTTCCGCAGGCCCGCCAGTTGCTGGTTGTTCAGGGGCTGGTCCTGCATCAAGGCGCGCACTTCGCCGAACTGCCTGGCCGCGTCGGTCCATTTGCGGTCTTTCAAGGCCGCCTTGCCCTGCTTGAGCGCGTGCTGCGCCTTGCACTCCAGGGCCTCCATCGCCAGCTCAAAGGAGCGCTGCCTGTCAGTGGCGGCGAGCTGCCGCGCCAGGTCATCCAGCGTGGCGGCGGCGGTGACGAAGTCGCCTGCGGCCTTCTGCGTGCTCGCGGCTGCCAGGCGCATCTCCAGCTCGGCCGCATCAATCAGCTCCTGCTTCTCGGCCTTGAAGAGGATGATCCTGGCGGCGCTCAGCAACTGGGCCACCGCGCCATAGTTGCCGTCTTTCATCTTCCGGCGCGCCTGGGTGAGGACGGCGGTCTCCGTGTAGTACTGGTAGCCTCCCGCGCCGCCGGCCGCCAGCACCAGGAGCACGATGAAGGCCTTCGCCAGGCCGCCGGAACGCTGCTTGCCGAGTTCCGCGATCTGCTGGGCCGCGCGCTTGCTGGAGGGGTTGATGCGCTGCACTTCCTTCCAGTAGCCGATCGCCGCGCCCCACCGGCCGCGGGCAGCGGCCTCCTGCGCGCGGTCAATGAGCGCCTGCTCCTTGTCGCACAGATTGGTCAGTTCCTCGAGCGCGCGACGCACGCCGCGGTTCTGCGGATCCGTCTGGGAGGCCTCGCGGTACGCGGCCAGGGCGCCTTCCAGGTCGCCGTGGGCGCGCCGTTGTTGCGCCAGGGCCATGCACGCGTCCACGATGCTCTTCACCGCCTGGAGGTGGCCGGGGCGCAGGGCGAGGATCGGCTTCCAGAGCTCGACCGCCTTCGCGTACTCCTGCTCGAGGCTGCATTGGAAGCCTTCCTTGAGCATGTAGTCAATGCGCTGCAGCTTCTGCTCCGTGTCCTTCTGTCCCTGCCGCGCCAGTTCGCAGCCGGGGTTGATCTTCAGCGCGTCCTCATAGGAGGACATGGCCTCCTCGAGGCGTCCCTGCCGGCTGAACTCGTCGCCCTGCTGGGCCAGCTTGAGCGCCGGCACGACCACGGCGCGCAACTGCTCGATCTGTTTGCCCAGCGCCTCGTCACGCAGGTCGGTGGGCGTGCTGTCCCAGATCTTGATGGCTTTCTCAAAGGCGCCGGACGCGATCGCCGTCCGCACGTCGTTGATCAGCGTGCGCTTCATGGACAGCTTGTTGTCCAGGTCCTTCAGCATGTTGCGGGAGAGCTCGTCGGCCGGATCCAGTTCCACCAGGACGCGGCTTTCGCGGCTGGCTTCGACCAGCATGCCGCGCTTGAACAGGTTCTCGATGGCCTGCCGGCGCGTCGCGATCTCCTTGCGGATCTCCTGTTCGATGCGCGAGCGGGTGACCTGGTCCAGGGACGGAGACTGCAGCGCCTGGCGATAGTAGCGCAGCCCGCCGATGCGATCGCCGCGCCCGATCAGCTCATCCCCGCGGGCCACATTGGTGAAGCCTTCGTCCGGCGCAGCCAAACCCGCCCCGCCAAGGCCCATCACGCTGCTGGGCATGCTGAGCCGCGAGGACGAGTCGGGGACGCCCCCGAACCCCCCCGGCGGCCCCGGCTGCGCAGGCATGCGCCCGCTGACGGTCGAAGGCTGCGCAGGCATGTGATCGCCCCCGACAGCCGGGCGGCTGAACCCGCCCGCGGAACCCGCGCCAAACATCCCCGACGGCGGCTCCCGGTCCTCGTCCACCCCAGCCGGGAACGGCGCGGCAGCAGGCGCCACGCCCGCCGGCAGGGCCACCGGCGCACCGGGGAAGACAGAAGCGGGAGCGGGCGCCGGTGAGGCGGTGCCGAAGCCCGCCGCAGCGAACGGCGACGCCGCCGGACGCCTGGCCCCTTCCAGAGCGTCAATGACCTCGGTCATCGTCTGATAGCGCTGCTCGCGCTTCTTGGCCATCATCTTCACGATCACATCCGAGATCGCTTCGGGGATTGTGGCGACGATCTCATGCGGCGGGATGAGCGCCTCGTGCTTGTGGCGGTACATCATGGACATCGCGGTCTCGGCTTCGAAGGGCAGGCGCCCTGTGACAAGCCGGTAGAACGTCCCGCCGAGGCTGTAGGTGTCGGAGCGGCCGTCCACTTTCTTGCCGTCGCACTGCTCCGGACTCATGAACGCCGGCGTGCCCATCACGGCGTCAACCGACGTGGCCCCCGAGCCGGCATCCGCCTCCTTGGCCAGGCCGAAGTCGGAGACCTTGATCACGCCCTTCTTGGTGAGCATCAGGTTCTCGGGTTTGATGTCCCGATGGATGATGCCCACGGCCTGGGCGGCTTCGAGTCCCTGGGACGCCTGGCGGATGTAGTCCATGGCTTCTTCCCACGGGATCGCGCCGCGCCGCTCGGCCTGGAGCTCGGCCAGACTGCGCCCGTCTATCAGCTCCATAATCATGTAGTTGGTGTGCTGGTCGTCGCCGACGTCGTACACCGCCAGGATGTTGGGGTGGTTGACCTTGGCGATGGCGCGGGCTTCTTTCTGGAAGCGGGAGACGAAATTGATGTCGTTGGCGAGATGGGGGGCGAGGACTTTCAGTGCGACAACGCGGTCCAGGGACTTCTGGCGGGCCTTGTAGATCACGCCCATGCCGCCTTGGCCGAGAACCTCGAGGATCTCGCAGCCGCCGACGGTCTGGCCAATCAGGGGATCGGTAGCCATGGCTCAATCGGCAATCCAGAACTACAACCACAGAATCAACCGCAACAGAGCGACTCGCCGTCGTTCCTCACAGCCCTGTGCCTGAACTCGCAGTTCTGAACTGTCAGGTTCCTCCAACCAGCCTCACGACATCGCGCAGACAACTCGCGACCCTGTCACGCACCCGCCGGTACAGCTCCAGCGAGCCGGCGGCCGGGTCGGAAATGTCCTCATTGCGGCTCGACAGCAACTGCACACGCTCCGCGCTGGTCGGCATCAACGCCACGATGCTGTCGCGCTGCGCCCGGGTCATGGCGAAAATCCAGTCGGCACGGTCCACGAGGACCGGCGTCAGGGGCCGGGTGCGGTGGCCGGAGATGTCCACGCCGACCTCGCGCATGGCCTCGATCGCCAGCTTGTCGGCCCCGCGTTGCCCGATGACACTCGTGCCTGCGGACAGCACCCGGAACGGCAGGCCCTCGCCCCCCGCGTACGCGGAGGTCGGCGGCTTGTGCGCCTCAGCCATGCCCAACTGGCAGAAGCCGGCAGCCATCGGGCTGCGGCAGGTGTTCCCGGAACAGACAAAGAGCACGGTCGGGCTGGCGGCTTCGAGCAGCTCGGCGTTCGTGATCAGGCCTTCCCGCTGGATCTGCAGCGTCTCGTTGAGGACACGCACCACGGCCGACGGCCGGCCCTGGCGCGCCGGACCGCCGTCCAGGATCAGGGCGATCTCGCCGTCCAGCGCCTCGCGCACCTGTGCGGCGCTCACCGGTTCGGGCATCCCAGAACGGTTGGCGCTGGGCGTGGCCAGCGGAAAACCGCAATGGGCCAACAAGGCACGCGCCACCGGATGCTCCGGCAGGCGCAGCCCCACCGTGCCGCCGCCGCGCCGGGGCACCACGATCGTCAATGGGCCCGGCCAGTAGAGGCGGGCGAGCTTCCGGGCAATGCGGGGAAAGCCGCCGGCGGCCGCTTCGGCATGACGGAGCGAAGGGACCATCAGCGAATAGGGCTTGCCTTCCCGGCGTCCCTTGACGGCCGTCAGCCGCACCAGGGCTTCCATGTTCCGCGCGTCGGCGCCCAGGCCGTACACCGTCTCGGTCGGAAACGCCACCAGCGCGCCCGCCTGCAACAGCCTCGCCGCGTGGCCGATCTTGGCCATATCACCGGGGCCGCCATCCAGAGTCAGATACTCTGTGCGCATCTCGTCTCAAGCCTACAACGCGCCAGCGCCATTCCAAAATCCAAAATCCAAAATCCAAAACCCGAAATCCCAACCCCCAACCCCCCAACCCCCATCAGCGTTCATCTGCGGTTCCAATCAGATCCGTCGCCGCTTGAGTGCGCGCGCCGCGATGTCGCGCCGGAAGTGCGCGCCGCTGAAGCTGATCCGCTCCACGGCCTCGTAGGCGCGCGTCACCGCCAGCGGCAGCGTGGCCGCGGTTCCCGTCACCCCCAGCACACGCCCTCCGTTAGTGACGAGACGGCCGTCTTTGGTACGCGCCGTTCCGCCGTGAAACACCTGCACGTCAGGAGCGCCGTCCAACTGACCGTCCGCATTCAGGCCCTTGATCTCTGCACCTGTGACCACCGCGCCCGGGTATCCCTGCGCCGCCATGACCACGCAGACGCTGGCCCCGTCCACGATGTCCAGTGCGCAGCCATCGAGCTTCTCCGCCAACACACATTCTATCACATCCACGAGGTCGGTTGTGAGCCGCGGGATGATGCACTGGCATTCCGGGTCGCCGAAGCGGACGTTGTACTCCAGCACCTTGGGTCCGTTCTCGGTGAGCATCAGCCCGTGTTGGGCCCCGCATCGTTGTCCCCGACGCGCTTGTGGTCTTGAGCGCTAGGCAGCAGCACCAGCGTCTGGCCGTCGGTGAGCGCCAGCAACGACGCCTCCTCGCCCACCAGCGTCTCCTCCACGAGAATCTTATGGCCCGCCGCCCCGAATTCGCCGTCAAGCATGGTGCGCCTCACCGCCGCCTCTGCTTCCGCGGCGTCCTTGGCCATGATCACGCCCTTGCCGGCCGCCAGGCCATCGGCCTTGATGACCAGCGGCCCGCCGTGTTCGCGCACGTAGGTGAGGGCCTTTTCCGGGTCGCTGAAAACGGTGAAATCGGCCGTCGGAATGCCGTGCTTGCGCAGCAGCGACTTGGCGAAGACCTTGGAGCCTTCCAGTTCCGCGCCGCGCTTCTGCGGGCCGAAACAGGGGATGCCAAGCTCCAGGTCCACCTTGTCCACGATCCCCGCGCACAACGGCGCTTCAGGCCCCACGACGATCAGGTCGGGACGTTCCCGCCGCGCCAGCCGCAGGATGCCTTCGATGTCGTCCGCCTTGGCGCTGGCCAGCTCAACCGGCATGCCGTTCCGGCAGCGGACGCCCGCGATGCCGGCGTTGCCGGGTGTGCAGTACAGCTTCTCGACCCGCGGACTTTGCGCCAGCTTCCAGCACAGGGTGTGTTCGCGGCCGCCGGAACCGATGACGAGGATTTTCATGTGTTGGTTTCCAAGAGCAGAATGTGGGCTTCTCCACTCAGTAACGGCCTGGCTCGACAGGCACGCGGGATACTCTCCGCCGGCCGTGGCACTGCGAGCTAGCTCGCAGTGCCACCCGACAGGGATGTCGAGCTTATCCCGTGCGAGGAATAGTCAAGAAAGGATGCGCCCCCAAAGGAGGCGGTGACGGGCTGGAAAGCCGGTACATCGCCGGCTCTACCCCAGCTCGCCCTTCAGGAACCTCCCCATCAGCTCGTGCCCGTGCTCAATGACCACCTTGGACAGCCGCGACTGGCTCTCGCTGTACCTCAGCCCGTTGGCCACAAAGCCCGGGCCCCAGGCCACGAACGGCACCGGCTCGGCGGCATGCGTTTTCAGCGCCGCGGGCGTCGGATGATCCGGGCACACCAGCATCCGCAGTTCCCCCGCCGCGCTTTCGCGGCTCTCCAGCAGAGGGCCGACGATCTCCGCGTCAATGCGTTCGAGCGCCTCGATCTTGCCCGCGGTATCGCCCTGGTGCCCGCACTCATCGGGCGCCTCGACGTGGATGAACGCCAGGTCCAGCCGCGCGAGGGCCTCCAGGGCCGCGCGGCCTTTGCCGGCGTAGTTGGTATCAATGTAGCCGGTGATGCCGGGCACCTGGAGCACCTCGAAGCCCAGGTACATCCCGAGGCTGCGCATCAGGTCCACGGCGCTGACGACGGCGCCGCTGAGGCCGTAGCTGTCCTTGAAGAGCGGCAGGCTGGGCCGCCGCCCATGGCCCCACGGCCAGATCTGAGTCGCGGGCGACTGGCCTGCTTTGACGCGTGCCGTGTTGACGGGGTGGGCGGCAAAGACCGCCTCCGATTTCCGCATCAGGTCCAGCAGCACGCCGGCGTCGTCTCCCTGCGGCAGGTGGCTGGCCACTTCCCTGCCGGTGATATTGTGCGGCGGCGTGCAGGCCGCGCGCAGCGCTTCAGGCCGGCGTATGACCAGCAGGTGCCGGTAGCTGACGCCGGGGTAGAAATGCAGGCCCGCGCCGCCGCAGGCCTTCTCCAGGGCTTCGATGAGTTGCCGGCTTTCCTCCGTCGTGATGTGGCCGGCGGTGAAGTCAACCATAATGCCGCCCTCGATGGTGACCGTGTTGCAGCGCACCGCCACGTCCTCGGGAGACAGTTCCACGCCCAGCGACTTGGCTTCGAGCGGCGCGCGTCCCGAGTGATGCCTGGCGGGATCGAAACCCAGCAGCGACATGCAGCAGATGTCCGAGCCGCTGTCCATGCCCGGTGGAACATGCAGCGCCCGGCCCACCGTCCCGGCAGCGGCCATGCGCGCCAGGTTGGGCAGGTTCGCGGCCTCCAGGGGCGTGCGGTTGCCGAGCGCCTGGCTGGGCCAGTCGGCGGCGCCATCCGGGCAAAGCACAACGTATTTCATGCGGTCTCTCCTACCGTTCCTTCGGTCCATCCGCGCCGCGTGCGGCGTCGCTGGACGCCGACGCCGCGGCGCACTCCGGCTGCAGCTTGTCGCCGGTAAGCGGCACGTTCTTGAGGCGGGCGGCGAGTTCGGCGTCGGGCGCTTGCGGCTGTTCATCGTCGTCGCCCAGTTCCTGCCAGACCTCCTGGCCGGTAATGTACATCACGAAGGACAGTCCCGCACGCAGAGGACTCGTGGTGACGATCTGTTTGATGACGGCTTCGGGCGTCGTGTCGGCTGCTTCCTGCGGCAGCAGGTACGCCAGCCCGGCCGCAGCCAGGCGCAGGACCATGCACACAGCCATGATCGCCAGGCATGCGCGCGGCCCGCGGCCGGGGCCGCCCACCCAGTAGCCCGCGGCGTCGTAGATCGCGCGGTCGGCGACCATGAAGGCCAGGAAGCTTGCGAGGCCGAGCACCACGTTGAACGCCGCCATGCCCATTTCGCGCCCGGCGCCCGCCACCTTGGTGTAGCGGATCACCAGCGGCCACATGAACAGGTTGATGCCGCTGAACCCCATCGCGCCGATCGTCCAGCACACCGCCACGTAGGCCGCGTCGTGCGGGCCGGCGAGGAAGTAGAAGATCGGGCAAATGCTGTGCAGCAGCAGACAGAGCACCAGCGGCCCACGGTGGCCGTGGTGGTCCGAATAGCGGCCCCACAGGAAGCTGAAGACAGTGTAGGCGGTCAGACAGATGGCCTCCACCACCGCGAACGAGACGACGCCCATCTTGACCTGGTCGCGCATGAAGTAGTAGCAGGTCGGGCCGATCAGGCAGTTTGAGATGCTCCACAGCAGGTACACGCCGCACAGCCGGCGGAAGGCGGGGACCCGCAGGCGGTGCGCGAACTCCGCGATGACGTGCCGCCCGCCCACACGCCGCTTCGGCCTGCGGTGCGCCACGCCAAGGAACATCAAAGCGTCCGCGATGCCGATGACCGCGGCGAGGAGGAAGAGCAGCGCGTAGCCTTTGGGGTTCCGGTGGGCGTCGAGGTAGTAGCCGCTCGCGAGCCGCGCCAGCACGCAGGCCCCCGCGCACCCTACCTGCCGCAGGCTCCAGTACCGCCCCTGTAACTTCGCCGGCACCAGATCCGCGATCCATGACAGCCACGCGGGCGAACCGGCGGCGTGGATGAACGAAAAGAGGATGATCAGCACCGTCAGCCAGCGAAAGGCGATGTCGGCGCGGAGCCAGTCCGGACGCAGGAGCGTGATCAGGCCGATGACGAGCCAGAAGACGCGGCTGCCGCCGATGCCCCACAGGAACAGCGCCTGTGAAGAAGACGGCCCCGAGCGCGCTCGCCGCCGCCGAGAGGCACAGGCTGCGGCGCAGGACGTGCGGCGCCAACGGGGGAACGAAGCCCTGTGAAGTGGCGGAGACGGGGGCGGCTTCGGAAGATGGTTCGGGCTCGGCTTGTGCGGCGGGTGCTTGACTGTCAACGACTGCCATGCCTGAAGTACCGCCTTCTGGAGCGCGGTATCATAGAAGGCTGGCGGCCGGCTTCAAGCGGAGCGGGGACGGCCCGTCACTTGGTACAGCGCCGCAGAAGTTGGTGACCCTCTGTGAACCGCCTCACTAGAGCAGTTCACGCACGGCTGTGACCCCGTGGCACGGCCTTCCAGGCCGTGGACATGGGCAGGATGCCCATGCCACGAACGAGACGTTCGTGGTACCACGGGCGTCCCGCCCGTGGCACGAGCGCGCGCTGACACACCCAACCGTGAACCGTCCCACTAACCCCCGGCTTCAGCCGGGGGTGGGCGGTGGATACGGAAGCCGGGACCGTCGTTCACGACGGTTGCCCGCAGTGCCATTGGGCTTAAGCCCAGCGCGGCGCAACCCCCGTGAACGGGGGTTCTGGGGCCGCGGGTGGTGGTGTCGAAAACGCCGGCCGTGTGGTAGGCTGATGGCCCTGAGGCCGAAAGGAGTTCGCTCATGACCAGTGCCAAGGAACTGCCCCCCCAGTCGCCGGCGCCCGTTCCCTCGCGGTGGAAGAAGGCACTCAGGGTCCTGCTGGGGGTGCTCGTTTTCCTGGTGCTGGTAGCGGCGTACCTGTACCTCTTCGAGACACCTCATCATTCCACGCCGACGACCGCCCCCCAAGCCGTCCAGGCCAGCGGCGACAAGGTGCTCGACGCCATCAGGCGCGGGATCGAGTTCCTGAAGGTGCACCAGGAGGCGGATGGCGAGTTCTCGAAAGGGATCATTGACCCCAAGCCCGGCTTCACCGCCGTCGTGGTGGACGCCATCGCCCGCTCGCCGGACAACTGCCGCGAGGCGGATCAGCCCTTCCTGGCCAAGGCCACACGGGCGATCCTGTCCCACCAGCAGAAGGACGGCTCGATCTGCACGCCGGAGTTCTCGCTGGAGACGTATACGACCGCCGTCAGCATCATGGCGCTCACCGCCCTCGAAAACCCCGCCCATGCGCCGGCGATCCAGCGGGCCAAGGAGTACCTCCTGGCGGTGCAGTACAAGGACGATGAGTCCAGCCCGAATTTCGGCGCTGCGGGCTACAAGACTGAAGGCCGTACCAGCGGCGATGTGACGGCGCAGTGGGTCGAAGCCCTGAAGGCCGCGGGGCTCAAGGAAGGCGATCCGGCGTTCGTGAACGCGCAGAAGTTCCTCTCCCGGCTCCAGAACAATGCGGAGACCAACGCTCAGCCGGCGCCGGGCACCGCCGTCGGGAGCGATGGCGGCTCCTTTTACCGGCCCGGCGAAAGCAAGGCGGGCTTTGAGCTCACCAGAGACGGGAAGCGCATACCGAAAAGCTACGGCTTGATGAGTTACGCCAACCTGAAGAGTTTCCTGTATCTCAACGTCGGCAAAGACGACCCGCGAGTGGTCTCCGCCTTCCGCTGGGTCTGCGACAACTACACGCTCGATGAGAACCGCAACATCGGCGCTGACGGGCTCTTCTACTACTTTCTGACCATGTCCAAGGCGCTCACGGCATACGGAGAGGCGCTGATAGCAACCACCGACGGTAAGACCCATGTGTGGGCCAGGGAACTCAGCGATAAGCTCCTCTCCCTGCAGCGCCCGGACGGCTCGTGGTGCAACATGCAGTCCAACCGCTGGAAAGAAGACGACGCGGTCATGGTTACAGCCTTTGCGCTCCGCACGCTGAGCCTCTGTCACGACGAACTGCAGAAGCATCCAGCGCAGCCGGCGCCGAGCGGCGGGCAGTAAGTGGCCGGCCGTTCGTGCGGGACTTTCGCCTTCTGAGCATTGCCTGCTGACCGCTGGCCAATTCTGCAGTTCCAATCCCGCAGTTTTTCCCTTTAATGGCGGCGTACATGGCTACCGGCGTGGAAGAGTTCATCCTGTATCTGGTCTTTGCCGCGGGGACGGCGGTGTCGCTCTTCGCGTTCCTGTGGGGGCGGCGTCTGAAACTCTCCGGCCGCATTCCCGGCGTCATACGTGATGATCCCGCGTTCCAGGAGATCGCGGCGAACGGCCTGGTTGTCGCCGGTGAAACGGAAGTCGAAGCGCCAACGCCTCAGGCCGTCATGGATGTCCTGGCGTTGAACCTCCAGAACCCGCTGAACTATGCCAACTCGGCATGGTCGAGCGCCGGGGGGCGTGTCGGCCAGATACACGTTGAGCGGCCCGGGGCGCTGGAGTTGAGCTTTACCGCGGAGGGGCTCGGCATCAGCGAGGGCCTCGTTCGAGCGCAGGGCGGCGCCGTCGCCGGCACTATGCGCGTCCGCTGGGCGCTGCATGTTCCTGGAGCTGGCCGGCTCATAACCGTGGGCCAGGCGTGGGCGCTGTTGCTGGGCGTGCCGGCGTCCATCATCGTCCCCGCGGTGATCTTCCTCTATGTTCTGCCCGCCAGGAACCCGGCGGTGCGCGGTCAGTTCCTGCAGGTGCTGCAAGTGTGCCAGTTGCTGTGGGAACCGTTCATGTTCGTTGGCATGAGCAGCCGCCGGTTGGCGTGGGCCGGCAACTGTCTGGAGCTGCTTATCGCCGCCGCGGCCTTTGAAGCCCGCACGGGCCGGCCTGCGGTGGCCGCGGCACCGGCGCCGCCCAGCCAGGGCTGGCGGGGCGCAACTTGATTTCCCTCCTGCCGAGGCTAACGTTTCTCCGATAAAGAGTTTGAAGTATCCCGCGTGGTAAGCGGTCTGAATCTTTCGCAGCGGAGATCGGATTGGGGATGTCTGTCTGGAGATTCCTCTTGCGCCTGTGCGTCGGCGTGGCCCTTGTGGGCTACCTGCTGTACGAGCATGGGGTCGAAGTGCAGGGGATCCTCCACCGCATGGCCGAATTTCCGCTGCTCATCCTGTTGGGCGCCATTGTCATCAATCTTCTGGGCCAGGCGCTTTCCGCGTATCGCTGGGGCCAGCTTTCGGCGATGGTGGGGCGGCCGGTGAGTTTCTGGCGCATGGTGCAGTATTACTATAGCGGGATGTTCTTCAACATGTGCCTGCCGACCTCGATTGGCGGCGACGTGGTTCGCGTCGTGGGTCTTAGCCGGCATACAGGCAGCAAGTCCGCAGCGCTGGCGTCCGTGTTCATGGACCGCAACGTGGGCCTGGCGGCGCTGCTGGCGGTGGGGACGGCGGCGTCCATGGTGCTGCCCTCGGCAAGCATTGAGGCCACCTTCTACAAGGTTCGGTACGTCGTGCCTCTGTGGCCGCTCTTCGTGCTGCTCTGCTGCGGCTACGTCATGGCCAACATCGTGGTGTTCAGCGACGAGTTCTGCCGCTTCGTGACGGCGCTGACCACGCGCTGGCGCCTCGGTTTCGTCGGCGTCAAGATCAACCGGCTGCACCAGGCCGTGCAGGAATACCGCATGCCCTGGACGCGGTATCTGTGGGCCTTCGCCCTCTCGGTCGTGTACCAGGCCAGCGAGATACTCCTGGTCTGGCTGCTCGCCCAGGGGCTGCAGATCGAGGCGGGGTTCCTGCTGTTCGTCGCGCTCGTGCCCTTCCAGGCGGTGGCCTGTCTGCTGCCGATCACGTTCAACGGCGTGGGCGTTCGGGAGGGCATTTTCTGCGCGGTGCTGATGGGACAGTTGGGCCCGGAGATCAAGGGCCGGGCCATGGCGTTGTCTCTGACCTGGTTCCTGGGTGTGATGCTGATCTCCAGCCTGATCGGCGGCCTGGTGTACGTCCTCAGCGGCGTCAGGCGGCCCTCCGTGGCGGAGGCGGAGGGGGCCTGACACCTGATGAAGGTTTCCATCCTTACTCCCATTCATAATGAAACGGCCAACATTCCGGAGCTGGTCGAGCGCATCGAGAAGACCATGGAGGCGTGGCGCGCGGCCAAGGACGGCCGCGACTGGGAGCACGTGGCCTGCGACGACCTTTCCACCGATGGCAGCCTGGAACTGCTGCGGGAACTGGCCGCGGCGCATCCGCGGCTGAAACCGGTCCGCAACCCGCGGCGTTCCGGCCAGACCGGCGGCTTCGACACGGGCTTTCGCCACGCCACGGGCGACATCATCGTCACCATGGATGCCGATCTGCAGAACCTGCCGGAGGACATTCCTCTGCTGGTGGCGCCGGTGGAAGACGGCCGGCTCGATCTGTGCAATGCGATCCGCATGAAACGCCGGCATGCCGGCACGCTGATCGCCATCTCGAAGCTCGGCAACGTCCTCATCCGCCTCTTGATGACCTGTCCCGTCAGCGACGCGGCCAGCAACTTCACGGCGCTCAGAAGCAGCTTCGTCAAAGACCTGACGCTGATCGAGAACGACCACCGCTATCTCATCCCCATCCTGGTGCGCCGCGGCCTCGACCCCAAGCGTATCGGCGAGGCCGGGACGCGCCACGAGGCGCGCAGACATGGTTCGTCGAAGTACAGCGCGCTGCGCAAAGCCCTGACCGGCTTCCCCGAACTGCTGCGCTGCAAGAAGCGGCTCAAGACCGGCTTCTACGACGTGAGAGCTTCTGCCGGTTGACCGCACGGCAAAGTGGCAGTAGACAGGCACACGCATGAACGTACCGCATCCCATACCCTATCAAGGCAGCAAGCGAAACCTTGCGGATGAAATCCTGCGCTGTTTCCCCGCCGAAATCGAGACGCTGCATGAACCCTTTGCGGGATCAGCGGCAATCTCCTTGGCTGCCGCAGCCCACCGGCGCGCAAAGTGTTTTCACATCAATGATCTAAACAAGCCTCTCGTGGACCTGTGGCGCGCCATTGTCAACACGCCCGACAAGCTGGCCATTGCGTACGAGGCTCTCTGGAATGAACAGCTTGACGATCCCAAGGCTTTTTACAGAAAGGTCAGGGATCAGTTTAACCTTACTGGAAGGCCGGACTGTTTTCTTTACCTTCTGGCCCGGTGTGTGAAAGCATCAGTCCGGTACAACGCAAACGGGGAATTCAACCAAAGCCCGGACAATCGCCGCAAAGGCGCCACACCCGCTACCATGCGGGAGCACATCTACGGAGCTTCATCTCTTCTGAAAGGCAGAACAACCTTTTCGTCACGCAATTACCGGGATGTCGTCCTCCATGCTTGCAGAGAGGACTTGGTGTACATGGATCCGCCGTATCAGGGCGTCTGTGGCAACCGGGACACGCGGTATCTTGCCAGTGTGCAGTTCTGTGAATTCGTCGAGGTGCTTGAGCAACTCAACGCAAAACATATCAGATACATTGTCAGCTATGATGGGCGGACGGGAACCAGGGTGCATGGGCGGATGCTTCCCGAAGACCTCAAACTTGCCCACATGGAACTGGATGCAGGGCGCTCAACGCAAGCTACGCTTCTTGGCAGGGACGAGGCCACGTATGAGTCGCTCTATCTATCGCCAGCGTTAGCGGCGGAATTGCGCAATCGAAAAACGATCTATCGGTTCACGCGGAGCGAGCAGATGTGTTTATGGGAGGTGGGAGTATGACGCCGCCCAAGCTCCCTAAAGCCTTTGTGAAACTATACAAACAGGTTAAGGCTAAGCGTCCCCGGACGGTCATTGATCACATTCTCAAGCACGGGTTCATAACAACGCAGGAGCTAAAGGACAAGTACGGCTACAACCATCCGCTGCGGGCGGTGCGCGACGTCAAGGAAAACGGCATCCCCATTGAAATGTTCCGGGTCGAGGGCACGGATGGGCGCAAAATCGCTGCCTATCGCTTTGGTGACCCGGCCAAGGCCAGGTTCGGCAAACTTGCCGGCCGCACCGCATTCACCAAGAAACTAAAGCAAATGCTGGTCACACAGCATGGCGCGCGCTGCGCCATCTACCTTGAGCCGTTTGACGAACGCGCCCTGCAAATTGACCACCGTATTCCATTTGAGGTCGCTGGGGACGCCGCTTCAGAACCCTTGAACCCCAAGGATTTCACGCTGCTGTGCGCCTCGGCCAATCGCGCCAAATCATGGTCGTGTGAGCACTGTGTGAACTGGCTTGAGAAGAAGGACGCCAGCATCTGTCGCTCCTGTTACTGGGCCTATCCCGAACACTACACGCACATTGCGATGCGTCCAGTTCGCCGGCTTGATATCATGTGGACGGGTGCTGAGGTTGGCGATTACGACCGTTTGAAAAAGAGAACCACAGCGCTGCAGAAAGAAATGCCCGCATTCGTGAAGGAAATCATTGCCAAGAGTCTGGGAAACGAACAAGCCTGAGCATGAATGCCGAATTGCAGCCCGCAACGTCACTGCGCCTTTGGACGTCCCTGCTCGTCCTGAGCGCTGCCTACTTCCTCATCACCGTCTGGAACATCCACATCCAGACCATCGCGAATCCCGATGAACCGCGCTACGCGGCCGCGGCGCGCACCATGTTGCGCGCCGACTCTCTGCAGGACTGGCTCGTCCCGTTCTTCAATGCGCAGCCGCGCCTCGTCAAGCCGCCCCTCCTCTACTGGCTGATCGCGGTGACCGGGAAGGCCGGTCAGGCGGCGGGGCTGGACCTGGTGACAGCTTTCCGCGTCGGGCCGCTGCTGATGGGATTGCTTACGCTGGTGGGCACGTTCCTTCTTGGCGTCCGATTGCGCTCCGCGCGTTTCGGTCTCATTGCGGCGGGCGTACTGCTGACCAGCGGCGAGTTCCACAAGGTGTCGCGTGAACTGGTCGTGGATATGACACTCACCGCGTTCATCGTTTGGGCTTGGCTGTTCGTCCACATCGCGCTGGAGCGAATCCGCACGCAGCCAAGGGCCAAGAGCCAAGAGCCAAGAGCTAATACCTTCCTCCCGCTGCTGGGTTTCTACCTCTGCCTCGGCCTGGCATGCCTGACCAAAGGGCCGTTTCTGGTCGGCATGTTCGTGGTTGTCCCGCTGCTCGTCTATCTGTTCTGGACGCGCCGGCTCGGAGACCTCACGCACGCCGGCCTGTGGTGGGGCGTGCCGCTCTCCGTGGCGCTCGGCATGTGGTGGTCGGTGGTGGTGCAGCGCTCGGGCTACAACACCGGCTCCGTGTACTGGACCGAAAACGTCCTGCGCGCGATCGGCGCCAAAGACCACACCCAGCATCCCTGGCCCTTCATCTTCTACCTGGGCACGCTCGGTGAGAACTTTGCGCTGTGGGCCATTCCGTTGCTTGCCGCGGCATGGTGGGGCCTGCGCCAATTGCGGAAGCCGAAACCCGAAACCCGAAACCCGGACCCCGCGCGCTTTCTCCTCTGCGCCCTGTTCGTCTCGTTCTTCTTCCTGGGGATAGCCGTAAGCAAACGGCCGCTCTACCTGCTGCCGCTGTACCCCTACATCTCGCTGGCTCTCGCGTGGGCATGGGACGAAGCTTTGCTCACGCGCGAGGGCATACCCGTCGGGCGCGGATGGCGCGCATTGGTACTGGGGTTGGGCGCGGCCGTCCTCGTCGCGGGAAGCGGCTTTACATGGCACGCACCGATCCCCAATCCGCAATCCGCAGTCCCCAATCCGCAATCCGCAATCCGAAATCCGAAATCCAAAATCCAGACGCTCCCTCCTCTCGCGCCCAGTGAACGGGCCCGCCTGATCGCCTTGTGCGCCCTGATCGCGGCCTGCGCCTGGCGGGCGGCGGGCGAGATGCAGCGCGGCCGGCGCTTCGGCGCCAGCCTGCTGGTGCTGAGCATGGCGGCGGTGGTCTCCCTCGGATTCGAGATGGTCGGGCGGCCGGTCGCCGAACGTCTGGCGAACCACGAGAAGTTCTACCGCGCGGTGCGTGACAAGCTGCAGGGGCAGCCCGTGGTCCTGCTGGGGCTGAGCTCCAACGAGGCGGTGTGGTATCTTGACCGGCCGAATGAGCCGCTGGACGACATCAAGGCCCCGGCGCTGAAGGAGCGTTTCTTCGGCACTCCCGGCACAAAGTTGCTGGTAGCCGAAAGTCTTTTGGGTAGAAACCTCGCATTGAAGACGGCGCTGAAGACCGAGGCGCTCGGCGTCCTGCGCGGCGGCGAGAGATACGTTGTCGCGGAGCCTGATCCGGAGCATCCGCCGGCGCCCGAGGCGTTCCGGCCGTTCGGGGGCCGCGAAGACAAGACAGGAGACGAGTAGGACCGTGGAGACGAAGATCAGGAAGGTGTTTATCACCGGCGGTTGTGGTTTCGTCGGCTCATACCTGGCACGCGAGCTGCTTAAGCAGGGCTTCGAGCTGCTGCTCTTCGACGCGTTCATCAACTTCATTGACCCGTTCGAGAGCAACTATCAGTTCTTCTTGAAGGCGCGCATGGACGGCCTGCGCGACAAGGTGCGCATCGAGCGCGGCGACATCCGCGTGCAGAAGCGCATGCAGCAGCTCATGAACGAGTGGCTGCCCGACGCCACCATTCACCTGGCGGCGCTGCCCAGCGCCAAGGAATCCACGCTCTACCCCACCGAGGCCCTGCAGATCAACGTGGACGGCACGCTCTCCGTCCTGGAAGGCGTCAAGGCCTGCGGCAGCGTCAAGCGCTTCATCTTTACCAGCTCCAGCTTCGTGTACGGGAACTTCAAACGGGACATTGCCGACGAAGAGCATCCCACCGAGCCGATTGACGTGTACGGCGGCACCAAGCTGACCGGCGAGATCCTGACCCGCGCCTACGCCAAACAGCACGGCTTCGAATACGTGATCGTGCGGCCCTCGGCCGTCTACGGCTTCGGCGACTGCAACCGCCGCGTGACGCAGATCATGATCGAGAACGCGATGCGCGGCAAACCACTCGTCCTCCACGGCGGCGGCCGTTCCAGGATTGACTTCACCTACGTCACCGACCTTGCCGGCGGCTTCGCGCGCGCCCTGACCGCCCCCGCGGCCGCCAACGAGACCTTCAACGTCACCCGCGGCAACGCGCGCTCCGTGCGTGAGTTCGCGCTTGAGGTCAAGAAGCACTTCCCCAGCGCCGAACTGATCGAGAAGCCGTCGGATACCAGCCGCCCCGAGCGCGGCACGCTCTCCATCGAGAAGGCCCGCAAGCTGCTGGGCTACGATCCGAAAGTGGACATCGAGCAGGGCGTCGCTGAGTACGTGGCGCAACTGAAGGCCCGCGGCCCGAAGTAACGTCTTCGCCGCTAGCGCAGCCACGCGGCGGTCAGCCCGCCCGCAGCCACGGCGCCGGTCAGCGTGCACGCGAAGTTGACCGCGCCCTTACCAACCCCGCTGTAGCGGCCTTCCACGGTCGCGCCCAGGACGCTGTCCACGATCGTGCCCAGGAAGCCCGCGACAACCAGGATGGCCGCGGCGGTGCTCATGGTTTTCCACGACGGGGACAATCTGGCAGATTGTCCTACAACGGCCACGTGGTGCTTCAGGATCAGCGCGAAGAACCCGCCCGCCCACGCCACTGCCGCAAGCAGCAGGCACGCGCCCAGCGCCGC